>CAZYJD010000020.1:0-29642 GCA_964647785.1 uncultured Chitinophagaceae bacterium
TAAAGTATCCACTGTGGTCTGTTTATAAGTTTTTAAAAAGGTCTGCAAAGGTAAGGGAATGTTCGAATTATTCAAATGCATGCCCTTAAAAAAAATAAGTTCATCGCAGAAGGAGCAGTGTTCCTGAATCGAGGCGATTCACCGTCTTCTTTCCCTTGTACTTCAAAGTATAAAAGTAAGCCCCTTTATGACATGGGGTTCCGAGGTACTCTCCATTCCATCCCTTGAGCGGATCGGTGGTTTGAAACATCAATTCACCCCATCGGTTAAACACCCTTAATTCATATTCTGTGGCACCAATTACCATGGGACGAAACTCATCATTGATTCCATCCCCATCCGGACTGAATGCATTGGGAATCCGCGCGAAAAGTGAATCTGTCATGCAAATGATTCTTTCAAATGAATCAGCACAACCGCCTTCATTTTCAATGTACAAAACAATTCGATATGAACTTTTCTCCGGACTGTAGGCATGCTCAGGGTTTAGCGCGGGGTCATATGGATAACGTACGCCATCACCCATATCCCAATATCCGCGAATGCCTCCGGTGCTTAAATTGATTAAGTTGAGAGTATTTCTCAGATTGTTTAAGCAAATGTTTTCAGAGGGGTTGGTGATGAAATAGGCCCTGATCTGTTCAAATCCGGGTATCACCACTGAACTATCGAACGAGCAACCGCTGTTGTCGTTTTTCACACTAAAACGATAGCGCAGCCCCACAGAAGCATTCAGGCGCATTCCGGTCACTGGCGGACTGCTGAACCAAGTGGTGGTAAAGTTTCCTGCCTGCTGAGGTACAACTTCGGCAAAGCCCATGCTGCCAAAGCAACGGATTTCAGAGGTGGTTACGTTTGCCTTCACTGCCGGATGGACCAGCAGCTGAATGGCTGCTGAATCTGGGTCAGAGCATCCATCTTCCAGCACCGCCCAATAAGTGGTGGTGGTTGAAGGTGCTGCAAATAAGCTTGCATCCTTGCTGTCATCCTGCCATCTGTAGTTGTAATTGTCTTTGATTCCACCGGAAGAGCTCGTTTGTATGAGGGTGTTCTCACCCGGACAAAGCGAATCATCTTCTGCATTCAGTTTTAAGCTCAATGGGGCCATCACGCTTAAGCGAACCGAATCAGCATTGTAACAAGTTGGGGTACCATACCTATATTTTATCCAATGATTGCCAGCTCCTGCCATGGCGGGATTGAAATCCTGCCCTACCACACCCGCACCGGTCAGTTGCGAAAGTGCTCCAAATGCAGGCTCTAATTTTAGGCCAAATAGGCTATCGCGATGACAATAATTATAAGTTGGAGGGGTCACTTTTACCACAGGCCGAGCTTGTACCCGAATGATTATCGAATCTACGCAGGCATTTTTAGAAAAGTAGTACAACGTATGTTGCCCCACTCCGGCATTCAGCGCAAGGAAAAGACCTGCGGTGCTATCCACCACTCCAGGGCCTTTGAAATAGCCCCCAGCTTCCTCCGCATGCAAGCGATAAACAGGATCTGTAATACAAAATTGTGTATCGTTCTGAATCACAGAAGGCGGATGCACAAAAAACTCCGTGCTATCCGTGCATCCATAGGCGGTATAATATAGTTTGTGCAAGCCCGGCCCTGCCGATGCCGATTCAAAACGTAATCCTCCATTGATGCCTGCACCGCTCCAACGACCGCCACCCGGCGTGTTTCTAACAGCGGCCCAATTCAATACAAATTCAGGTTCTTCTCTGCAAAACTCCTTGTATTTATCATAAACCCTTGTATGTCGCACATATACAACGCGCTTGGCGGTACAACCGTCAATTTCGTATTCAAGGGTATCGTTATAAAATGATAGACTTTGTGCAAAAGCCGGATTGTACCAGTTGCTGAGGGTGTCTTGAATGCCTCGCCCTTTCCAAACTCCGCCCAATGGAGTGTAACTACTCAATTGGAATGAATCTTGAAAAGGGCAGGATATAAGATTGGGCCCGGCATTGATGGCGATTACATGCATACGCACGGTATCACGGCATTGCCCACTTCGATAAATGAGCATATGATCGCCAGTTCCCGCTCTGGAAGGGTAAAACTTGCCATCCCAGTTATTGCGCAAGCCCGGGCCTGACCAAATCCCCCCCAGAGGATCTGCTTTCAAATCGTGGACAGGCTTGCTCAGGCAAACCGTGTCATAGGAAGAAACGCTGATGGGAAGCACCCATACTTCTTTATCGTCCGTGCAGCCGTTCCATGTATAAGTTACGGTAAACCTTCCTGTATCAGGCGGGGTGAACACCCCATTGGGTTGCACATTTTGGCCAGACCAGGTTCCTCCTGCGGGACTGTACGACCACAAGGAGAAAGACGAAGTTGACGGACAAACGGTATTGGGCCTGCCCGCATTGATCGCTCTGATGGTAAAAATGGAAGTATCCCGGCAACCATTGATCAAATAGGTGATGGTATCAAGGCCTGCCCCTGCCTGTCTTGCATCATAACTGCCGGTTTGCGGATTGGAAATCCCCTTGCCGGCCCATCGCCCCCCTGATGGAGATCCTGCCAAGTTGAAGGGCATGTTGCTTTGACAAAGGGTTGTATCTTTCACCGATTGCGGTTTGGGCTTCACATAAATGGTGATGCTATCCTGGCCAGGAAGGCTGTTTGCATCACTTACTTTGAGCGTATAAGTGGTGGTCGACAAAGGGCAAACTTTCACCGGGCCATACTTTCGATTGATGCCTTGGTTCCACTGAAATTGGTAAGAAGAGGGGTCCCCTCCCGTGATGAGGGTATTGATCCAAGTGCATTCGCCCTCGCAAATGGTATCTCTATTGCTGCTGAGTTCTACATCGATCGGACAATCCGTGAGCTGGAAGTTTACAAAAGACTTTAATGCCCATGGAGAATCACAATAATCGTACTTCACTGCTTCAAAGTCGAGTCGGTATCCGCCTCCTTTATTCAACCCGGGCGACAAACGCAGTTCAAAACTATCTGTTTCCCTTTTGCCATTGCAATTGATGGGTATGACCTGTTGTATTTGCTGTGGGAGCACTCCCCCTAATGTAAAATTATCTGGTCCGATTGAGTCGCAATGAAAAGCTTGATCGAGACGAATCCTGATCACCGACGAACTGCATGAAGGCGCGGGTGCTTGCCGAAATTTCGGATTGGGAAGAGGCAAGGTTTTCGACTCCCATAGGGCTTTCCAGCCGTAACAGCTTACGCTTTTATCTGACTGAAAATAAAAGGTAACACAGGAATCCGTTGAACGAATGTTCGGGATGGTAACCGACCCGCTGTAAGGCCCTCCCAGTTTGGTGCCATTGGTATCCCTTCCGTTATAAACCACGAGGTAATCCGCATCCTTTTCGGTACAAAAACTATCGAACTGGAAAGTGAGATAATCTGCGCCCGGTACGCAAATGGTATAAATGAGTCGCTCATTGTGGTCGTATCGGCCACTCACCAAGCCATTGTTGCTATCTTCAAAAATCCCATCGCAGTCCACCACCTTTCCATTAACCATTGGATAGCGCGTTTGCCCCTGCACGTATGCAGCAGCTAATAGACCTGCTATGACGAACAGCCACCTCAATCTGTATTATCTAATGATTTCAATAGGATCTGTCACAACGGGATTGCTCCAATTCAGGGAGCGATCGCGGATACGCAATTCAAAACTGGTGGGTTCTCTGCCGGCTGTTCCCAGCAAAAAGGTGTTTGGTATCACCACCTTGAGCGTACCACTGATAGGAATGGTTTGCCCTTCAGGTGCAAGGGGCGGAACATAGAAATAGTCCGGCTTTTCTAATCGAGCATCACCAATTTCGAGTGTTCGAACATCACCATCCGGATGCCCAAGATCGCCATCCTGATCCGCATATTCGAGCATGATAACGATGCTGTCGGTAAATTCACGAACAACTGCAGGCTCAATGCTCAAAAATCGCAATGTAGGGGTGGGATTGACTACTTCAGGGCTCACGATTTCGGTGGTGCATGCAGCGAAAAGAAGTGAGATCAGAAAAGCCGCGGCGGTATGTAATCCAAATCGCATCATGGCACCAGTCTGATTGCAAAATACTTCCGCGATTCAAACAGGGCATTTTCATTGGGAATTTCATAATCATTCCCTTCGTCATCAGACAGGTACACCCTTACCCAAAATACGCTCCCTTCGGGCCCCATTGCTGCCGGATTGATTCGAATATGAAATTGATGATCCACATCTTTTCGATAAAACCCAACAGCGCTTTGGAAGCTTGATTGCAAAGCAAGCGGTTGCTCTTTGGTTGAATCGAACTGATTGATCAAGGGTGAAAAATTCACACGAACATCGCGCAGATTTTCCAATGCGGTTCGATCATCTGAAATAGAGAACCACAGATCCAACGACTGTGCTGAGGCGGGAACATTTATGGGGTTATAAAAACCATTTCTACTCAGTAAATTGCCATTGATCAAAGCTGACATTCCTTGCAATTGTGGCGGGAAGTTCAGTTCTTCGGGTGGATTGCCATTTTGGTCCTTTGCACCTTCATCAATCCATTGGCGAATTCTTTTGAGGTACTCTTCTTTCCGATCCAGCCAGTCGCTTTCGGGATCGACGCTGAGAGGCATGATACCGGAGTTTCCGTTGAGATCGACCTCCATTCGCCTGAGCAACATGGAGGCCGCTGCATTGCCCGGAACCACCCGCGCAGATAGCGGTTTGAGCTCATCGTTTTTGATGATGGGTTGGTTCACCAACGTGAGATAGGTGCTTTCAACCGTTCTGAAATCAGGTTCGAAGGTGCCGTCATGGCAACCGGAATTGGCACAGGTTGGCGCAAAGATGTCCCGATGCAAGGCCTGAATGTTTACCGGATCGAGTTCTTCATCTTCCGGGTTTACTTGATCGTAACCTCCCGGATTTTGTTGATCATAGGGATTCTTGGGTTGATCGTATGCATCTGAACACGCCAATAAAAGGGTGATGATGAGTCCATATAGTGTTAATTTTCCCATCATATTCTATCAAACAATGACCTTGCCTGTCCATCGATGAATCCGGCATTCATCACATCATTTTTAACCCCAAATATTTCAGCAATGGTAGGCACCATGTCGGTTGCCAGGCCCACTGGGTTGTTTTCTGAACCCACAACCAGATCGGATGGCACATTGGGTCCTGCCATGATGGAGAAAATTCTGCTGGTATTTAAGTCGCCACTATGATCGTAGGCGAACCAATCATTTTCATCCTGTATGGGGTTGGGGTTGAGATTTCTTCCGCACTCGGGCGTTGCCATCAGGATGGTTTTTCCAGCCATTTCGGGCACTTGGTTTTGGATGAAGTTCCACAAGAATCCAACGGCCTGGTCGGCGCGATGCAAAGCTTTCAGATAACCGGTAAAACTTGAATGACAGCCGTCTACATTGCTCATGTTCACAACGAGTAATCTGGGCTTAAATTCCCTTAATATTTCCGTGGCATAGGCAATGGTTTGCATATCGCCATTATCAGAAACAGGTGGGTAAGCTATTTGGCCAGCCGCCTTTCTTTGGAACACATTTCGAACGAAGTCGCGAATGGCAATTTTTTCTTCCTCGGTGTTTCTGATGCCCGGTATCTCGCCGTTTTTAACCCTAAAAGTGTTGTCCAAAAAGTTCTTCATCCGGTAAATAGGGTCGAGCTCTTCCTGAGGGTGATACACTTTTGCATTTGAAAGTACTTGCTGACCATCGCCACCAAAGGTGATGAGTGGTGCAAAGAAATTGGCCCCATAGTCCACCCCATAAGAAGGGTGATCGCTTGAGTTGAGCAGTGGTACCGAGTTACCTATTCCATTGCCAATGAACCAGGTATCGGTGGCTCTGAAACCTGCATGGCGTCTGAGATATTCGAAGATGGTCGGGTTCTGTGGGCGGACCTTCAAACCTTGCGAAGTGGCTCTGTTACCTGTTACCAGAGAGGTTAAGCCACCATAATGGCCGCCATTCACTGCGCGCAGCTCGCCGAAAAGGGTCCCTTGTTTTTGAAGGGTGGTGGATAAAATGCGTGGGATTGGACGACTTCCGGGGGTTTCACCAGCAGGAGTGGTTCCGTAAACTATTTTTCTGTCGGGGGCTTCTCCTTCCAAAATGTTGTACATGATATTGCCCTCAACCCCAGCATTCTGGCTATCGGCTATGTATCGTTGAAGGATGCTCTCTTGCTGCCGCACCCCTCCCGCAAAAAGGACATAAATCACATGATCGGCCAGTGCTGCCTGGGTTCTTGCAAATAGGCGACCCGATGGCAAAATGTAGGGCATTACGATCCCTCCTGCTGCCAGCGCTGCTCCCTTTTTAATGAAATCTCTTCTCTTCATACTGCTCTTTTGCCATTAATAAAATTGATACTCATCGCTGCTGGCAAATGCGACATAAACCAATTCAGGTGTTACCGTTGGATTCGACTCAATGAAATTGACAAACCAACTCTTCTCCAGCTCAGTTGGATAGCGAACATAAAATTTGCGGTAGGTTTCAGTGATAAATCCCTCGATATCTGCCCTCATCAATGAGTCTGAAGGTATTTCAACCTCCGGTCGGTTCATGTAATTGCTGATGATGATCTCCTTCACCAATGACTTATCGCCCACCGATTCGATTACGCGTTGTGTGCGCACAATTTCGTCGATGCTTACCGGTTTTTGTAACAAATTGGTGCTTAAAATAGAAATGAACTGCTGCTCACTCTTGGCTTTATTCTTATTCAAATCGGTGCGCTCAACCGGCAGTTCATTCACTTCAAAATCGGTCTCATACTCCTTTTTGCAGGAGTTGGCCAACAACATGAAGCATATGAGTCCAAGACTAAAAATTCGCATACTCATCTGTTTTAAGTAATTCACTCTGAAGTGCAGCCAAATCGCCGCTGTTGTATAGCTTGTCGAAATGGTTGCTCAACTCTTGCGAAGAAGGCTCTCTTCCAAGCATGAGGATGTAGTTCCAAACGATCAATCCCTCAAAAAATGATCGACTGCGGGTCATGGCCACACAATACTCCCTTTTGTTCGAGGCGTAGGTGCCAAAAATTTGCTCGGGTTTATTGAATTCAATGATATCGTAAGCCCTTCTAAATTCATCCTGTGTGGGAAAGCGATAGAAAAGATCATCAAAAGAGGCATTGACAAAATTGAAGGAGTTCATGTTAATCACATCGTAAACCCCATTATCGAGCATACGCGCAAACACTTCGGAGATATCAATTTCACCATTTCTGTATTGATAGTTGGCCTCCACCACACGTAAATTTCTATCGATGGTGCTCAAGGCTTGATAAACTCGTACCGAATCGCCTTCAAGTCGGGCTATACGCAAAGAGAAACGCGCCAAACCAGCCAATCTTGTAAACTCTCCGTCCGCCGCCCCTTCGCATAGACGAGATTTAGCCAATTCATGAATTCTCCTGCAATATGCAATGTGATAAGAAGAGTCTCCCTCACGAAAACTGGTGTCCCATTGCAATTTATTGATCAGTTCCAAACGAACACGCTCTGATAAATTTCCATTTTTCAGCGCAATCACTTCCGCTGCCATTTCTGCATCTGTTGGCTGCCTACCGAGTAGATCGATGAATAGCCGGTTGACGTAATTCTCCACTTTAACCGTTGGCACCGTGTGCGGCGCAATCACCTCGTTATCGGCAAGCGTAACCTTTTCTCGCTCTGTACAGGCCTGAAATGCCATAACAATTACAAGTAAGGACGAAAAACGTAACAAGCTCATTATTATTCCTTTAACGCTAGCGATGATGCGTAAAAATAGTTACCCAAATACGAAAAACCAAAACTTTTGCAGCGCATTGGGTAAATTTTGACAGACACTACCAGATATTCATTACTTCTTGCGCATGTTTCCACCAAAGTTTCAATTGGGGTTCACGAATGATGCCTTCGTCTCGTGCATTGCATTCCAAGAAGCGCATTCTTGCTTGAGCTGCATTTTGAAGATCGAGATAAGCAGGACGGGCTTCGAAGCGAAGCAGCACATGATCACCGGGTTTCTTTCGAAGATGAATTTTGAGCATCAGAGGGAAGCGACACCCCTTGTAAATATCGGCACTTACGAAATCGCCCAAAGAATGAAAGACCGGAACGCCGTGCAGAACTTCGGCCACCTGCATGTTATGGCCATGGCCACATACCACCAAATCGGCTCCACTTTCTGCACACAGCAATTTTAAGTTGGCTCTTACATGCTCTGAAGGCACCAACTGATAAGCGTTTCCCATGTGTAAATACAAAAATGAGAAATCAGCTCCTTGTTTTTTTGCGGCCTGTATTTCGTTGACCACCTCTTTCAAATCGACTCTTGCCTGATTGAGCCGCAGATGATTTACCTGCATTGATTGATCTGCCGACTGACTACTTTTATTCAAAGAATAGGTCCAGGCATGAAATGATAGTTTCAAGCCATTTTTTTCGATCAATTTCCAAGCTTGTCTGCCTTTTTTAGCGGCTCCAACGCCCCCTACATTTCTTGCCTCGAGAAGCGACATGGTGGCCTCCAAGCCGGCAACTCCTTGATCAAGAGCGTGGTTGTTGGCCAAGGATAAAACATCATAATGCCCTCCTCCGCTGAACAAGTCATAAAAGGCTTCGCTTCCATTGAAATACATGTCATTGAGCATGACTTCCGGCACGGCAGAGACCGGCTTGTTCAAATCAATGGGGGTTTCAAGATTGGCAAACACCAAATCACTGCCGAAAAACCAGCCACCGCATTCCGACCAAAAATGGGAAGGATCTGCTTCTAACAATCGGGCATATGGCAGGAGGTCGCCACCAATGCTCAAGCTGCATTCAAAAGATTCTTCCTCCTGATATTTCAATGCCTGCAATTGCTTGCGTTGATTTTTAAAGTATGCGCTGTTGCCAAAAAAATCTTCTGTAGGGCTCTTGTAATAGTATTTGTAGGCCAATGCCAGCACATCCATCCATTTCATGTGTGCCGGGCATTCTTCAAAATTGTCGGAAAGTCGCTTTTTTATTAGCGCCTGAAATGGTCGAAAGAGCCAAAAAAGTATTTGTATCATTGCACAAAGCCATCTCCCTTTTCTACTGAAGGGCAATACTTCTGAAGGGAATAATGCGGGTTTTGGATTCAAATTGAAAACATAATATTGAGCAAATATGGAAATTTTCAGCTTTGTCTACCTCTTGGTAGCATTCGCACTCGGTTCGCTAACAGGACTTTTAATCTATCGTTCTTCGCAACATCAATGGATGGAACGACTGAAGAACGAACATTCCAAGCTGGAGGAAGAGCACCAAGTCCTTCAATCAGAATGCCAAGAAAAAGAGCGCATTGGACACCAACTGAATAGCGAGATACTGATTTACAAAGAGCGCTTACAAAACCTTGAAAAACAACAGAGTGAAAACGAAAAACATCTGAAGGAGCAATTTGAGAACCTGGCAAACCGCATCCTCAAAACCAATAGTGAAAGCTTCAGTGAACAGCAACAACAAAAGCTGAGCCTTATTCTGAATCCGTTAAAAGAGAAACTGCAATCATTTGAAAGGAAAGTAGAAGAAACCCACAAAGAAGACATCCGTGAAGCCAGTTCATTGAAAGAACAAATAAAAAATTTACAGGAGCTCAACAACCGAATAAGCAAAGAAGCCCAAGATCTAACCAACGCCCTCTTGGGCCAGAGTAAGACCCGCGGAAATTGGGGCGAAGTAATTTTGGAAAGCATTTTAGAAAAATCAGGATTGGTCAAGAATCAGGAGTACCTTGTTCAACAATCGTTTCAAAGTCCGGACGGCCGCCGGCTGCAGCCCGATGTGATCATTCAGCTCCCCGAGAACAAGCACCTGGTTATCGATAGCAAATTATCGCTGGCAGCCTACGAACGCTTTGCAAATGAAGATGACAAACAACTGCAGGATCAGGCCTTACGCGAACACCTCGGTAGCATGAGACAGCACATCAAAGAGCTTGGGGCAAAAAATTATCAGCAATTGTACGGATTGGAATCCCTGGATTTTGTGTTGATGTTTGTACCTGTTGAACCTGCTTTCAATGCTGCTGTGAGTCACGATCAACAGCTGTATCTCGATGCTTTTGAAAACAACATCATCATTGTTAGTCACAGCACCTTATTGGCCACGCTGCGAACCATAGCTAGCATATGGCGACAGGAAAAGCAAAACAGGAATGCACTTCAAATTGCTGATGAAGGCGGGAAAATGTACGACAAACTGCGAATTTTTGTAGACACCATGAACGATCTCGGAAATCGGTTGCGACAAATGGATACCGATTACGATAAAGCCATGAATCAACTCATCAATGGTCGTGGCAACTTGGTAGGAAGGGCTGAAAAAATGCGAAAACTTGGCGCACGGGCAAGCAAACAAATAGAGGGCGTGAATGAAGATGAAAGCGAAGAGGATGCCGATGAACGAGCGGATTGAAAAAAAAATTGCACCAAGCCTTTCACTTTTTCGACAAATATTTCTCTCCTTTTGGATGCCTGTCTAAAAAAATAGGATTTGGCATGATTTTTTATTTATTTTTGCAAAGGCAAGTGTATATGAAAAAAACTCTACTTATTCTTTTCACTTTAATCGTTGGTTCTGCTGGTCTCATGGCAAATGGTCCTTTTGGGCCTATTGAGGAGCAGAAAAGTGACAACATTAAATTGGCGCAGAATTATCCTAATCCGGCCAATGTCAAAACCTACATCAATCTCGATTACAAGGGAAGCGATGTTACCTTTAAAATTTACGATGTACTGGGTAAATTGGTAGAAGAAATTGAAGTCATCCAAAAAACCATTGTTTTAGATGTATCTGCCTATCCCGATGGTATTTACTTGTACACCCTTGAAGTTGACGGAGAAAAAATGACCCGTCGAATGACTGTGAAACACGATCGCTGATCGGTTTCATCAACACTTGCCAAGTCTCTTTTAAAAATTCTCGATTCAAATATTCCCCAAGAGTGCATTGCCGATGGCAAAGTACAGGAGGAGTCCAATCAGATCGTTTGATGTTGTAATGAACGGCCCCGTCGCAAGGGCAGGATCAATCTTGAAGCGATCCAATACCAATGGGATCAAGGTTCCCATAAGGGAGGCAAAAATGATCACACTAAGCAAGGCTGTACTCACAATAACGGTGATGTCATTGGTGTGTTGGGTAAAGAGATTGTAGCTCAACAGGAGTGCAGAACACACCAGGCCATTGAGCAATGCCACCAAAAATTCTTTTCCTAGCCTTTTGAGAATATTTCGGTCATCGAGGGTTTGATTGGCCAATGCCTGCACAATGATGGAAGAACTTTGCACCCCGGCATTGCCACCCATTGCCGCCACCAATGGCATAAAAAACGCCAGTTGAAAGTTTTTCGAAAGCGTATCCTCGTAATTGCCAATCACCAAAGAGGAAGCAATACCTCCTGCCAGGCCTATGACCAACCAGGGCAGTCTCGCCTTGGAGAGGATCCAAACTTTGTCATCATATTCTACCGTACCAGAGAGGCCAGAAAGCATTTGGTAATCTTTATCGGCCTCTTCTTGCATAAAATCCACCATGTCATCGATGGTGATTCTGCCCACCAAACGGCCCAGGCCATCCACAACGGGCAAAGCGATGACATCGTATTTCTTCATCACAGAACTCACCTCATCGCCATGCATGTATACGGTGGCGTATACGATGTTGTCGTCATATATTTGAGAGACCAGGGTGTTGGTTCTTTCGAGTATGATGCGTTTCAATGATACATATCCCAGCAAGGTGTCATCATCATCCACCACATAAACGGTATAAACCTTATTCACTTCTTCGGCCTGCTTGCGAATTTCCTCAGTACATTGGCTCACATTCCAGTGAATGTTTACCTTGATCAACTCCCTCGCCATGAGACCTCCAGCCACGTCCTTTGGGTATCGCAGCATCTTCACAAGGTTGCGCGAATACTCCTGATCGCTGATTGCTGTGATGATCTGGCGACTGCGATCCGGGGGGAGTTCACTCAGCACATCCACCGCATCATCTGAATCCATGTGTTCAATGAACTCGTTGGCAATTTCATCAGGTGTGTAGCCAGATAGAAATCTTTCGCGCATATCAGACGGCAACTCAGCAAGCACCTCCACTTTTTGATTCACCTCCATCAATGAAGTCAGATACAGTGCTTCATCAAGACTCAGATCTTCGAATGTTACCGCGATATCATAGGGGAACATCCGCTCCAGCACGCGCACAATCTCTTCCTTATTATCCCGTTCGATGAGATCTTGCAGTTCTTCTATAAACAGCTCATTGATTTCGAGTTGTGACATGGCTATCGGCTTTTGAGCACATCCAGTACCGCAGCAAATTCCTGAAATTGCAAAGGACTTATTTGCTCTGCTCGCAAGTTAAGGAAATGCCCGGGAAGCTCATCCCGAAGGGGGTGCATAATTTTCTTCAGCGCATTGTTCAGCGTTTTTCTTCTTTGGCCAAAAGCGGCTTTAACCACCTGACTGAGACTGTCATAAGTACATGATGGCAGCACCGTTTTCCTTCTACAACTGATTACAGCTGAATCGACCTTAGGCGGCGGAAAAAAAACACCTGGAGGGATTTTAAACTCGAGTTTCACCTCATAATACGACTGAAGTAGAACGCTCACTGATCCATACACCTTATTGCCCATTTCACTTGCCAGTCGCTGAGCCAGTTCCAGCTGAAACATCCCTGCCATGAAAGGAATTTGACCGCGATTCTCAAGCATTTTAAAAATGATCTGTGATGATATATTGTAGGGGAAATTGCCGCACAACAAAAATTCTTCCCCACTAAAAAAAGTATGCAATGGGGCCTTCAGAAAGTCGAGTTCGTGAATTTTGCCCGCCAATTGGGGAAAATGTTCCTGCAGGTAGCGCACCGATTCATCATCAATTTCAATGACCTCCGGCGAACACGCCTTTTCCATCAATTCACGTGTAAGCACACCAGTGCCCGGCCCCACTTCGAGGATGTGCTTTGCTTTCTCGTCTGCCACTATGCCGGCGAGTTTGGCTGCAATATTTCTATCGTGCAAAAAATGCTGGCCGAGATGTTTTTTTGGCCGCACCATTTTCAGCTCAGGCGGTTTTTATAATCGGCATAACCGAAGCCTCGGAAAAGTTCAAATTCACCATGAACATTAAGCATGCCTATGGCAGGATGCGGCACCCCATTAAAGGTGCTGGTTTTCACCATGGTGTAATGAATCATATCTTCAAAAATAATTGGATCACCAGATACCAATGGAACATCAAAGGCAAATCCGGCCTTAAAATCGCCACTCAGGCAACTGTTGCCACCCAAGCGGTATACATGCGCATCATTTACCAACGCTTCCCAAGCCCCCGTCACCCTTGGTTGATATGGCATTTCGAGGGTATCCGGCATATGTGCAGTGAAAGAAACATTGAGATTCGCAGTTTTCACCCCGTTGTTCTCCACCACATCCAAAACCCTTGCCAGCAGCACCCCGGCATCCCAGGCAAAAGCACTGCCTGGTTCAAGAATGACTTTTAAATGTGGATGGCGCGAACGAAAAGCACGCAGTACCGCTATTAAATGGTTCACATCATAGCCATTGCGCGTCATCAAATGGCCGCCGCCAAAGTTGACCCATTTGATGGCCCCCAAATAGCTTCCAAATTTTTCTTCAAACGCCTTTAAAGTTCTTTCAAAGGTGAAGCTGTCATTCTCACAGAGTGCATGAAAATGAAGACCTTCCACCCCTTCAGGCAATTCATCATGCAAGCTTCCTCGGGTTATTCCGAGGCGTGAATGGGGAGAGGCAGGATTATACAAATCTGTTTCTACTTCGCTGTATTCGGGGTTTACCCTCAGGCCGCAACTAACGCCTTTATCCCTTGCGTAAGCTTGGAATTTCGCAAATTGTGCCAGGGAATTGAACGTAAGATGACTGCTCCATTTGCAGAGGGTTTCAATCTCATGATCCGCTATGGCCACACAATAGGTATGCGCCTTGCTTTTCATTTCTTCAGCACATAAAAGCAGCTCATTTAATGAACTGGCTGTTGCCGAATGGATGTACTCCCGAACAATCGGGAATGCCTTCCACATGGCAAAACCCTTAAAGGCCAGTATAATTTCGACCCCGGCTTCATCGGCCACCTTGCTGATCAGTGAAAGGTTTGCTCTGAGCTTATCCTCGAAAAGAATAAAACAAGGGTTTGGAACTTTGTCGATCCAGGATTCCTTTTTGATCGGCATCAGAGTTCGAGGTCAAGATCGGTTTTTTCGTGCCAGGGCAAGCCTTGCTTTGCAAGCTCGGTGAGGAAAGGATCGGGGTTAAATTCTTCCACATTGCAGACCCCTGTTTTCTTCCAATGCCCCTGGAGGAACATCATGGCTCCGGTGGCAGCAGGCACTCCTGTGGTATAGGAGACAGCCTGGGTTCCTGTTTCTGCGAAGGCCTCCTGATGGCTGCAATTATTCCAGATGTAGTAAGTTTTTTCTTTGCCATCTTTCAGCCCTTTGATGCGACACCCGATGCTGGTTTCGCCGACATAGTTCTCCCCTAAATCGCCAGGATCGGGTAAAACTGCTTTCAGAAACTGAATGGGTACAATTTCCTGGCCATTGTAAACAATGGGGTCGATGCGGGCCATCCCAATGTTTTGAATCACGCGAAGGTGGGTGAGGTACTCCTGACCGAAGGTCATCCAAAAACGCGCGCGTTTGATGGAAGGAAAGTTCTTCACCAAGCTTTCCAGTTCTTCGTGGTAGATGAGGTAACTTTCACGTTCGCCAATGCCCGGATAGGTAAGCGGCTGGTGAATTTCATGCGGCTCGGTATAAACCCAATCGCCATTTTCCCAGTACTTGCCTTTTTGGGTTACCTCTCTAATATTGATTTCAGGGTTAAAATTGGTGGCGAAAGCCTTGCCGTGGTCACCCCCATTGCAGTCCACGATATCGAGGTAATGGATTTCGTCGAAATGGTGTTTTGCTGCATGGGCCGTAAATACGCCCGTAACGCCAGGATCAAAGCCGCAACCTAGAATGGCAGTCAGGCCAGCATCTTTAAATTTCTGCTGATAAGCCCATTGCCATTTGTACTCAAATTTCGCTTCCTCAGGCGGTTCGTAATTGGCGGTATCAAGATAGTGAATACCTGTTTCAAGGCAGGCCTCCATGATGGTGAGATCTTGATAAGGCAGTGCCAGATTCATTACAAGCTGTGGGCGATGCTTTTCAAACAAAGCGACCAACTGAGGGATTTCGTCTGCATCTACTTGCGCAGTTGTGATATTCACCCCCAATTGATCTTTGATATCTGATGCGATTTGATCGCATTTGCTTTTGGTGCGACTGGCAAGAATGATTTCGCCAAACACTTCGGGATTCATGGCACATTTAAATGCTGCCACCCTTCCCACGCCACCGGCTCCTATGATGATTACTTTTGACATATTTGAATTCTGTGAGTACAATAATACGGAGCTCCGCAGAATCACAAGATGAATTTTTACTCTAATTTTGCACCTCTTTATCCGGCCCCATAGTTCAACTGGATAGAATACAGGATTCCGGTTCCTGCGATAGGGGTTCGAATCCCTTTGGGGTCGCGAAGAAAGCGGTCAATGCCCGTTAGGGCACATTCCTCCGAAAAAAATTCCCGCCAAAAAGCGAAGCGCATTTGAGCGGGAATTTATGAGGAGGAATGTCAGACCGCGCAGCGGGATGCACCGCTTTCGGAATTCGGAGCCCCAAGGGATGGCTGAAGGCAATCCTTCGCGGAACGCGGTACTTAGAACACAATGAACTTTCTTCTGACTTCTTGATACTGCCTCATCTCAAAAAGCGCATTTGAGCGGGAATTTATGAGGAGGAATGTCAGACCGCGCAGCGGGATGCACCGCTTTCGGAATTCGGAGCCCCAAGGGATGGCCGAAGGCAATCCCTTGGAGGCGCAGACCGCCCTCGGCAGACAGCAGACAGCAGTCGTCAGACTGCGGACGGCAGACGGCAATCATCGACCGCTTGACGACGAAAGATAAAACATGTGTTTTAGCACCTCACCTACTCCACCTCATACACCAAACTCATGGTGATGGAAGCGGTTTTATCTTTTGATGTGGTGTTATAAACCCCACCCCAAGAATATTCTTCATTTGAATAAAGGCCTGTGATCTGAAATATGCCCATCTGTGCTGATTTCAAGGAACCTAACTTAGCCCCTGACTTTTCCGCCATTTTTTCTGCTCGAATACGGGCATTTTCTGTGGCTTGCGACACCATTTCTACTTTTAGGTCCTCAATTTGGGTGAAATAATACCTGGGCGATTGCGAGTAAAACTGAACCCCCATGTTGAGCAATTCAGTGATTTCTCGCGAAATTTTCTCCACTTCATCCACTTGGTTCGAAGTTATTTCAACCCTTTGCTCCAGGTTGTAACCAATGAATTCTTCTCCGAGATATCTGCCATTATCCGCATAGAGATTCCTGGTATCTTTAGAGGTACTCACGGCACTAAAAACCAGTTGATCTTTATTCAAGCCTTTGCCAACGAGATAGTTAAGCACTTTATCCCTATCGGATGAAAGCTGGCTGTAGCCTTCTTCAAGGTTGGCACTTTGGGCCGAAAAAGTACCTTCCCAATAGATAAGATCTGAAGTGAAATCCTTCTTGCCAAGTCCTTTAACCGTAAGTGTGCCATTGGTTTGATTGCGGTGAATGACTCCATAGGCAAGAATCATTGCTGCCCCAATGATGGCCGCTCCAAAAACCAGCGCATTGAATTGATTTTTCATAAGGGGAAGATATGGCTTTATTTTGTTGAAGATAGATATGCAAATAGATTTTCGATCAGATACGGTAACCAGACCTACCAAAGCGATGATGGATGCCATGTGCAGCGCTCCGGTGGGTGATGATGTTATGGGGGAAGACCCCAGCGTAAAGCAATTGGAGCAAACCATTGCCCAGATGTTCGGCAAAGAGGCCGCAGTTTTTTGCCCCAGCGGAACCATGACCAATCAAATTGCTTTGATCATCCACACCCGACCGGGTGATGAAGTGATATGCGACATCTCGTCACATATTTATCTGTACGAGGGAGGCGGCATGGCAGCACAAGCGGGCATTCAGCCCCATCTCATTCAAGGCCATAGCGGCCAAATTCGCGCAGAGCAGATTGAAGCCGGCATACAGCCCGATGATCCACACAAAGCACGCACACGGCTGGTAAGTCTTGAGAACACCCACAATCGCGGTGGTGGAACTTGCTACCACTTAAAAGAACTGCAAGACATTCGCGATTTGTGCGCTGAAAAAAGGCTTGCTTTGCATTTGGACGGAGCGCGAATCTTCAATGCCATTGTAAAAACTGGGATTCAAGCGGAGCAGTTTGGGAGCATATTTGATACGATCTCCGTTTGTTTGAGCAAGGGCCTGGGGGCACCAGTGGGCAGTGTACTGCTCGGAACCGAAGTCGCCATGCATGAGGCACGCAGAATACGCAAACGCATGGGAGGGGGCATGCGTCAATCGGGCATGCTGGCCGCCGCTGGATTGTATGCACTCCAAAATAATGTTGAGCGATTGGCAGAAGACCACGCCCTGGCTCAAGAACTTCATCAAGTGCTCATTTCAAGTGGCAAAGTGAACCCTTTTCAAGCACCTGAAACCAACATTCTCATTTTTGAGCCTTTGGATGAATTTGAGCCAGCAGATTTTGTTGCTCAGCTTAAAAAATTTGGGATTTTATGCGGTGCTATCGGGCACGGACAAATACGCATGGTTACCCACCTTGACATTCCGGCGTTTGCCCCCCAATTGCTGGAAAAAGCACTTGAGAAGTTTACATAAAAAAAGTCACGCCACACCAAGCAAGAAAAAAAACATGCTCACCACCGAGGCGTGGATGCTGCCATGCTCTTGAAATCAATCACGCTATGAATGCACCGAATGCAAATACGATGTATTCAATGAAGAACAAGATCCAAATGAAACGGTAAAACGAACGCATTTCAAGCGGGTCGGTAATGATGAGGTTGCGGGCCTTCCAAAGCATGAAAAGCAAGGGGAGCGCATGCGTGAGGTTATAATACCACTGTGGGCCAATCCACTCCAATGCCGAGGCCAATAAAACTGAAGCATAGGCAAGTGCCAGGGAAAAGAGTGCAAACATGAATGCTCTTTCTCGTCCAAATTTCACTGAAAGTGTTCCTATTTTAAACGCACGATCACCTTCCGTATCGTGTATATCTTTCATCCAGGCGATCCCCAATCCGAAGAGCACCATGAATACCGTCAAAGCTTTGATTTCAAGACTGAACTCGTATTGCCCAAAAATCATTCTGCGGAAAATCAGAAAAAATCCGAGATTCACCAGCAGCCCCCTTACCAGCATGATGGCAAATGCAGCCCCCAAATGATGTCTTTTTAGTTTCAGGGGTGGCAGCGAGTAAACTGTACCCACGGCACTGATGAGTAAAATGAGTTGGAACAAGCTGCTGAAAGTATTCAGTGAAACGGCAAGCGCCAGGCCCAAACAAAAGAGGCTGATGTAGAGCGCCCACTTACGGCTGAGTCGGCCCGATGGAATGGGCAACCAAGGTTTATTCAATTGATCCAGGTCTGCATCAGACCATTGATTGAGACCGGTAATGTAAATGTTGCAGGCCAATGCTGAAACCAAAGCAGGCAACCACACCCAATCCCAGTACCACAAAGGATTAAAAGGAAGGGCGGCCATTAAATAAATGGCGGTGATGCTAAAGAAGCTCCCGATGAGGGTGTGTGGTCTGCTGAAATCCCATATGGTTTTGATCCAATTCATCATGCAATGCTACAATTTCATCCTCAATCTTTTGGAAGCGGCAAAATAAAACCCACCGAGAACCGGGCCCAAAAAGGACCAACGCGATGCAGGTGATACACACAGTGCTCCGGACAATTCCGTTTCAGCTCTTGTTCCAGTTGCCGATGAGAAATGGCGCGAAGAACGCTCACCATGCCATCCCAAAAAATGGTCATCAAATTTATAGGAAGCACATATGTATAGAGCAATCGCTTTATGCGAAAAGGCTTTACAAATGGCGCCAAAAATAACTGCCCCAAGGTGGTGACAAAGGCTATTTTCAATGCATCGAAAATACGGGGTTGGAGAATTTCTGCAAACATGAAACCGCTTGTTCCCAGCTGCTGCATCAACTGGGCCCTTTGCTCGACGTTGAAATGATGCAGTGCATTGAACATGGTGTAAAAAGTTCCGCCTGTGGCCCGAACTTTCAATGCATCGATTGAATCAGCGCGGTAATGAACTTCCAATTCTCTCGGATTGGCTGGAGGGTACAAATCGCTTAAAAAGAAATGAAGGTCGGAATTATCTAATTGTTCTTTAACGTAAATGAGCGGATCTCCCGAGCCCGAGCATAGATCCTGAATGCAGTGCGTATTTGAGGGCATGTGCTTCTTTAACAGTGGAATTACATCACGATAAAGCCCAAAGGATTTCACCAACCAACCGATGTATTGGGTTTGCATTGTTCGCAACTCATTTGGGAACCAGGCCTTGTCTTCCAGTTCAAAAAGCACTTATTTGTTCTTCTATTCGATACGAATGTACAAAGATTGGCAATGGGCACTTTTGCTGTTTGGCTTTATTCTGCTGAGCATATGGTTCTCCAAAATATTGCAACGTAAGGGCTCCATTCCTTTGTGGCTCAGTAGAAAGGTATTGCATATTTTAGCCATTTCGGCATGTGCCACTGCTCCGCTGTTAGTGAACCACAGCCGTTGGCTGGCCTTTCTGGTTTGGGGTGCAGGTTTGCTATTATTCTGGCTTATCAGGCGGTTTCAGTTTTTTGAGGAAGAAGGCAGAAAAAATTATGGCATTGCGCTTTTCACCCTGCCTTTCGGGGCCATGCTTTGGGCAGATTTACCGGCGGTATATATTTTTTCATCGATGATGATACTGGCCGTCTCCGATGCAGCTGCCTGCGTATTTGGTCATTTGTACCCAATCAGGAGCTGGAGCAAAGCGATGGATGGGAAGAGTATTGGAGGGAGCCTCGCATTTTTCCTGAGTACAATACTGATCATGTTTTTGATCAACTTCAATTTCACCTCGGGTTATCAAGACCTCCCCTTGCTCTCTTTGATATTGCTGAGCATTTGGCTCACTTTGGCCGAGCTCATGGGTGAACGAGGCTGGGACAATGTATGGGTGCCGCTTTTTTCGGCGGTGTTGCTTCCTGTTTTTGCAGAAGCACTGCTGTTGAATTTGGTCCTCATCAGTGTGTTTTGTGCAGCCTTCATTTGGCTCAGCCAACGATGGCACATTTTAAGCCACAGAGGAGCCATTGCCGCATCACTTCTTGGAATCAGCACCTATCTGTTAGCGAACTTTTACTGGCTCTTACCTCTCGCCTTCTTTTTGGTCAGCAGTTCGGTGATCGGGAAAATTTTTCCGGCTGGCGTGAGAAGCGACGAAAAAGCCGGCAAGGCGCGCGATGAATGGCAGGTATGGAGCAATGGTGGCGTGTGGTTGATTGCATTGATTCTGGCCGAGTGGACTGGCATGGCAGATGTCGAGCGAAACTTATTGCTATTGATATTGATGGCAGCGGCAACGGCCGATACTTGGTCTTCACAAATCGGCACCTGGCACCAAGGACCCACCTGGGATATTTTTAAACTTCGACCCTGCTCTCCCGGCCTGTCTGGTGGCATGAGCGCCATGGGCACTTTTGGGGGCCTTTTGGGGAGCGCTTGTGTGGCCACATTGGGATATTTTCTGATCGCTGATTTCACACATGAAGCACTTTTGATGTGTTTCATGACGGGGATATTGGGCATGATCACAGATAGCCTCCTGGGTTCGGCTTTTCAACGCAAATACCGCGGATTGAACGGGGAGCCGTCAGATACCGGAAACGAGCATATGGGCGGCCTAAGATGGATCAACAATGATGTGGTCAACTTCTTAAGCCAATTCATTTTGTTGGTTGCTGTTCAACTTTGGTTTTCATAAAAAAGGAGATCCAAACCCACTCACGGATAATATTCCAAGCATTGCTTGCATATTTAAATGTTATAAACATATATTTGCATCAACATTAAATGGTGACACTCATTAAAACCCCTCCACTTGAATTCATGACGGTAAGCATCATGCATACGGCCAACATGTTGGAAGGCAAGCTCACGCCTTTGATGAAATCTTTTAATCTTACCAATGCGCAGTACAATATTCTACGCATCTTAAGAGGGGCCCATCCGGCAAACCTTAATGTTTCAGACATCCGCGAGAGGGTGATGTATCCCAGTTCAGACGTTACCCGTTTGCTCGACAAATTGGTTGACAAACAATTGGTAGATCGGAGGTTTTGCGAAGAAGATCGCAGAAAGGTAGAATTAAAAATAAGCAACAAGGGTTTGCAATTGCTGAACGACATCCGACCAAGACTTACCATTGCGTTCAATCAATTCTTTGAAAACATCGTAACGGAGGAAGAAGCAAACCGGCTTATAGAAACTTTAAACAAAATCAAACAACACATTTAAAACAAGTAACACTTATGAAAAAAACACTTTTAATCATGGCGGGCGCCTTGGCAATGTTCATGGCCTCATGCGGAAACAAAACTGGCGAAGAAAACAATGCCGAAGGAACCGAAGCAAATGCTGAAACAACTGAAGAAGTTAGCTACACCGTAGATGGAGCTGCCAGCTCTGTGGTATGGAAAGGCGAAATGCTAGGCATTAAATTTCACGAAGGAACCATTGGCATTCAGGAAGGACAAATGAGTCTTGCAGGCAATGTGGTTACCGGTGGTAGCTTCACCATTGATATGGCAAGCATCAACCCAACCGACGAAAACTACACCGAAGAACAAACGGCTGAAAAATTGGTAGGCCACCTGGTTTCTCCAGATTTCTTTGCAACAGACAGTTTCCCAACTGCCAGTTTCGTAATCAAGAGTGTGAGCGGCGATAAAGCCACCGGTGAAATGACCATTCGCGGCATTACTGCTGAAGAAACCGTGGAAGGAATCACTGTAACTGAAGAAAATGGAGTGACCACCGTAGCCGGAAAACTCACTTTCGATCGCAAGAAGTACGGTGTTAGCTGGGATCCTGCCGCAGAGGTGGTTCTGAGCGACAACGTACCTTTGAATATCAGTCTCGTACTGAGCAAGTCCTGATCATCTTTTTTCAGGGTTCAACATTGAAAAGCCACCTTCGGGTGGCTTTTTCATTTTACGGACATCTTTACAACCTTAGCCTTATAGTGATGATCATCTGACATAGCAAATGAACGCATCAACAGAAATTTGCATCATGATGAATCGGCTGATAATTTCATTTCTACTTTTAAGCAATCTGCTCATGCATTCTTGTAAGGAAGAATCTATCTGCACCGAAGAATTCAGCATGATTGGTTTGGTTTTACCGGATAGCGCTTTAGACGATCATTACACCATTCAAATGGAGACAGGCGACACGCTGCGTTTCAACACCTATCAATACGATCATTGGTATGCCGTATTAACCGATCAGTACCGCGACGACCTGAAGAACAAATCAGCACTTTTTCGATTTGAAGGCATTCGCAAACAAAAGGTGGTGGTGAAGGAGTTATTTGAGATTGGCGCAGATCATTGCCACATTTACAAAATTTCAGGAAAAGACAGCCTTTAAGTCTTTTCAATTAAAGCTGCTCAAGCAGTTTCATGACAAGTTTGGGCGCATTTTTTACTTTTCATGGTGCTTCATTTTACGTTTTAACTTTGTGGCATGCATTCGCCCATACTTTTTCACGAAATACAGCGATTTGGCCGCAAGGCATGGTGGCTGTGGGCAGCTCTCATTGGACTCCTTTTCATTCCCATTTACGGCATCTGGCTGCAAATTTTTAAAGGCATTCCTTTCGGCAACAAACCCATGACCGATGGAGGACTTTGGCTTTTTCTGCTTTTCGTTTTGCTGCTGGGGGTATTTTTTGGCGCATTGCGCATGGAGACTAAACTCGATGAAAACAGCCTGTCCATAAGGTATTTTCCGCTCTATCAACTGCGCATCCCATTGAAAGAAATCAAACAAGCTGAATTCATCCGCTACCGCTTCATCGGCTATGGCATACGCACCTTTACCAAATATGGCACCGCCTACAATGTTAGCGGCAATACGGGTTGCCAAATTATTTTAGAAGACGGCCGCCGTTATCTGATCGGAACGCAAAATAAAGAGGCATTTGAAGCTGCACTTCAGCATATACTGCACCAACGCCCAAACTGAGCATCTATGGAAATCCATCATTTGAGCGTTCCAACGGCCTGAAAAAAACCTTTTTCTTTTCAATTTTCACAGCAGTTTGGATGCTCAGGCGCTTCTGCTATGCATAAAAAAAGCCGCCCTTGATGAAAAGGCGGCTCAAATTACTTGTAGTTGGTCTTATTGATTCAGATCAAAACGGTCGAGGTTCATCACTTTGGTCCATGCCGCCACAAAATCATTCACAAACTTCTGTCCGGCATCGGCCGAGGCATACACCTCTGCGAGCGCACGCAACTCAGAGTTAGATCCAAAAATAAGATCTGCCCTGGTGGCTGTCCACTTCAGGTCGCCTGTTTTGCGATCGCGCCCTTCAAACAGCAGTTTGCTTTCGTCAGTGGCCTTCCATGCGGTGCTCATGTCCAGCAGGTTCACAAAGAAATCATTGCTGAGGGTGCCAGGCTTACTAGTAAGAATTCCGTGTTTGCTGTGGTTATAATTGGCATCCAAAGCCCTCATACCTCCCAAAAGCACAGTCATTTCGGGCGTGCTCAAACCAAGCAGCTGGGCTTTGTCTACCAACAATTGCTCGGTACTCAGGGTGTATTCCGTTTTCTGGTAATTTCTGAATCCATCCGCCATGGGCTCAAGCACTGCCATTCCTTTTACATCCGTTTGTTCCTGGCTGGCATCCATGCGGCCTGGGGTGAAAGGAACCTTTGCATTGTATCCGCCTTTCTTGGCTGCTTCCTCAATGGCTGCAGATCCACCCAATACAATCAAGTCGGCCATGGATACTTTCTTGTCTCCGTTGCTCTTGTTGAATTCTTCCTGAATGGCACTGAGTTTATCCAATACCTTCTTCAACTGTGCGGGATTGTTCACTTCCCAGTTCATTTGGGGTTCCAGCCTTATTCTGGCACCGTTGGCACCACCACGGCGGTCAGAACCTCTATAGGTAGAAGCGGAAGCCCATGCAGTGGTAACCAGTTCACGAATGCTCAAACCTGAGCTCATGATTTGCTTCTTCAAAGC
This sequence comes from uncultured Chitinophagaceae bacterium, assembly GCA_964647785.1. GTDB lineage: Bacteria > Bacteroidota > Bacteroidia > NS11-12g > UBA9320 > CAZYJD01. Next base: position 24,292 of record CAZYJD010000020.1, read on the forward strand.
CGCAACATCCGCATCGTTGATCACAGGATGGTTGAGCGCAGGAATGGGATCTTGCCAAATGAACTCTTCTTTAGGAATCTCAGGACCAACATAAGTGGTTTTAGGCCCCATATCACGGTGGGTTAGTTTAAACCAAGCTTTTGCAAAGGCGATGTCAAAGGCTTCGGGATCCTCCAGGAATTTGCGTGAAATCTTTTCGTACACCGGATCAAATCGGAGCGATAAATCGGTGGTGAGCATGGTGGGGCTATGCTTTTTATTGGGATCGAATGGGTCGGGCACCAATACTTTGGGATTTTTTGCCACCCACTGATGGGCTCCGGCAGGCGATTTGGTGAGCTCCCACTCTTCGCCAAACAGGGCTTTAAAATAGCCGTGATTCCACTCGGTTGGCGTGCTGGTCCAAATTACTTCGAGTCCGGAGGTGATGGCATCGCCCCCCTTTCCAGATTTGTAAGTGCTGGTCCAGCCCATGCCCTGCTCTTCAATGCTCGCAGCTTCTGGCTCTGGTCCTACATGAGAAGCCGGTCCGGCACCGTGCGTTTTACCAAGCGTATGGCCTCCAGCAATCAGGGCTACAGTTTCTTCATCGTTCATACCCATGCGGCCGAAAGTTTCTCTGATGTCTTTAGCAGCGGCAACCGGGTCGGGGTTCCCTCCGGGGCCTTCAGGGTTTACATAAATCAATCCCATTTGAACAGCTGCCAGTGGGTTTTCGAGCTCGCGATCTCCGGCGTAGCGCTTTTCGTCGCTCAGCCACTCTTTTTCCATGCCCCAATAAACATTGGCATTTGGTTCCCAAACATCTTCACGTCCACCGGAGAAACCAATGGTCTTAAATCCCATGTCTTCCAGGGCCACATTCCCAGCCAGAATCATGAGATCGGCCCATGAAATTTTACTGCCGTATTTCTGCTTCACCGGCCACAAGAGGCGGCGCGCTTTATCGAGGTTGGCGTTATCGGGCCAGCTGTTCAAAGGTGCAAAACGCTGTTGTCCTTCGCGTGAACCTCCTCTCCCATCGCCTGTGCGATAGGTGCCGGCACTGTGCCATGCCATGCGAATGAAAAGCCCTCCATAGTGCCCCCAATCGGCAGGCCACCAATCTTGAGAAGCTGTTAAGGTTTTGCGAATATCTTCTTTCAAAGCGAAGTAGTCGAGACTGTTAAATGCGCTCAGGTAATTGAAGTTCTCCCCCATGGGATCAGATAAATTGGAGTGCTGGCGAAGCACACTTAAATCCAAACGGTTGGGCCACCAGTCTTCGTTGGTGGTGCCTTCTATCGGGCTGGGTTTTTCCTTGGCCGGCTCTTCAGCCTTTGCAGCCATGTGTGGCGCCTTCATGTTGTGAGCGCTCATGCCCGTTACCGGACACACGCCGGCTTGCCCATGTTCAGTCTGTGCGCTGGCTCCAAATACGGAGAGCGCAGCAATTGAGAGTATTAATTTTTTCATTGGGTTAGTGATTTAAATGATTCAATAACACAACAAACTTAAGGGCTCAACAAAGCGGGGTCAAAGTGATAAAAATGATTCTCCTATCGGGAAAACTGATGAAGCTGAAGAGCCGCTAAAATTGAGCGGAGAAGAAGCACTTGCCTTCCTATTTTATTGGAAACCCGGCCGCTCCTTAGCGAATTACACTGATGATGCCCTTGTGGAATTTCTTCTCGTACTCCAGATTCTTGTAATAGAGCGTGTAGATATACACCCCATTCTGAACCGGTTTGCCCATGAATGTGCCATCCCAACCGTTCTCTACGTTGTCTGAAGCAAAGAGCATTTCTCCCCAGCGATCGAAAATCTTTAATTCAAACGCTTTTAAATAGTACAGTCCTGTGATTTTAAACACATCGTTGAGACCATCTTTATTGGGGGTGAAAGCACCTGGAATGAATGCCGTATTCACCGGGTAATTGACAAACTCAATCATGGAATCGACCCGGCAACCTTTATCATCGGTGATTTGAATTCTAAGCACCACCTTGCCGGTATCGCCAATGAGCACATTGAATCCTTCTTCCCTGAACACCTGCCCGTCACTAAAGGTCCATTCAAATGAAAATGGTTCAAAGCCTTGCGATTGATCCTGGATTTCATATTTCACCCATTTCAAAGAATCAAGGGCTCTTTCCATGGCGAATTCTATGATGGTATGAGGCCACACCACCGCTGCATTCAACTTTTCAGCAGTATCGAGGCAGCCGTTGATGGTTTTTACAATCAGCATGGCCGGATATGCTCCACTGTTCGGGAATTGATGCCGTACCACAGAATCATTGTAACTGCTGTTCCCAATGAACCATTGATAGGTTCCTGCTTCATTGAGCGGCCAGTAAACAGCACTTCTGAATACGTTGTCCTCGCCTTTGCAAGCAGTATCTACCTGAAAATCGGCTATCGGCATTTCGAATACAAGCATGGGCTGCATCACTGAATCGGCACATCCTTTATCGGATGTCACAATCAACTGCACATCGTATGCACCGTGATCATCATAAACATGAATCGGCTCAAACACATCATCGAGCGCACCATCACCGAATGACCATTGATTTTGAAAACTGCCCACAGGTATGGAGCTGGTATTCCCAAACTCGAAGCTGTTATCTCTCAAACATTGTTGTGAGGCATTCACCGTGAAACCGGCTACAGGCATGGCATACACTTCCACGCGCCCATCCATGGTATCCAAACACCCTTTGTTACTCTCAGTGATCAGCTGAGGGAAATACACCCCGTGGGTTTGGTAGCTGTGCACCACCGAAGATGCAGTAGACGAATCGCCATCGCCAAAGTACCATTTCACCTGCACCGGGCCGCTCTGCATTTTGGTATCGCTGTTAAAGCTGAAGGCATTCGAGCGCAAGCACTGCAGGGAGTCGGGCAACTGAAATTGTGCCACGGGCGACTCGTAAATCTCCACCTCTTTATCGGAAGTATCAGCGCAAGCTTTTTCACTCGTTGCCGTGAAGGTGATGCGGTATTTGCCGTACTGCGCATAGGCGTGCTTCACCTCATATTCATTCGTATCTTTTTGGATGCCATCGCCAAAATCCCAGCGGTAAGTCATTTGCCCTTCGGCGATGCTGGCGTTATTGAAGACCGATATCGAGTGGTCTTTATAACACAATGCCGTATCGCTCAATGCGAAGGTGGCCACCGGCATGGCATACACTTCCACGCGCCCATCCATGGTGTCCAAACAACCATTATCGCTCTCGGTGATCAGCTGAGGGAAATACACCCCATGGGTTTGGTAGTTGTGCACCACCGAAGATGCAGTAGACGAATCGCCATCGCCAAAGTACCATTTCACCTGCACCGGGCCGCTCTGCATTTTGGTATCGCTGTTAAAGCTGAAGGCATTCGAGCGCAAGCACTGCAGGGAGTCGGGCAACTGAAATTGTGCTACGGGCGACTCGTAAATCTCCACCTCTCTACTGAAGGTATCGGCGCAAGCTTTATCGCTCGTTGCCGTGAAGGTGATGCGGTATTTGCCGTACTGCGCATAGGCGTGTTTCACCTCATAGCCATTCGTGTCTTTTTGGATGCCATCGCCAAAATCCCAGCGGTAAGTCAATTGTCCTTCGGCAATACTGGCGTTATTGAAAACCGATATCGAGTGGTCTTTGTAACACAATGCCGTATCGCTCAACTTAAACGTGGTTATCGGCATGGCATGTACTTCCACCCTACTGGAGGTGGTATCCGAGCATCCAAACTCTGTGGTCACAATCAGTTGGGGCAAATAAGTCCCTTTACTCAAATAAGAATGCAGCGCGCTTTGTGTGCTTGCAGTTCTTCCATCGCCAAAATACCAATCATACGTGACCTTGGATGCACCCAATCCTGATTGACCGGAATAGGCAAACACGTTATCCCTTCGGCATTGCAGCGAATCGTCGATGATGATTTGTGCCACCGGCATGGGATGAACCACCACATCTCTGAACACACTGTCTTCACATGATTGATCGCTTTTAACCTTCAGTTGAATGCGGTAATTTCCCGCTTGGGGGAAGGTGTAGTCAAGACGTATGCTGGTATCGATCAAAACGTTATTGATGTACCAGCCTCTACTGAGACTGCCGCTGCTAATGATGGAGGAATCCTTGAGTTCAATTTGCGCACTATCTGCACAAAAGGCGTTATCACTCAAGCTCAGGCGGATGCTTGGGTCGGGGAAGATCTCAAGCGTTTTCGACACCGTATCAAAACATCGGTCTTTGTGATTGGCCACCAATATCACCTTGTATTTGCCAGAAGAATCGTAGGTGTGTGAACCCTCTTTCATGGTAGCACCTTTGCCATCGCCCCATAGCCATACGTATTCAACCTCTTTTGCATTGGGCTTGCTGTTGTTCTGAAAGGTAAACTCATTGGTTCCCAAACACTGCAGTGAATCAGATTTGAAGGTGAATTCCGGGTTCAGTCGCACCCGCACCAGTACGGTTCGCAACGTATCAGGACATCCGTAGCCCACAAAGGGATTGCACACCACATAGAAGGCTGCGGAATCTTTTGGCATTTCTACATTGATGGTGCGTCCGGTCTTGTTCAAAGGCTTTTTATTGGCATCCAACCATGTGTATACCGAATAGCCTTCAGGAGCTGTTAACACCCCGATGCTATCGTTCTGACACAAGATTTGCTCCACCTCAAATTTGATGCACTCAAAATCGACATAGCCATAACCAAAATGCCCTCCCAGTGCACAATCGCCGGTGTACACTTCAATGACAATATTTTTCCCGGCCATGCCCTTGAGTTTGATGAGTCCGGGCGTCCATTCTTTGTAGTACACGCGTTTATCTGCTTTTGATTGCTTGAATCCGGGAAGCGCTCCGGCAACATATAAATGGTCGTTGCAGGCCAGTACTTTCTTTGTATTGGCATCAAAAACCCTCACCCCAAAACGCGGCTGCGCTCGTGAGGTATGGCTGGGATCTTCCAACACCACTGCATACTGATACTTGATGCTAAAATTATCAATCGTATCAGGAACTTTCATTTGGTAATACAACATTTCTGCCTGAGCCCCTGCAGAAGAGTTTCCTATGCGCAGGCTGTACCTTCCACCGGCGGGTGCCACCACCGGGAAACCGCCATAAGGATCTTTGGCCGTTCCGCTCATCAATGTTTGGCGGGAGTTATTGATGGAATTGCTGCTCAGCACAATGGGGCAACAACGGCCCAATTGGCCTTTCCATTTATTGAAATTCCCCCCTTCAAAATCCAAATTATCAGGGCAGGTCACTTGCCCTTGCAGGGGAGCAGCCGATATCAAAAAAGAAACAATAAAAAGGATGTAAACTCGGGCAAGGGAATGCGCTTTAAACCGGGTCATT
>CAZYJD010000021.1:0-28486 GCA_964647785.1 uncultured Chitinophagaceae bacterium
ACCGATCTACTACCACCACACACGTGAGTATCACACACTAGTCCCAACGTAACCATAACTGATAGAACTGATAGAACTGATAGCCGCGCCCAAGGGTGCGGCTATTTTTTTGCAGTGCAGCGGTTTAAAACCTTACTTACGTTATTGAAAAGGCCATTTTTGCTGAGCAACTGAAATGAATCAACCCCATGTCCCTGAATATTTTCAAGGATTTTAGGTGAAAAAGGGGGCAATACTGCACGCTTTGCGCACAATTCTTTTCTCAAATTGGGTTCATATTTTTTTGTTTTATTTTATTTGAAATATGATTTCTCCACGAGAACTCATTGCCGCATATTCTTACGGCTATTTCCCCATGGCTCATCCGGAGGAGGGTGGACAGATTTATTGGCATAAACCCCACAACCGAGGAATCATACCACTCGACAACTTCCATTGCGGTAAGAATCTCCGCCGTTTATATCGAAAAGGAGTATTTGAGCTGCGAATCAATAGCGATTTTTACGCAGTTATTCGAAGTTGTGCGGAAAGAAGTGAAACCTGGATCTCTGAAGAAATAATTGAACTTTACATTGCCCTCCATGAAATGGGTTTTGCACACAGCTTTGAAGCCTGGAAAGATGATCAATTGGTGGGGGGCTTGTATGGGGTTGCACTCAAAGGCGCTTTTTTTGGCGAATCGATGTTTCATCGGGTAACAGATGCATCTAAAATTGCCCTTGTATTTTTGGTGAATACCCTCAAAGAAAAGGGATTCGTACTGCTGGATGCGCAGTTCATTACAGAACATTTGAAGCAGTTTGGAGCCATAGAGGTTAGAGAAGCCGAGTACAGCGATCTTCTGCAGAATGCCTTGCTCATGGATCCATTGCCTATAGAATCCTAGGTTCTCTCGTCAATACCTGCAACAGGGTTTGCATTTTATTATGGGTCTCATCCCATTCTTTTTCTGCCTCACTCTGTGATGTGATGCCGGCACCTGAATACAAAAAAATGCTGTTGCCACTTCTCTTCAAACAACGAAGATTAACATAAAACCAACTTTCTTCGGGTCCCATCCACCCTTGAAATCCAGCGTAGAATTCTCGGTCATAGGCCTCGTGTTGATCGATGAAAGAAAGGGCCTGTTCTGCAGGTTCTCCGCCAATGGCCGGGCTCGGGTGAAGACGAAATGCCAGCGCAAGAGCATCAGTTTCTTCAATCTTGCCCGATATTTCAGTGCACAAGTGTTTGAGGTTGCCCGCTGCACGTTCATAAGGCCCACGGGTGGAAATGTCTTCCACCTTCGCTAGTTCAAACTTTCTTAAAAGGTAGCGACTCACGATGGCTTGTTCCTCAAATTCTTTTTCTCCAAAAGCTTGTTTACCCATGAGAGGAAGCGTTCCGGCTAGCGACATGGTTTTAATGCGAGAACCATGTTGCGATAAAAGCAACTCAGGACTTGCAAACAACCATTCTTCATCACCCATCACGATCAAGCTCACATAAGCATGCGGGTAGGCCTGCTGGATGAGCTGAAAGGCCTCCATAGCATCCCAATTTCTTATCTCGAAGGCTTTTCTACGGCTTAAAACCACTTTCTTGATGCCGGATTGGGGGGCACTTATTTCCCGGATGGCATGTTCTACCATCGGGATGAAACCATCTTCATCTTCATCGATTTCGCGCAATTGAAAACCTTCTGATGAAGCCGCTTGCATGGCACACTCGCTGAGGGTGCCATGCAGGTATTGTGCGGGGGTTGCTTTGAAAGGAGCCAATACATAGAATGAACCATCTTGCGGCCGTTCATGGCTCCATACTCCTTCCACACAGAAAATATGTTTTTTACCGGCAGGGCTGAAATATACGGCACCCTGCATCATCGATTGTTTTCCCTGTTCACAACTGCCATGGTTAGGCGACTGATGCAAACCAGCTGATTTTGTTCATCGCTGATTTTGATTTCCCATACCTGCGTGCGCTTGCCAATATGAAGAGGAGAGGCTTTCGCATATACATATCCCTCAGATACAGAGCGTATGTGATTGCCGTTTATTTCCAGTCCCAAGCAGGCCTTGCCTTCACCGGCCATCAAATTGGCAGCTAAACTGCCCACATTTTCTGCCAATGCTAGAGAAGCGCCTCCGTGCAATAAGCCCAGGGGCTGTTTTGTTTTCCAGGTCACGGGCATACGCATGATCAACCAATCGTCGCCTATTTCTACCACTTCCATCTCCAAAATCTCAGCCAAGCTTCCTTTTGAGAAATGATTTAAATCCTCTGGTTTAATATTTTTGCCAAACTTCATTGCGGGGTAAAATTAAACCACCCTATGTCCAATTCAAAGACCATCTATATCATACGCCATGGCGAAACGGATTACAATCGCAAGGGAATCATTCAGGGCAGTGGTGTGGATAGCGATCTCAATGAAACAGGACATCGGCAGGCTGAACTATTCTTCAGGGCCTATCACCATCTGCCTTTCGACCGGGTTTATACCTCTGAGCTGAAAAGGACCAAACAAAGTGTTCGCAAATTCATTGATACAGGCATTCCACATTTGGCATTGCCCGAATTAAATGAGATCAACTGGGGCATTTTTGAGGGCCGTGTAAGCACCCCCGAGTACGCCAAAATTTACGAGCGCACCATTCGCGATTGGCGCAGTGGTTTGCTCGATCGAACAGTTGAAGGGGGGGAAACGCCCAATGAGTTGCAGCGGAGACAAAAGAATGGCCTGGATTACATCCTCCGGCAGTCAAATGAACAAATGGTGCTGATATGCATGCACGGAAGGGCCATGCGCAGTTTTCTCAGCCTCATGCTGGAAAAAGAATTGTCTCAAATGGATGAATTCAGACACTCCAACCTGTGTTTATACGTGCTGGAATATTTGCCTGAAGAAGGATTCCTTCTCAAGCTTGAAAATTCAACGGATCACCTCTGGATCTAATGCTGGTTGAAAATGCCCAATGGCATTAAAAAAGGCCTCAAGTTATACCGTAAGAACTTCTTTTTCTTTCTCAGCAGTGACTTGATCTATTTTCTGAATGTACTGGTCGGTGAGTTTTTGAATATCTCCTTCTGCAGCTTTGGCCTCATCTTCAGATAAACCATCTTTTTGCAGTTTTTTGATGGACTCGTTCGCATCCTTACGAGCGCTTCTAATCCCCACCTTGGCGTTTTCAGCCTCTGCCTTAATTTGCTTCACAATTTGTTGTCTCCGCTCTTCGGTGAGGGGGGGCAGGCTGATCAATATTTGGGTTCCGTCGTTTTGCGGATTCATGCCCAAATTGGCGGCCATAATTCCCTTCTCAATATCAGGAATGGTGCCTTTTTCCCAAGGTTGAATGACAATGGTTTTGGCATCAGGGGTATTCACATTTGCTACTTGCTGCAAAGGAACAGCAGAGCCATAGTACTGCACCAAAACTCCTTCTAACATGGATGGCATGGCTTTGCCGGCTCTTAATTTTGAAAATTCAGTTCTCAGGTGCTCGGTGGTTTTATCCATATGCGACCTGGTATTGCTCATGATTGATTTTACATCCACTTCCATATCATTTTTGCTTGGTGTGCGAAATTAAAGCTTTCCGCCTTAAATAGGCACGCCTGCCAATTGCAGCAAATGCATGATTTCTGTTTCAAAATGAAAGAGCAACCAGCCCATGAGCTGAAAGAAGAATAGCCAATGCACGGCGCGTAAGTTCAGTCCCCTGGCATAAAGCGAACTGCTAAAGACCATGGCGGGCAGCAACAGAAGTCCGTTTTCGCTGATGCGCATCTCTTTGAAAAAAAGTCCTCCCACAAGATACAGAGCGCCCATCACAATGAAAAGCAATGATATTTTGCGTTGCTTGGATGCATTGCTATTGTAATGAGCAATCATTTGTAACCAACCCAGCATGAGGGGCGCATGCAGTAAAATCAGCGCGGCAATCCGCAGCTTACTCTTGCTTACAGGGGCGTAGGTAAGCCAGTTGTTGTGACTCCAGTATGCCACGATAACCTCTTGCCTATTCAGTAAAAGCAAGATCGTTGCAATGATGAATAATGGCGCAAATACCGACCACAACAATGCTCCCAAACGCTGTAGATTTAAAAAGAGGAATAAGCCAACAGCAAGAAAAACCACCGGAATGAGCCACATACCACTTTTATCCAATGCCATAATAATGGCCATCAGGCTGCCGCTGAATAGCAAACTTTCCAGCCTGCTTTTCTCATGCTCCTGAAGGTTAAAAATAGCATCGAACAACCAAACAATGAGCAGTGCAATCAATAGCCAAATGCCTCCTCCATCTCCAAATGGCAATAGACTGCCATAGAGGCCACTCATCACCACCGGAAGACGGGTTCTTTTACCAATGATTTTATGCATGCTGCATAGTCGGTTGCCCAGATAGGCAAATATCAGCCCGGCCAATATCACCAATAAAGGACTCAACCACTTCCAGAATGAAGCCTTGAATGAAAAAATAATCAATAAGGAAGGCGGCAAATGACCATCTCCGGGCTTTGCGTAAGCGTAACCAAGTGCGTAAAATGCCACCACCATGGTGTAAGCAATTAACTCGTTGCCCCTTCCTGATTTTGATAAGTAACGTATCACCGCGGATAGTCCAGTTTAACCAATGCAAATTTACGATCCTTCATCACCGGTAATATCCATTCATAAGCACCAATCTGCCTGGCTTCTGAAGGAATGACCGAAACATATTCCCGTTCATTGCCAAGTAAAATCCTGCTCTGCAGACTGCCATCGGTCCAAATGGTGTATTGCAAGGCCGTACCTATGTTCAATAGCATATCATTGAAAATCAGATGAACCGCCTCAGCTGTTACCAATGGGATGACCGAACTGTAATAACCGCCATCGTTAATGGTGCTTTGGCTTTTATTGATCACATGATACCATTGAATGCTCCCATCACGCTTCTGTGAAATCACGCAAATGTCTTCGTAATTGTAAATGTTTCTGGAAGTATTCTGCGGAACCCCACTCACCATTAAAATATCTTCCTCGGATGAAACCGAACTTCTTTCAATGATGCTCAGAATCCCTCCATCTCCTTGTGGCACGGTGCGCACCATTCCAAAATCAGATAAATAACTGCGGCCACTTAAAGTGCGCTGCGGATGCATCGATTCAATGAGGCTCGAATCAAATTCCAAATAATGCTCTTCTACCTTAGCATCGGCACCCAATGAAAAGGTGTAAATGCCCTTTTGTCCTTCTTTTAAATTGTTTCCATAAACCTGCTGTACAATCAGTCGTTTACCGAACTGATCGTGATTCAAAGCCGCCTGAGAAAAGAAATATTGGCTGTCGCCCAAAACGTACTCCTTTGGCCCTTTTTCACTGAAATGAAGCAGATATAAATGACTTTTGGTTTCCATCTTCCGGTCGCTTTTTACCCGCAAGCGCAGCAGTAAATGGGTGCCCAACTCATCATCTGTTCGCAACTCCATTGGAAAAACATCTTTAAAGGGATGCGCAAAGTCAATTCTTTGAAAATCGATCGATTCCATTCGCTCGTTATAAGTATGAAGCTCAAAACGGGTGTGCTTGCCATCATCGGTGGCTTGCCGACTTAAAATGATTAGTTTGGTGCCTTGGGCATTGCCGGCAAATATGAATGGAGATCGTTCATACCCTCCCGGAGCATTTGATGAAATCAATGGAAGATCAGGCGATGACTGCTGCAAGTCGTTTTCGTAAAAAATGGCACGCAGGTCTTTTCTGCGCTCTTTTTTATCAAAGTCTGATTTAATGAGAACAATGCGGTTGTTGAGGAGCCCGGCATACTCCAATTGTGACTTGCGTAGGATGAGGTTTTTCGAATAGGCATAACCCAATTCATGTCGGTATTTTTCCAGGATCACATTGCGGCTCAAGAACCTGCTCTTGTATCTCAAAATGAAAAGTCCACTCTCATTCTGACCAATCACCCTGGTGAAAACAGCAAGTCCTTTTAGTTTCCTTGCGTTGCTCCAGCTTATTTGTTGTGCCTGTAACAGCCCTGTGCAACCCCAAAACATCAGAATGAATAAAGCGGTTCTGAGCTGAATTTTGTGCATTTTTGCCCCCATCAGTTGAATTCAACGAAGGTATAAAACTCATTGGGCTCCGCATTTATTTCTACCGAAGCAGTACAGGAAAAAGCAATTATTGTTGCTGTTGAACCTCCCGGTCAAACATCACTCAGTACACGCGAGTACCTGAAAGAACTGGAGTTTCTCGCTGAAACCGCCGGGGCCAAAACATTGAAAACTTTCAGGCAAAAGCTCCCTTTTCCTAACCCCAAAACTTATGTGGGTACAGGGAAACTCGAAGATATCATCCTATATGTGAAGGAACATGAAATAGACCTGGTTATCTTCGACGATGATCTCAGTCCCTCGCAAATCAGAAACCTCGAAGGGAAATTGCAATGCAAGATCATTGATCGAAGTGGATTGATTTTGGACATTTTTGCCAGAAATGCGAGAACTGCCACCGCTCGTGCCCAGGTAGAACTGGCCCAAAACCAGTACCTGCTTCCAAGACTTACCCGCATGTGGACCCACTTGCAAAAACAAAAGGGAGGCATTGGGATGAAAGGCCCCGGAGAACGAGAAATTGAAACCGACCGCCGTGTCATTCGAGATCGTATTTCTTTGCTCAAAAAGAAACTCGACGAACTTGAAAAACAGGGAAGTACCCAGCGTAAAAGTCGTCAGGGACAGCTTCGTTTGGCCCTTGTAGGATACACCAATGTGGGCAAAAGCACCCTCATGAACCTGCTGAGCAAAGCAGGGGTACTGGCTGAAAATAAACTTTTTGCAACCCTCGATAGCACCGTGCGAAAATGTGTAGTGGACAACCCTCACCCCGAAAAGCCACCCATTGTATTTTTGCTTTCTGATACGGTAGGATTCATTCGAAAGCTGCCTCACCAACTCATTGAAAGTTTTAAATCAACCCTGGCAGAAGTGCTCGAAGCCGACCTGCTATTGCATGTGGTGGATGTTTCCCACCCAGGTTTCGAAGAACAAATCGATGTGGTGAAACAAACCTTGGTCGACATTGGGGCCGGCGATAAACCGGTACTGATGGTATTTAACAAAATTGATCAATACCTGCCTGAGCCCACCCACGATGATATTTTTGAAGATGAAGCCATTTACAGCCTCAGCGATTTGAAAAAAAGCTGGATGGCCAAGGCTAATTTCCCCATGGTATTTATTTCAGCCGCTGAACAGACCAATATCGAAGAACTGAAAGATACCTTGGCCGCCATGTTGGTTGAATTGCAACAGCAGCGCTACCCTTATTTCTGATGAATATCAACCGGCTTACTTAATGGTATTTGCCGGCATGTAGTAATTTTACCCCGATGTCGAAAATAGATATTGAATTCAATAAGAGTGAAGACCACATGCGCCTGGAGGTGGGTAGAATGAAAAGACTAGCAGCAGTGGTTCATGAAGGGGGAGGGAAGAAATCTGCCTCCAAACACAAGGAAAAAGGTAAAATGCTCGCCCGTGAGCGCATTGAATATTTAAAAGATAAGGATGCCGACTTCCTCGAAATAGGAACCTTTGCCGGTTACGAAATGTACCCAGAATATGGCGGATGCCCTGCCGGAGGTGTGGTGGGTGGAATCACCAAAGTGGCGGGACGCTCCTGCATTGTGGTGGCTAACGATGCTACGGTAAAGGCGGGTGCCTGGTTCCCCATTACCGGAAAGAAAAACCTTCGTTTTCAGGAAATTGCCATGGAAAACCACCTGCCCATCATCTATTTGGTGGATAGTGCAGGGGTGTTTTTGCCAATGCAGGATGAGATTTTCCCTGACAAGGAGCACTTCGGCCGAATTTTTAGAAACAATGCAATCATGAGCAGCATGGGCATTACACAAATTGCAGCGGTAATGGGAAGCTGTGTTGCGGGTGGAGCCTACCTGCCTATCATGAGTGATGAAGCCCTCATCGTGGATAAAACCGGATCCATCTTCCTTGCAGGATCTTATTTGGTAAAAGCAGCCATCGGGGAGGATATCGATAATGAAACACTAGGTGGAAGCATTACCCAAACCGATGTATCAGGCGTGATTGACGACCGTTTTCCGGATGATAAAAGCTGCTTGGATCGCATTCGTTACATCATGGATAAAATTGGGAAACCCCATGATGCCGGCTTTAGTCGCATCTCCCCAAAAGCGCCCAAAGAAAATCCGGCCGACCTTTATGGCATCATGCCCGCAGAAAGAAACAAACCCTACAACACCCTTGAAGTAATCAAACGCCTGGTCGATGATTCGGAGTTCGAACAGTACAAGGAACGATACGGCAAGACCATCATCTGTGGCTATGCACGCATCGATGGCTGGAGTGTGGGCATTGTTGCCAACAACCGCATGATTAGCAAAAGCAGCAAAGGTGAAATGCAATTTGGTGGGGTCATCTATTCGGACTCAGCTGATAAAGCAGCGCGATTCATCATGAATTGCAACCAAAAGAACATCCCTCTGGTTTTTCTCCAAGACGTCACCGGTTTTATGGTGGGCAGCCGAAGTGAACAAGGCGGAATCATCAAAGACGGTGCAAAAATGGTGAACGCCATGAGCAATAGCACGGTCCCCAAATTCACCATCGTCATGGGCAATAGCTACGGAGCCGGTAATTATGCCATGTGTGGCAAAGCCTACGATCCTCGACTTATCGTGGCTTGGCCAACGGCGAAAATTGCAGTGATGGGAGGGGAACAGGCCGCCAAAACGTTGCTTCAAATTGAAAAAGCAGCTTTGGCCAAAAGGGGGGAGGAAATAACCAAAGAGCGCGAAAAGGCTTTGCTCGATGAAATTATTCAGCGCTACGATAGCCAGACCACCCCGTATTATGCTGCTTCACGGTTGTGGGTAGATGAGCTCATCGATCCGCTCGATACCCGAAAGTGGATCTCAGCAGGAATCGAAATGGCCAGCCAGGCACCGCTGCAGCCCTTTAAAACAGGGGTGCTTCAAACCTGACCATATCCGGTTTTCATCGAATGCCTCCAAGCTTTTAACTGTTCACCAATAGCTCACACATAATGACTTTGTACATTTGGAATATGATACGCTTTCAATCGCTTCGCAGTCTCTTCCTTGCTGCGACTTTCCTTTTTTCAGCTTTTGCCTCCCTTGCACAAATCGATGACAACTGGCATTTATTGGATCCGGCAAAAGATGATCTGCCCGGGATTAGTGCCTATCTGGCAGAAGAAAATCTCCTCAAAGGGAAAGAAATGAAAACGGTGGTGGTTGCTGTGATCGATGGAGGCGTTCAAGCAGACCACGAGGATTTAAAGGCAAATATGTGGGTCAATGAAGATGAAATTCCTGGCAATGGCATTGATGACGACAACAACGGATATATCGATGATGTTCACGGATGGAATTTCATAGGCGGTGCTGATAGCAACGTGAACTACGATACCTATGAACTCACGCGGCTTTACCGCAAATACGCACAGAAATACCAGGGGGTCAAGCAAAGTGAGCTGCCCAAGACTGACCAAAATGAATTCCAATACTGGCTCGACATCAAGGAGGTATTCGAAAATGAACAAAAATCGAGCGAGGAGGAATATCTGTTTTATCAAGCCATGATGGAAGGGCTCCATAACATCATCAAAACCCTTGGCAAAAAAGATATCTCTGTTGATGACCTAAAAGCATACAAACCCGAAAACCGCGGAGAATCCATGGCCTGGATCAATTTGTACCTCTTGGTTTCACAAGGGCAGGAAATTGAACCTGCCATTGCAGAACTAGAGCAGGCCATGGAGTATTTTAAGTATCAATGCCTGTATGGTTACAACCCCGATTACGACCCACGGCATATTGTTGGAGATGATTATCAAAACCCGGCGGATAGATTCTATGGCAATGCCGATGTTGAAGGCCCCGATGGGGAACACGGTACGCACGTTGCCGGAATCATAGCAGCACTCAGAAACGGAAAAGGTGCCGAAGGGGTTGCCAAGAATGCCCGCATCATGGCCGTAAGAGCCGTGCCCAATGGTGACGAAAGGGATAAGGATGTGGCCAATGCCATCCGCTATGCAGTTGACAACGGAGCTTCGGTAATCAATATGAGCTTCGGAAAGGCTTACAGCTACAACCAAACAACAGTACACGAAGCCATTCTCTATGCCGAATCAAAAGACGTTTTGCTTGTGCATGCAGCAGGAAATGATGCGCAGAACAACGATAAGAACAATAACTTCCCTAACGACAATGGTAAGCGCCTGAAAGACCGCTACAGCAATTGGCTGGAAATTGGCGCTGCTTCCTGGTCGCCTGTGCCTTATGCATTGGCCGATTTTTCAAATTACGGACGCAAATCGGTGGATGTGTTTGCTCCCGGGGTGGACATTTACAGCACCGTGCCCGATCAGGATTACAAAAGATTGGATGGAACCAGCATGGCTGCACCCGTGGCAAGTGGAGTTGCAGCGGTGATTCGCGGCACCTATCCCAATCTAACAGCCGCCGAAGTGAAAGAAATCATCATGAAATCTGCAGTGCATTACAAAGGCCGTAATACCGTGCCCGGCAGAAAGAGCAAGAAAAAAGTGAAGCGCATCTCAAAAACCGGGGCAAATATCAACCTGTACCAAGCACTGAAAATGGCGGAAAGCTTGAGCCAATGATTCGTAAATGCCTCATAGAAAAGTGTTAACTTTCGGGATGGTTTGAGTTAAAGAACTGTTGGCAGATATAAAACTGCAACCTCAACTCACCATTAAACTACACCCCCTGATATCACTATGGTCAAAGCGACCTAAGACTTCGAAGGTCCCATCTTCGTGCATTCTTCCCAGGTCTGAAGTGGCCAGAAATGAACAGGAATGCAGGTTGGCCAGGTCAATCACATTGATCCCCCCGCTTCTTCCGTATCCGTGAAAGCTCAAAGGATCTTCAGGTTCCCGAATGAGTATCTTCATCCATGGCGGAGTTTCGAAATATCCCTCTGCCATCGACCACGCCTGAGTTAACAATTCAGTCATTCCATATTCTGATCCTATGGCCTTCAATCCCCATGCTCCTTTAAGAATGGCATGCAGTTCTTCTCTAATCATTTCTTTTCGCCTGCCTTTCATCCCGCCCGTTTCAATGACCCGGGTGTATTTTAAATCATGCTTGAAATATTCGGCAAAATCCAATAGGGCAAAGCTTACCCCTAACAAAATGCTCTGTTGCCCCCTGGCCTCATTTTGCAACAAAACGTTTTTTAAGCCTTCGAAATCTTTCAGGAAAAAACCACTCTCCGAATGTGCAGATGCTTCGTGCAGCCAGCTTGCCATGTCAACCAGCGAACTGCCTTGCCTCTCGAGATAAGAGGGCAATAATGAAACAATGCAGTATTGATCTGCCGAGCCCAAAAATGCCCCGAAGGCATACGTGCTGCTTTTCCGATAGATGCCGAGGTCCTTTACATAATGCCTGCTCAAGCCCATGCCGGTGGTGCTGCTGCTGGTGTATAGGCGTTCATGCCTTCCTGGTTCACAATAAACTTTTTCTGTTTTGAAGGTTTCAATCGGGAGAAAAGGGAGCTCCTCAAGCGTGCGTACATTTCCGGGTTCTTTCCCCATCAAAGTAGAAAAGCGCCGGTAAACTTCATTGTGCTTGAACTGATACCCGTATACTTGTAAACACAATTCGAGAAACTCAGCTTCCGTTTTAATATTCCATATGTCCTCGATATTTGGCATCATACGTCGCTTCAAAAATACGCTCTGTCTGCTGAGTAGTCCGATGCTCATTTGGATTTCGTGCAATGATGATTCACCGGCACCGAACAGCGCCCCGGTCTTGCGTTTTGAGCGCTTCGAGCGACAACTCGGCAGCGATGGAAAAGATTCCATCCTCGATTTTTATCTCTATTTGGAAGATGAAGACGGCAATGTTGGCCTCACCGATGCAGATACGGCAGCTCCTTTTACTTATGGCTCTCCATGGTTTTATAACCTATGGATTATACAGCGTGACTGGAGCAATGGCTCGCCGGTAGTATTGACCATCCCAGGCACCACCGACACCCTTGAGAGCGGTATGCGATTGCCGGATTTGCGATCCGATTTCCGCGAAAAATACATCAGTGCCGAATTTAAAATAAGCCTCAAAGCAGAACCTTACCCGGGTTTGCGTCCCCAAAAAATGCAATACGCATTTCAATTGTTCGATCGAAATCTCAATACCAGCTCGCGGGTGTATAGCCCCAAAATTGAACTGAACCTCTGATCAATTCGCTCTTCTTATATAAATAATGCATCAATCAATGGGAATATTTTGGAACTTAACGCATTTTTGCAAGCCTGTGGGGTTTTGGTACAATAATTGGAACACCATATAAAAACGTACCTATGAAAAAAGTCCTTGTTTTAATTTCTATGCTCATGCTGGGTCCATCGGTTTTCAAGGCCGGTGCTCAGAAGTTTGCTTTTGTCGATACCGACTACGTCTTAAATCAAATGCCTGAATACCGAAGTGCCCAGAAACAACTGGATGAGCTCTCGGAAAAATGGCAGAAAGAAGTTGAAAAAATGTACGCAGAGGTTGATAAGCTCTACAAAGATTATCAGGCCGAAAAAGTACTGCTAACCACCCAGCTTCAAAAAGAAAGGGAAGATGTCATCATGAAAAAAGAACGCGAGGTCAAAGACTTTCAACAAGAAAAGTTTGGGTATGAGGGCGAGCTTTTTAAAAAGCGCCAGGAGTTGATTAAGCCCATTCAGGACAAAGTGTTTGAAGCGATTCAGAAAGTAGCCAAAGACAACGCCCTCAATTTTATTTTCGATAAATCCGGTCAGTTGCTCATGCTGTACACCGATGCCAAATACGATAAAAGCGATGAAGTGCTAGCAGAATTGGGCGTTGTTCCTACCAAAGATCAGAACCCGGGTTCAAAACAGGGAGGAAACAACCCTGGATCGAATTTGCCTCCGGATGCCAACCAAAATGAACAAGCCGAGGATTTACCTCCAAGATAAGCATTCGTATTAAACCATTAGATATTACACAACCATGAACAAATACATTGTCATTTTATTTACGCTGTTGGCCGGTATGGCAGCGGCCAATGCCCAAACCAAGGTGGCACACATCAATTCTGGAGAACTGATGCAAATCATGCCTGAAATGAAAGACATTCAGGAAAAAGTTGAAAAGCGTCAGCAACAGTATCAGACCCAACTGCTCAATATGCAACAGGATATCCAAAAGAAATCCATGGAGCTTCAAAAAGACACCACTTCTCCACTCCCCGTTCTCGAAATCAAACAAAAGGAGTTGGAAGACCTCTACAGTCGTTTCCAGCAATTGCAGGGAACAGCCCAAGATGATCTTGCTGCGCTGCAACAAGAATTGCTCGAGCCATTGATGAAAAAACTGAAAGATGCCATTGAAGCAGTAGCCAAAGAAAAAGGCTACGACTACGTAATGGATAGCACAGATGGCGGTGGCCTTATTTATGGCAATCCTAGCCACGACCTCATGGGCGATGTGAAAAAGAAATTGGGTCTGCCCTGATTTCTCAAGCCACATGTATTCTGAAAAGCTGAACGAAGCCCCCATCGGAATTTTTGATTCCGGCATTGGGGGCCTTTCCATTGCCAAAGCCATCAAAGAAACGCTCCCGAACGAGCAAATCATTTATTTCGGAGACACTGCTCATATGCCCTATGGGGAAAAAAGTGCTGAGGCCATTTCCCAGTACATCGAAGGCATTGCTCACTATCTCAAACTAAAATCCTGTAAAGCCTTGGTGGTGGCATGCAATAGTGCCAGCTCGGTTTTGCCGCATATGAATGTGCCGGATTTTGATCCAGACTTGATTCTGAATGTAATCGATCCCGTGGTTGAAAAGCTGTCAACAATGGAAACAATTCAGCGACTAGGGGTTATAGGAACCAAGAAAACCGTTCTATCAGGGGTGTACGAAAACCGCATACATGCCCTCGATTCCTCCAAGGATGTGGTGGCCCTGCCAACACCACTGCTGGCGCCCATGATCGAAGAAGGATACTTCAACGACCATATCAGTTCGGCCATCATTCACGCTTACCTGGATTATCCCGACTTTAAAAATATCGATGCCCTGGTTCTGGGATGTACCCACTATCCCCTCATCAGAAAACAAATTCAGGAATACATGGGAGAACAGGTTGCGCTGTATGATGCTACAACTCTTATCCCCGAACAACTGAAGTCTTTGTTGAAAGAAAGGGGGCTTTTGAGAACAAGTGCATCAGAACTTTCCGACCACTTTTATGTCTCAGATTATACCGTGTCATTTGAAAATGCCGCGCGTATTTTCTTTGGAACGAAAATAAAACTGGAGAAAGCAGATATCTGGGCATTATGAAAGATCGCGTACTGATTGCAGACGATGTGCATGAAATTTTGTTCGATTATTTGAGGAAGGCTTCCATCGACTGGAGTTATCAGCCCGACATCAACAAGGCAAATCTTTATGAGCAATTGCCCAGCTTCGATGGCTTGGTTATTCGAAGCAAGTGTGAACTGAACCAACAGTTGCTTCAAAAAACCAAACCCTTAAAATTCATTGCCCGCGCCGGTGCAGGCATGGATAACATCGATGAAAAGGCGGCAACAGAACTGGGCATCCAATTGCTCAATGCGCCGGAAGGAAATCGCGATGCGGTGGGAGAACACGCTTGCGGCATGCTGTTGTCGCTGCTCAATCACCTCTCAAGTGCCGATCGGCAGGTGCGCAATGGTATTTGGGATCGGGAGGGCAATAGAGGGCGCGAATTGTCTTCACTGAATGTCGGAATCATTGGCTTCGGAAATACCGGTAGCAGCTTTGCCCGTAAGCTCAGGGGCTTCGGATGCCGCATCATGGCATACGACAAGTACAAGCAAGGCTTTGCAGGAAATGGGGTGGAAGAATGCAGCATGCGGCAGTTGCATCAGGAAGCCGATGTCATCAGTCTGCACGTGCCGCTTACCGCCGAAACCCGATTCATGGTCAATGAAAACTGGCTGGCATCATTTCAAAAACCCATCACCCTGCTCAATCTGGCGCGAGGCGAAGTGGCGAGTCTTCAAGCAATAAATGAAGCTTTGCATCACGGAATTGTCACTGCTTTTGCAGCAGATGTGCTCGAAAATGAAAACTTAGATTCGCTTGACAATAAAGAAAAAGCGGCCTTCGATGCACTGATATCAAGGGATAATGTCTTGCTTACGCCTCATGTTGGTGGCTGGACAACGGAATCTTACGAAAAAATTTCAATTACTCTGGGACGCAAGATATTATCTTTATACAGTGAAAAAAATCGATGAATGAAGACAAATGGATAAACTTCCCATAACTTCAACTTGAAATTTAGTTTTTTTTAGTCCAATATTGGAAGCTTGAAAAAAACAGTTTGAACACAGATTGTAAATGAAACGAAATAAGGATTTATGAAGAGAGCTCTACTATGTCTCGCGGCCATTGGTATCATGGGGCTGCAAGCTGTCAAAGCGCAGTCTAACCTCGGTGAAATTAGGGGTAAAGTAATTGATGCCGGCACCAAAAAACCACTCGACTTCCTCAATATTCTGGTGAAAAAAGAGGGGATCAATAAAGGAGGAGCATTTACCGATGAACAGGGGATGTATTACATCAAGGCCCTGGATCCGGGTACTTACACGGTCATTGCCAAGTACATTGGTTATCAGGATGAAATTTATGAAGGGGTGCAAGTGACTTCCGGTCAAATCACCTTTTTGAACATTACCATGAGCAAGGATGACGGAAAGCAACTCAAGGAATTTGTGAAGCGGCAGTATCGCGTTCCTCTGGTGGAGGGAGATAAAAACAAAACTTCCATTACCGATAAAGAAATTGTGAACTTGCCCACGCGAAGCTTGAACAGCATTGCCAACCTTTCTTCAGCTGCTACACAAACAGCCGGTGGAGGAATCAGCTTCCTCGGGTCTCGTACAGATGGAACGGCTTACTTTATTGATGGGGTTCGTGTGATCGGTAGTGTGAACGTATCCCAGGCAGCCCAGGGGCAGATCGACATCATTCAGTCTGGTATCCCCGCGCAATATGGTGACTTTACCGGTGGGGCCATCAGTATTACCACCAAAGGGCCTTCTCGCTTCTATAAAAACAGTTTTGAAATGATTTCTTCGAGTCTCTTTAATCCATACCATTTCAATCGTATGGAGTATTTTACTTCAGGGCCGCTGAAAATCAAGAACAAAGGAGGAGGAGACGAAGAATTTGTTTCCATTGGATACCAGTTTGCGGGTCAGTTTACGTATAACCACGACCCAGCACCAGCAGTGTTTCCTACTTACCAGGTAAAGCAAGACGTGCTTCAACAGATCGAAGAACAACCACTTGTTGCCAACCCCGATGGAGGAGGATTCGTTACACGCTCTTCTTTCCTTACCATGAATGATCTCGAAGAAGTGCGAGCAAAAGACAACGTTTGGAATTACGGCGGAAACCTTCAAGGTAAGCTTGAATTTCAGCCCAATAAAAACTCAACCCTTACCTTATTCGGAAGTTGGGATTATGGAAACAGCAGAAACTTCAACTATACCCAGCAGCTCATGAACTGGAATGAGAATGCCCAAGGCATTGACCAGACCATCAGAACCTATGTGAAGTTTACCCAGCGTTTGAGCAGTTCTACTGCCGATGAAAAGAAAGACAAAAAGAAGTCGCTGATCAGCGATGCCTATTACTCGGTGCGTCTCGACTACCAGTCGCGCAACACCACCAGCCAAAACCCGCGTCACGGTGAAAATATTTTCGACTACGGATACCTCGGTCGTTTCACGCATTACCGCGCCCCGGTTTACACCTACATCAATCCGCAAGATGGACAGGGCTTGACCTATGTGGATCAAAAAGGCGATACCGTGCTTAGAAGAGGATTCTGGGAATTGGTAGGATTCCGCGACACGCTCATCACTTTTGATGCAAGCGATCTGAATCCGGCCCGTGCCAATTACACGCAAAACCTATACGATGCATTTGCCGATCGCGGGTTGAACATCAGCAATGAACTGGTTATCCAGCAGAACCTCGGTTTGCTCAATGGTTTGAGCGTGCCCAATACCTATGGATTGTGGACCAACCCAGGATCTATCACGGCCAATTACAGCAAGAGCCAATATGAACGAGTAGCTGCGTATGCCATTGGTGAAGCTACGCTGAATCTAAAAAATAAGCACGATCTACAGTTCGGATTGTTCTATGAACAAACCATTGCCAGTGCTTATGGAATCAATGCAACGGGTATGTGGAGATTGATGACCCTGCTCACCAACAGCCACCTTTCCAACCTCGACAAGGTGACTTCGAATAACATCACTTTCGGAGGCATTCACTCTTACGATGAGTTTGGTCGTTTCCTCGATACAGTAAACTACAACGTTCGTGTGGATGTAGACCAGCAAAAAACTTTCGATCGCAATCTTCGCGACAAGTTGATGCAAGAAGGTGCGACCGACGTGTACGGCAACCCGATCACAGAAACCAGCTGGATCAATGTGAATGCCATGAATCCCGAAGATTTCAGCCTGAAAATGTTCAGTGCGGATGACCTCTGGAACAACGGTAATTCATACGTGTCTTATTACGGCTATGACTACCAAGGCAATCGCAAGCGCGGACGCCCGAGCCTAAATGATTTCCTGAACAATGAAGACGAACGTTCCATCGGGTCTTTCACCCCTGTTTATTCAGCGGTATGGTTGCAGGATAAATTTGCATTCAAAGATTTGATCTTCCGACTTGGGGTGCGTATTGAAAGATACGATGCCAACCAACAGGTGTTAAAGGATCAATACTCACTCTATCCTGTCTACAGCGCAGGAGAAGTGACTGAACTCAATAATCTTGCAGTGGCTCATCCTGAAAACATCGGAGATGATTATGCGGTGTATGTCAACAATGTCGATAACCCTACCAAGATCCTGGGGTATCGCTCGGGCAACCAATGGTATGATGAAAATGGAGTGGAAGTAACCAACCCTGACTTCATCGCTCAGCAAACTGCAAGCGGACGCATCCAGCCCTATTTGGTGGATCCCCAAAACCAAAATGTTACTGAATTCTCGTTCGCCGACTACGATCCGCAAATCAATGTGCTGCCCAGAATTTGGTTCTCGTTCCCAATCAATACCGAGGCGCAGTTCTTTGCCAACTATGATGTGCTGGCGCAGCGTCCTACCGATGGAGCAATTTTCACCCCAATTAACCGATACTATTATTTGGAAGCAACCCAGGGAGGTTTCTTGCCAAATGCCAGTCTCGCACCGCGTGTAAGAACCATGTACGAACTCGGTTTCAAGCAGAAACTGAACGATTTCTCAGCTCTGAGTTTGATCGCTTCGTATTCGGAAACCAGAAACGATTTCGGTCAAATTCGCGTGAATCAGGCTTATCCCATTCAATACGTGACTTATGCCAATATTGACTTTACCACGGTGAAGTCTTTCCGTGCAGAGTATGAACTGAGAGGAGAGAAAAGGGTTTCATTGCGCGCCAATTACACCCTGCTGTTTGCCGATGGTACGGGTTCTAACATCAACTCACAGGCCGCTTTGATTGCAGCCAACCAGCCAAACCTGCGTTCGCTGTACCCGTTGGATACGGATATCAGACACAAGATTGTTTCCACCTTTAACTATGCATTTGAATCTAAAGATAAATACACCGGACCTGAATGGTTTGGTAAAAAAGTGTTTGCTGATTTTGTGAGCTCTTTGATCATCAATGCACGTTCAGGGGCCCCTTACTCTGCCCAAGCCAATCCAACCCCCGATGCTCAATTTGGGGTGCCAACCAGAAGCCAGCTGAAAGGAAATCCATTCGGTTCAAGATTGCCATGGCAATTCAGGGTAGATGCCAACTTCATCAAGTCATGGCGTTTGGCCAAGAAAACCCCGAAAGATAAATACCGCGATCAGTATGTAACCCTGCAGGCTTATATATGGGTGAGCAATATTTTTAACACCCGCATCATCGATCGCGTATATGGTTATACCGGTTTGCCAACAGATGACGGATACCTGAATTCTCCGCAGGGTCAGCAGGCAATTATCCAGCAGATCAATGCGCAATCATTCATCGATCTTTATGATGTGAAAGTGAATAATCCATACAACTTCGCCGGACCTAGATACACCAGGGCCGGTATCAGAATGTACTTCTAAACCTTAGCGAAAAATGATTATGACAAAAAGATATACCATACTCCTGATGGCCATGCTCACCGCGGCGGTTGTCATGGCGCGTGAAAATGAAGGCGAGCAGCGCAGGGGCAATCACCAGAGCCCCACGGCAAATAAGCTGATGAAATACGCAGCAGATTGCGAGCCTGCAACAGCTCAGGCCGATCTTGATATCAACAACGTTAGAACCAAAATTCTCAACGGGGGCGATATGTGGTGGGACCTCAATACTGCTCGTTATGAAATTCCGAAAATTAACGACGTCAATCAGGTGCGCAAGCATTCAATGTTTGCCGGAGCCCTCTGGATCGGGGGGCGCGATAAAGGGGGAAACTTGAAACTGGCAGCGATGACCTATCGTCAGCGTGGATCAGATTTTTGGCCGGGCCCGCTCGATAAAAACACGGGAACCACCAACACCGCACGCTGCTTGGCTTACGATCAGATTTATCAGGTAACACGCGATGAAATCATTGAGCATTACGAAAATTGGCAAGATGCCGCCAATACGGGTGGTTACAATGTAGATAACGAAAACATTCGCAACTGGCCCGGTAATGCTAAGCAACCTGGAGACCCCGAGAATTTGGCGCCTTATTTCGACAACAACCAGAACGGAACCTATGATCCCATCAATGGTGATTATCCCATTCTTTGGTCAGATTGTCGTGGTGTAGAGGTTCCCAGAGAGCAAAATACCCCCGATAACCAGCCGGATAAAATGTTGTGGTTCATCTACAACGATCGCGGTAATATTCACTCTGAAACACAAGGGCAACCCATCGGTCTTGAGCTGCAAACCACCGCTTTTGCATTTGCAACACAAGACGAGATCAACAACATGACTTTCTATACCACCCGGATCATCAACCGGAGCTTGGAAGAGCTGGATGGAACCTACTTTGGTCAGTGGGTAGACCCCGACCTCGGAAACTATCAGGACGACTATGTCGGTTGTGATGTGGGACTGAGCCTTGGTTTCTGCTACAATGGAGACGATAACGATGAAGGGATTCTTGGATACGGTCTGAACCCGCCTTCTGTAGGGGTTGACTTTTTCCAGGGACCTATCAGAGATACAGTGATCAATGGCATCGACAGCTCAATTGAGCTCGGTATGTCCAAGTTCGTTTACTACAACAACAACTTCGACCCCGTGAATGGTAACCCGCGTATAGCAGTTGACTATTACAACTACTTGCAGGGACGCTGGATGAACGGCGATTGTATCAAGCGAGGAGCTGACGGAAGAACAGGTACCCAGTGTGCCAACTACATGTTCCCTTTCACTTCAGATCCTGCCTTCCCGGGCGACGACTGGAACGAACGCCAGAGTGGAAACGCTCCGGCTGACCGCCGTTTCCTGCAGTCTTCCGGACCTTTCACCCTGCTTCCCGGTGCCGTTAACCGCGTTACAGTGGGTGTGGTTTGGGCAAGAACCACAACCGGTGGTGCTGAAGGATCGCTCACCCTGCTGAAAGAAGCCGACCGCAAAGCTCAGGAGCTCTTCAATAACTGCTTCGACATCAAAGACGGACCCGATGCTCCGGATGTAACCGTGCAGGAACTGGATAGGGAAATCATCCTGCAGTTCTCCGGCTACAACGACATTGAAAAGCATGAAGAAATAGTGGTGGATGCCGATGGAAAAGTACAGACCTACCGCTTCCAGGGCTACAGAGTTTATCAGTTGAAAGATGCATCGGTAGGAACCGGTGATCTCGATAACGTAGATAAAGCCAAGGAAATTTTCCAGTGCGATAAGAAAGACTCCATCATCACCCTGGTGAACAACTATTTCGATGGCGACCTCCGTCAGTCCATCCCTCGTTTGATGGTTTCAGGCAATAATGAAGGAGTGGTAAGAACCCTTTCAATTAAAACGGATGAGTTCTCTACCAGAGACGATAACAGTCTGGTGAACAATAGAAATTATTATTTCATGGTGATTAGCTACGCTGCGCTCCCCGGCCACCCAGAAGAAGAATACCTGGCGGGAAGAAAAATTACCACGGTACGTGCAACCCCGAGATTACCCGAACCACGCATGGGGGGCGTCCAATTGCAAGCGGGCTACGGCGATGGTCCATCCATTGTGCGTTTGGAAGGAACAGGAAATGGGGGGAATGTGCTTGATCTTACGGAAGAAAGCATCAATGAGATACTACAAAACGGTTCAGTAACCCAACCTCAGTATGTGAAGGGTCGCGGACCGGTATCTGTGAAAGTGATCGATCCATTGAAAGTACCAGAAGGGGAATTTGAAATCACCCTGCTCGAAGATCCAATACCTTCATCAACAAGAGTACGCGACAGCGGAGTAGTGGCAGAAAATACCCGCTGGATTCTCGTAAAACTGCCAAACGACACCATTTATTCTGATACTTCAATCAACTACCCAACGGAGCAGCTCTTTATCAAGAGCACAACAGGAAGCGACTCGAAAGACTGGGGATTGGCCCTTACCATGGAGCAGGTGCCTCTGCCCGGTGATGTGAACGACCAGACCGGTGGATTGCTGGAATGGACGGTTGAATGGGAAAACATTGCCAACCAGTGGTTGACAGGTATCCCTGATCTCGATAACAATGCCGGATTGCCTTGGTGGAACTGGATTCGTTCAGGAACCTTCGGTAAAACAGAAGGAACCAAAGACTTCTCAGTGCACGATTATTTCATCGGATTGGATGGAATGGATGCTTTTGAGGTGTATGAAAAAATATGGGATGGTCGCGCAGCACCTTACCGTCTGGCCTCCAAAAACCCAACCTCTGCAACCCCACAACGTCCTGCCCGATTGGTTCAGGGTGTAGCATTTAGCGGTGGTGCTACCACACCTGATTGGTCGCTCGCCAATTTGCAGAGCATCGACCTCGTGATTACTCCCGATAAGTCGAAGTGGACCAAGTGTGTGGTGGTGGAACTCGGTGAAGATCCCATTCTAAATGAAGGAAATGTAGATAAGTTCAGAATGAGAGATCACGCATCCTTCAATCTGGATGGAACTTACAGCAATACAGAAACCGGCCGCAGCTGGTTCCCGGGTTACGCCATCAATGTTGAAACGGGTGAGCGATTGAACCTGATTCTGGGTGAAGACTCTTACCAAAGTGCAGAGAACGGACGCGACATGAAGTGGAACCCTACCGATAACGGAAGTTTCTACAGCAACGGATACCCAAGTTGGGGGGGAAGACATTTCGTGTACGTTATGGGCAGTTATGAAGGTCGTATCCCGAACCTTTTCCCTAAAGGTCCGATCTACGATGAAGGCGCATACTACCACCAGATCTTTACCACCATCAAGGATCGTCCGGTGGCCACTCAATCCATTGAAATTGCCAACAAGATCATGTACCAGTGTATGTGGGTTTTCCCATTCTATCTGGGCAATGGCTTTGATATGGAAGAAGATGCCAATGGCGTGCCCATGCCGGTGGATGAAGTGAAATTCCGCATTCGCGTTGCCCGTCCTTATAAATACAAGCAAACGGTTTCCAACTCAGGGAATGATGACAACCCGCGCTACCGCTTCTCATCCAATGATATTGCGGCCAAGCAAGGGGAGCAGTTTGGCAAGGATGCCATGGAGCTGATCAACGTAGTACCGAATCCATATTACGCCAGAGCACATGGTTCAGGTTATGAAACCAGCACCATCGACAACCGCGTGAAGTTTACCAACCTTCCTGAGCGATGCGAAATATCGATTTACACCCTCGACGGACAATTGGTGAGAAGATTGAAAAAAGATGATGAGGCCAGCCACCTCGACTGGGATTTGAAGAACCAGGCGCGTGTGCCCATTGCCAGTGGTTTCTACATCATTCATGTCAATGGATTTGATTTGGGAGAAAAGGTGCTGAAATGGTACGGCATCATGAGAGAACTTGACCTTGATTCGTTCTAAAAGTTTATAGCAAAGGAATGAGAAGAATAATATTATCAGCAATAGCCATTACAGGATTCATGACTGCTATGGCCGGTAATCCCGACCGCATCGGGCAGGCTGGAGCAACCCAGCTGAATATAAACGGTTGGGCCCGGAATGCGGGTTTTGGCTGGGCAGGAGTGAGCAGTGTTACGGGTGTAGAAGCCATGTACATGAACGTTGCCGGGCTTGCGCGCATCAATCAGTCGGAATTTGCCTTCACACGCACCGCATGGCTGGTGGGTACCGATATCAATGTCAATTCGTTTGGTCTTGCTCAGGCAGTGGGATCGGAAGGAGTGCTCGGTTTGAGTATCACTTCTTTCGACCTGGGAGATATCCCCATTACCACTGAAGATCAACCCGAAGGCGGACTGGGTACCTTCAAGCCCCAGTTCAACAACATCGGGGTGGCTTATGCCAAGCGCTTTACCAATACCATTTCGGGTGGGATGTTGCTCCGGGTGTTTTCTGAATCAGGAACCAACGTAAAGGCCAATGGTGTTTGTCTGGATGCCGGTATCCAATACGTTACCAGCAGCAACCCCGATAGCAAGGTGAAAAAAGACGACATCAAGTTTGGAATCAACATCAAGAATGTGGGACCTGATGGTCGTTATACGGGGGATGCACTTGCCATTAAAGCGGTGCTCCCAAGCACCAATAGCGATGAGCAGCAAACCGTTGCACTTCGTTCTGCGAAATTCAACCTGCCTGCTTTGATCAATATCGGCGGCTCGTACGATTTTAAACTCGATAAGAGCGAAGAAGTGTACTTCCACCGTTTAACCGCCGCATTCAATTTCACCAGCAATGCCTTTGCAAGAGATCAGTTTACACTGGGTATGGAATACGGCTATAAAGATATGTTCATGCTGCGTGCCGGTTATGCCATGGAGCAGGGCATCTTTGATTACGAAACCAGAACCAATGTGTACACCGGGGTAACAGGAGGGTTGACCTTCCAGGTGCCGCTGAGCAAAGAAGGACAAAATGCCAACAAATTTGCCTTCGACTACGCTTATCGTCACTCGAACCCCTTTAGTGGAACCCACTCATTTGGTATCCGCCTGGTACTCGATCAGGGAGAATAATATTTCCTATATTTGCATACAGTTGCACCTCTTTCCGGGGGTGCAACTTTTATTTTACAACCGTTTAAACTGGAAGAAACATGCCAATCAATTATCTGACCCCCGAAGGATACGAGAACCTGAAGAAGGAAATTGAACACCTGAAGACCGTTGAACGCCCGAGCATATCAAGACAGATTGCCGAAGCGCGCGACAAGGGTGATTTGTCGGAGAATGCCGAGTACGATGCAGCCAAGGAAGCACAGGGTTTGCTTGAAATGAAAATTGCCAAGCTGGAAGAAACCCTTGCCAATTCAAGGGTGCTCGATGCCAGCAAACTCGACAACAGCAAAGTGGGCATGCTGAGCAAGGTGAGCATGCTCAATCGGAAGTTCAACAAAGAAATGGTGTACACCATCGTTTCTGAAAATGAAGCCAATTTTAAAGCGGGCAAAATCTCTGTGAATTCACCCATGGCCAAAGCGCTCATGGGAAAGAAGGTAGGTGATGTAGCCACCGTACAGGCACCTGCAGGGGTCATTGAGTATGAAATACTGAACATCACCATCGATGCCTAGTATCTTCAGCAAAATCGTAAGCGGAGAAATTCCGGCCCATAAAATTGCCGAAGATGATCGCTTCCTGGCCTTTTTAGATGTCTTCCCTCTGGTGGAAGGCCATACTTTGGTGATCCCCAAGCTGGAGGTCGACTATATTTTTGATTTGGATGATGATACCTTCAGCGGATTGCAGCTGTTCTCGAAAAAGGTGGCAAAGGCTCTGAGAAAAGCCATTCCCTGCAAACGCATAGGCACGGCCGTGGTGGGTTTGGAAGTGCCGCATACACACATTCATCTCGTGCCCCTTCAGCATGTGAGCGATATGGATTTCAGCAGACCCAAACTAACACTGAGCAGCGATCAATTGGCCGATATTGCCCAGCGCATCAGAAGGGAACTCTAAACTACTTTTTCTTGTCTGGGTTGTCTTTTAAGAAGGCTCCCCAATCTTTGTATTTCTTTTCTGCTTTGCTTTGTCCGCCGGTAAAGTAATGGCAGAGCGCTACCCCCAGTGCATCGGTGGTATCCAGTTTTCGTGGCATTTCTTTGAGCTCCAGCAAACGCATCACCATGCCGGCTACCTGCTCCTTGCTGGCGTTGCCCGAACCGGTTATGGCTTGTTTAATTCGCCGAGGGGCATACTCAAAAATGGGTACATTCCGATACAGGGCAGCAGCCATGGCCACGCCCTGCGCCCTGCCCAGCTTTAGCATCGACTGTGGGTTTTTGCCGTAAAAGGGTTCTTCCAGGGCCACTTCATCCGGCTGATAATTGTCGATGAGTGACAGCACCCGCTCAAAAATGCGCTGCAATTTCAGTGCGTGGTTCTCAAATTTGCTGAGTTCGATCACCCCGCCGCTAAGCAGTACCGCCTTCTTGCCCACAATCCCCAAAACCCCGTAGCCCATGAGATTGGTGCCCGGGTCAATCCCGATGATGATTTTGTCGTATTCTTCAACTTGAGCCATACCTTTGAATGCACAAAGTTAATCCAGGCTGAAACGACAGAAGCTATTGAACCGGAAATTCATGCAGGTATTGCGTTGGGGGATTGTATCTGCCAGCTTCATCTATCTGCTGCTGCGACTCAGAAGCAGTGAACCGGACAACTTCAGGCAATTGTTTTCCTACTTATCCGATCAATGGGGCTATTTTCTGCTGATCGTCTTGCTGATGGTTTTGAATTGGTATCTGGAGAGCATCAAATGGCAATTGGCCATCCGTTCAAGGGTGCACTTGAGCGCAAAGCAGGCTTTTGCCTCGGTATTGGCAGGCACGGGGGTCAGTTTGTTCACACCCAATAGAAGCGGCGAGTTTCTGGGCCGGTGGTTCTGGCTGGAAGAAAGCGAAAGACCCTATGCCATACCGGCTTCCATTGTAGGGAGCATGAGCCAGCTGTTTATTACCCTCTTGGCGGGCGCATGGGTGTGGACGGTACAAAAACCAACAACAGGCGACCTTTCCGGGGCATGGATGGCTGCATTTTTTTTGAGTATGGTATTGATGGGCCTTATCTTTCTGCTCGTATTCCGCATCCATCTCCTTTTGCCCTGGGTCAGGCTCTACCTGGAAAGAAAGCAGTTATTGCCCTACGTACAGTTTGTGATGAGCATGCCGGTGAGCGTTAAATGGAAAATATTTGGATGGAGTGCATTGCGTTATGCGGTATTTTCCTTTCAGTTTGCCTTCTTGCTTCAGCTCTTTACCGATCAGCCATTTTATGTGTTCTTGCCCGCCTTGAGCAAGGTTTATTTTGTTCAGACCCTCATTCCTTCATTTGCTTTTTCTGAGCTGGGGATACGTGGAACGGCAGCATTGACATTTTTAGGAACCCAGGCTTCGGCAGAGGCACTTATTTTGGCAACGGGGCTTATTTGGACCCTTAACCTGCTGTTGCCGGGAATTGCCGGAACGCTGCTGCTCGCATTCAAGAAACCATGATAAGCCCGTTGGTTGCCATACTGTTTTTTCTCATGGGCTGGTACAGCTGGTACTTCCAGCGCAGGGCCCGTGTGTGGAAAGATCCGGGGCAGTTTGGGGCCGAAGGTCGCGCTGCAAGACCGCCCAAAGTGAGTGTGCTCATCGCCTTTCGGAATGAGGCTCCCAACCTTCAGAAGCTGCTCAATTCATTGCTTTTGCAAACCCATTCCGATGCGGAATTCATATTTATAGATGACCACAGCAGCGATGGAGGGGAACAAATCATCGCGCAATGCAGCGATTCCAGGGTGAAATTGTTGCAGCTCAGCGGAGCAAGCGGGAAAAAAGCGGCACTGGCCATGGGCATTGAGCATGCGCGTTCTGAAATAGTGCTGAGCACGGATGCCGATTGCCGAATGGGGCCCCAATGGCTGGAGTTGATGTGTGCACCCTTCAAAAATGCAGAAGTGCAAATGGTATCCGGACCGGTGGTGTTTGAACAGGAAGCCACATTCTGGCAGCGCTGGATGAAACTTGAGTTCATCGGTTTGGTGGCCATGGGGGCATCGGGCATTGCATTGAACAAACCCAGTATGTGCAATGGAGCGAATCTGGCATATCGAAAAAGCGTTTTTGACCGCTCGTTTTTACATGAGAATTTGCCCAGCGGCGAAGATGTGTTCATGATGTTGCACCTTCATCAGCGCAAGCACAACTCAGTGGTTTTTTGCCACCAACAGCAGGCCATGGTCTATACAGAAGCCCCCGAAACCCTGCGAACATTCATTCATCAGCGCATCAGATGGGCCTCCAAATCAACCGCATACCCATCCATACGCCTGAAGATGGAAGCGCTTATGCTGGTATGCTATCATCTGGCAAGCCTGGCATTATGGATTGCAGTTCCTTTTGAGCCCTTGTTTCTCTTACCGGCTTTGCTCATGTTCGTGCTAAAGGTTTTGAATGACCGGGCGTTTTACAAGGCATGCCTTCCATTTTTTAATGCCACCCATTTGATGAAAAAATTCATCCTCTCAGAACTTTTACATTTGATATATATCCCCTTCTTTGCAGTTCTGGGACTCAAAGGCACCTACCAATGGAAAGGAAGAAAGAACTCGAAGAAATAATGGCGCTTGAAGAAGCGCGTAGAAAAAAGGTGCTGAGCGCACTGGTTTTCCCCGAGTCTTTCGAGCACATAGTAGATGAACTAGGAAGAGAAATCAGTTCTCCCGTGCTGGTGTCGCTGATCCGTGATTTGATGCGCGAAAACAAAATAAGGGTCATTGACCCGGAAAGCGGTAAGACCGTTTTTTATCATGACAGCGATCGGATGAATGAGTTTTACTACCAGGCCACCTCAACAGGTTTAGACAGTTTGGAGGAACAAAGCTGATTCAAGGATGCGCCCCATGTACCTATTTTTAGGAGCCAATAACAAAAGTACCAACCCTTTGAAAATGAAGAAAAAACCATCAAAATCTACCAAAAAGAAGAACAGCAGCAATTGCAAAAAATGGTCACGAGTTCAACTCTCGTTCCCATTGTGGCGTTAAGGAGTTTGTAGTGAGTGTGTTATAAATATCTAAAAGAGCGTAAAATCCTGAAGCGGCACTAGCAAAGATTAACTATACAAATTGCTAAATAAATGATGGCCTTAGAGTTTTATTCATAATTTTAGAAGGTCTACAAATACAATCCGAATACATTCTTCGAATGTTACCGTTTGCCCTCAACCCTCTACATCCCGGTCTGCGCTCATCTGAAATCCTAAGCGCT
>CAZYJD010000022.1:0-28111 GCA_964647785.1 uncultured Chitinophagaceae bacterium
ATCCAGTTCATGATCAAACTCTATGGTGTTTCGGGGATCCAGCACCAAATCGTGATAATTTTTAATGCGGTAAGGAACATTGGCATAAACAAACATGGGTTGGTCCAACCAATGATGAAGCATGCCCGGATGATAGCGCACAGAGAGCTCCAGCATTTTGAGTAAATAGATTACCTGATGATCTCCCCAGTACCCGATATACGACCAGGGATCGTCCTCTTCTTCTACCTCCCAATCAATTCCGTTTTTAGAAATGCGGTAAGGGTTGTACCCATCAATGGTAGAGGCATTTAGAAAGCGCACAATGAAGCCTTCCAGAAATTCTGGATAACTGTAAGAAAGGGCCTCCCAGTTCTGGAATATATCTCGCCAATTGCCTTCGTAGTTTCTTATTTTTTCGCCATTGATGCCAATGGTATTGATGGAGAAATAGTTCCATGGGCGGCTGGGGTCGCCATGACGCCGACTGAAAAAGAGCGGAAGGTATTCAAGACTCAAGCGCAAGAGGTCTGGGTCGGCGCTTTGCCCCACCATGCTTATTAATTCTTTGAGCGATAAAGTTTCTTCCAGTTCGTTTAAAAATGACTGATGTCGCCGGAAAATATTTTCATTGGCATGCCGAAGGTGTTTGAGGTAGTCTTCTTTCGGAATGCGATAATTTTCATCGAACAATCCCCCACGCATGATGTTGAATAAAACATTGGTGAAATGCCTCGATGTAGAGAGTACGTCGGCAGTTCTCTGAAGCCCATCGCTTCCCGCCACCAGTTTTTTCAATTCAAGGGTGCTTTGATCAATGTCTTCCTCCAGTAGTTTTTCCAGGTTTTCCTTCCCTTTGAGCAGGTGCCGAATGTTTTCTACTTCGGCATGCGACTGATTGACTTCAAATACCTGATACCAATGGAGGGTTTCTTGCCGCTCGAAATCGGGTCGATACAGACATAAAAAGCAACCTTTTTCACCAATTACATCCGACTCTGTTTCGATGTTTTTTCCCAACCTAAAAGCGGCCATTTGATTTTTGCTGAGCAAAAAGGCCTGCACCTCTTTAGACGCAGTCCAGGCGGTGGTTGCCAAGAGTGCTTCGCTTGGTTCAGCTTTATCAACGATTACCGCACTTAAAGCAAATATTCCAAGACCGGTTTCCGGGTCCAGTTCATTTCTTTTGTAGGCATCAACCAAGGTGCTTCTTTGTATCTGCAACTGACTTGGAACTCCGGATGGCATCAGGTTGGTTGCCCCATCCAGCACTTCCACTTGTTTGTTAAAACCATCATCAGCAATGAGGCTTGCATGTTTCACAAAGCCAAATCGTTCGGCAAAGGTCCACATGTAGCGATAGGTAAGGCCTATGCTTCGGTTTTCTTCTTCAAAAATGACCTTGTTGCCGGTGGTATTTTTGTAAATGCTTCGGTGGATGTCGAATATTTCCACCCCATTTTCAGCAAAGGGCTCCCACAGTTCGGTTTTGTTACCATCTTTCCAGCGAATGATGGTTCGGCTGCCGGTATGCTCGGCGGCTTCTATGACTTTATCATCGGTATCATAGGGGAAAAGTGCATGCTCGGGATTGGTTCTTCCTGCAGTTAATCCGCCGTTGCTTCCAATGAACATCCAATGGTCTCCCGGGCTCACGATGGTCATAAGAAAGGGGCGCATTTCTTCGGTGTTTTTTATTCTGAAGAAATGCTCGCCCTGGCTTTCGATTGTTTCCAGATCGTGGTGTTCTTTCGTTTTCTTTGATGCTATTTGTACCATGGGGTAACGATTCTCTATTTAATGGATTACAATGGTTTGAAGGCTTTTCGGTGGGAGGTCTAGCGCAATTTTACGAGCCCCCACTTTCACCATTCCTTTTTCGGAGCTGAGCGCTCTGTTGAGCACACAAAGTACAATGCTGCCATCGGGGTTTTGAACGGCTGTATGCAAGGCGTCACCTTGGCCCTTGGTTTCAATTCTGCGGGCTCCGGGCCGCATGAATTTGCTGAAATGAACCATGACATCGTAAAGGGGGGTGAAATACACTTCATTACTCAGCGTATCGACAATGACAGGAGCAATGCACCAGTTTTTTACGTGATTGGGGCCTCCTTGCCGATCGAGTAACATGTTCCAATCCACCCAACCTTCAACATGATTGTTCAGGCAGCCAATGATATCGGCTGCGTAGCGAAACACAGGGGTGTATTTGGGATGGTCTTTTTTCTTTTCTTCCGGCGCCCAGTCCCAACCCCAATCGGTGGCCTCTTCTCGCCAATACCAGTCGTCATTTTGCCAGCGCGGGGTATCGGCATCAATGCAGCCTTCCGTATGGATGATGTGTTTATCCGGGGCCATTTCATGGGTGTATTGTAAAATTTCCGGCATCCAATCGGTGGTGGAGCTGTACCAATGCACAGCAGTGCCATAGATTAATTTTCTGATTTGCTCATTTCCCAGAAGGCTGTCCACCCAATGCTGCATCTCTTCATCGCGATTTTGATCATACACGAGGATGTGTGTTTTCAATTGTGCCTTTTCCATTTGAGGCGCCAAATGGTTTTGGATGAACCGGGTCATTTCTGTCGGGTTGAAATGCATAGATTCCCAATGTGCATCGTTGCCAAGGGGTTCATTTTCAAGAGTAAATGCCCAAATAGGGATACCGTGTTGTTCCATTTCTTGCGCATAGCGAATAAAATAGGCGGCCCAACTTGGGTAAAATTCTTTTTTTAACCGTCCGCCAAACCAATGTCCATTGTCTTTCATCCATGGTGGGGCAGTCCAGGGAGAGGCGATGAGGCGAAAACCATCCTCAGAAATCTCTTGCGCCATTTTTATCATCGGGATGATATCGGCTTCATCTTCTGCCAGGCTAAAAGTGCGCAGGCTGCTGTCCAGTTCTTCGCTGAGATAGCTGTATGGGCGCAGAGAGAAATCGCAGCTGTTGATGTGGGTGCGACACAAGCTGTAGCGCGCTCCGTGATTGCCAAAATAGGCTTCTAAGATGCTGTTTCTATGTTGGCTATCGAGGGCCAATAGCAAAGCAGCGCTGGCTTCGGTAAATGCCCCCCCAAAACCGCTGATGGTTTGGTAGCGGATGGCGGTATCAATTTCAATCAGAACATTGGTTTCTGACTGCGCTGCCATGCTGGGTACTTTCTTTAGGCGATCACCGGAGGCAGAGCTCAGGTAAATTTCAACCTGCTTGGTTTCCTCCGATTTTTTTTCGCAGGCAGTGATCATCATTCCGAATGCGACCACCAGCCCCAATATTGCGCTATTCTTTGCCATATACCCGCACGTAATCAATCCACAACTGTTGTTCATCTAATTCAGGGTCTACTCCTTTTGCACCGCCCCAGCCCCCTCCAATAGCCAGATTCAGTATAATGCTCTGGGCTTTGTGAAACGGCCATTCCAGACTATCGGCAGTTTTATCGTAGGTGTAATAGCGCTTTCCGTCTACACTGGCATAAATTACATTGGGGTACCATTCGATGGCGTAGGTGTGAAAGGAGTCAGACATGTGAGAAACAGGAGTAACAGCGGTAATTTGGTTGCCTTGTTTAAAATAGTAGGCCCGTGTGTGGCAGCTGGCGTGGTTTATTCCGTGCAAACCGCTGCTGTCGAACTCAAAACCCACGCATTCCAACACATCAATTTCTCCGCAATAGGGCCATGATATCTCATCCTTGTATTCGTCTCCGAGCAGCCATCCGGCCGACCAGCTTCCGCGGCCATTTGGAACTTTTGCCCTGAATTCAATCTTGCCATATTTGAATGCAACTTTTCCTTGGGTGGTGAGTCGGGCGGAGGTCCAGTTTCCTTGATCATCTTTCACGGCTCGGATTACAAGCAATCCATCTTGTTGCTTTGCGTTGTTGGTATCTGCCAAGGTATAGTACTGCAATTCATTGTTTCCCCAGCCCCAGTTACCCAAATTGTAACTCCAAAGGTTGCTATCGGGCAAACCTTTTCCATTGAACTCATCCGACCATTTCAATGCCCAGTTTTCTCCTTCCATTTTTTGGGTGCGTACCTCGCTGGTTTCGCGGCTTAAAAGCAGCAGCTCAAATGCAAGGCTGTACACCGCCACTGTTCCCGCATGAGCGTGTAATCGCATTCGATGAGTTCCCGCCTGAAGGGGGCTGCCGTCTTTCATTCGAAGTGCCGGTTTTGCTTTGCCACTTTCTTTCAGATCTATTTTACCGCTGATGTCGTAGGTTCGGCCATCGGGGTTCCCCACATAATCTTCCACCCAAAGTTGACCCGAATCAGAAGTGGCCCGAACCACCAGCCGGTAACGGCCACTTTGCGGGATTTGGAGTTCGTAATCATAGAACGAGTCTGCTTGGATGATCAAAGGCGAGTCCGCAGGGCAATCCACTGCTTGAAGCACCATGCCTGCTTCAGTTGGCTTTTTTGTGGGCTTGCAAGACATCAGGATGATACCACAGAGCGATAGATAAAACAGCAGCGCAATGACAGGCCTAAGCTGTTTGTTCCATGGTGAATTCAATTGATTATGCATGCCTTACCAATTTCTCTTCCAGTTCTTCCAATGACTTGCCTTTGGTTTCGGGCACTTTAAATATGATGAAAATTAAACCCGCTGCAGCGAATAAGCCATAAATGGCAAAGGTCCATGCATTGCCCAGTATTTCCAATTCAGCAGGAAATACCCACTGAACCAAAAAGCTAATGGCAGAGTTTACCAGGCCAACAAATGAGATGGCCACCCCTCGGATGGCATTCGGGAACAACTCAGAAAAGAGCACCCACATAACCGGGCCGATGGAGATGGCAAAGCTTGCCACAAAGCCAAGTATGCCAATGAGTATGAGCATGGGGTTGGTAGAGATGGCTGCAGCCACAATGGCCGAAGAATTTGCATTGGCCTCCTCTTTTCCGAGGCTGCCCGCGAGCGCTTCGTTAAACGCCAGGTCGCTTTCATATGTTTGGTCTGCAATGGACATCAAGGCAGATTTGTTGACGGTTGCCGGAAGTTGTTCAATGGCACTTTGGCTGAGGGTATAACTGGACGAATGGAAGCCCCATGCCAGTAAAAATAGGCTGGCAGCCATGCCCGTTACACCCATTAATAATAAAGGCTTGCGCCCAAGGCGATCAATCATGAGCATGGCCAGAATGGTGAACACCAAATTGGTGATGCCAACCATGATGGCCTGTATGAAGGAAGCATCGGTTCCAATGCCCGACTGTTCAAAAATCATTGGAGCGTAAAAGAACACCGAGTTGATGCCGGTGATTTGCTGCAGAATGGCCAGCACAATTCCGATGGTCATCACCAGCTTCATGCGCTTGCTGAATAAATCTTTGAATCCATGGCCGTTCTCTTCTTTCTCTTCGGTCATGCTTTCTTTGATTTCGCTGACGGCTTTGGAGGCCTCATTAGTGCTCGATAGCCTGGAGAGTACGTTGATGGCCTCATCGAACCTGCCTTTCAATATAAGCCAGCGGGGACTCCGCGGCACAAAGAAAAGTCCGCAGAAATACAGCACGGCCGGTAAGGTTTCCAGCCCTAGCATCCAGCGCCAGTTGTGTTCGTTGAATTTGAGTTTCAATGCCCATTCGGCATCGCTTTTGCCCAATTGTAAGATCAGGTAGTTTGTGAAAAAAGCAAGGGAAATACCCACTACAATATTCAATTGATTGAAGGATACCAAACGTCCGCGAAGCTGCGGTGGTGCAAGCTCTGCGATGTACATGGGCGCCAATATTAATGATGCACCTACACCCAACCCACCGATCATACGTGCGATAACCAGAAAGCTAAAAGTGGGTGCTATGGCAGAACCAATGGCTGAAATGGCATAGAGTATTGCAGCATAACGCAAGACTGTTCTTCGACCTATTCGATCGCTTAACGGCCCTGATACCAACATGGCAAGGGTTGAAGTAAGGGTAAGCGATGCCACCGACCAGCCGAGTTCAAATTTACTGAGGCCGAACTCGGGTTCTATGAATTTTACCACTCCTGAAATAACCGATGCATCGAAGCCCATGAGCAGCCCACCGAGGGCAACAATCAGGGCAATAAGCATAATGATTGGGTTCTTGTTTTTCATGATAGTTTTATTTGGCTTGATAGATTTTTATCAACCTGTTCTATTCCACAAAAGACGTAGAAAAAGGTGGACCGAAATAACCCAAATTAACTTAAAGTAAAAAGTACTATAACTATTTTTTTATATGTTTGTCTTGCACATGACCTTATCCAGTAATCAACGAGCCACTCATTTTTTATCGGAAAACAACCTCCCATTCAGGGAGTTTATGCGTTTCGGTTTGTCGGTGGATTGTATCATTTTTGGTTATCACGAGGGCAAACTAAAGGTGCTGCTCAT
This sequence comes from uncultured Chitinophagaceae bacterium, assembly GCA_964647785.1. Taxonomy (GTDB): domain Bacteria; phylum Bacteroidota; class Bacteroidia; order NS11-12g; family UBA9320; genus CAZYJD01. The sequence goes on from CAZYJD010000022.1 coordinate 6,351, forward strand.
CAAAAGGGGGGCTGAGCCTTATCAGGGCAAATGGGCCATTCCCGGAGATCTTGTCAGTCCTGAAGAAGATCTCGAAAGTTCAGCGCTGCGAATTCTCAAGCACTTAACCGGTCTTGAAGATATTTTTGTGGAGCAATTCCAAACTTTTGGCACCACCAAAAGGCATCCGGCGGGGCGCGTTGTAACCGTCGGTTATTTTTCACTGGTTAACAGCAGTCGATATCAACCGGTGGCTTCTCATTGGGCAAGTGACATTGGGTGGTTCGATATCCGAGAAGTCCCCTCCCTGGCATTTGATCACGATCAAATTCTTACATCTGCCATTGTGGCGTTGCGAAAAAAAGTGCGCACCGAACCCATCGGGTTTAACTTGCTCCCACCTAAATTTACATTGAGACAATTGCAAGGCCTTTATGAGTCCATACTCAGCGAACAGTTCGACAAGCCAAATTTTCGAAAGAAAATTTTGAGCAGTAAACTTCTCATTCCTTTAGATGAGGTGGAAAAAAACGTGGCTTACCGCCCTGCTAAATTGTACCGTTTTGATCTTGACAGATATGAAGCACTTAAAAGAAATACCTTCAGTTTTGGTGTATAGACTGCTCACTTTGCTCATGGCCATTGGTTGTTTTGGAATGCTCCGTTCCCATGCCCAAGCCGTTAAAGTAGAAGTGATTAAAACAGACAATGGATACGGTCTTTTAAGGGGCGGAGAACCCTATTACATCCAAGGCGCAGGTGGACAGGTTCATTTGGATAAGCTGGTTGAAATAGGTGGAAATTCCATACGCACATGGAGTTTGGAACGGGCCAAAGAGTATTTAGACAATGCCCATGAACGAGGGCTCACGGTTATCATGGGTTTGTGGGTGCAACATGAACGACACGGCTTTGACTACAACAACGAAGAAGCGGTGAAAAAGCAACTGGAGTATTTCACACGTAAGGTGAAAGAAATAAAGGATCATCCCGCACTTTTGATGTGGGGCATTGGCAATGAGGTGGACTTGATGTACACCAACACCAAGGTCTGGAAAGCGGTGCAAGACATTGCCAAAATGATCCATGAAGTAGATCCCAATCACCCCACCACCACCGTTACCGCGGGTTTGCATAAACGAGAAGTTGAATTGGTAAAGCGCGATTGTCCTGACATTGATATTTTCGGGGTGAATACCTACGGTGAATTGAAAATGGCAGTAGACAGCATTGCGGCTTTTGGCTGGGATGGTCCATTTTTAATTGCAGAATGGGGACCCAACGGCCATTGGGAAGTAGCTAAAACAAAATGGGGCGCACCCATTGAACAGAGTTCTAGTTCCAAGGCTCTTTCGTATGCGCAGCGCTATGGATACATCAAAGAAAGCCCTAAATGCATCGGCTCTTATGTGTTTTTATGGGGCCACAAGCAGGAAACCACCTCCACCTGGTATGGTTTGTTTACTGCTGATGGCAGCAGTACAGAGCCGGTTGATCAATTGTACAGGGCATGGAGAAAGTCCGAGCCGCCCAATCCAGCACCCTCCATCGCTTCTTTTGGCATTGAAACCGATAGCACCGACAATGAATTGAACATGATTCTTCAGTCGGGCAAACGCTATAAAGCCTGGGCAGATTTTAGCGATCCCAAAGCCGAACCCCTGAAAGTGAAATGGCAAATCATTTCTGAAAGCACCGATACCCGCATTGGGGGAGATGCAGAAAAAGCACCTCCGGCCATTCCCGGTTTAATCAAGAAAAGGGATGCCAAGGGCGTTGTTTTTCGCACCCCACGCCAAGAAGGGGCCTATCGGATTTTTGTCACTGCCTACGATAAAGGTGGCAATGCAGCCTATACCAATATTCCTTTTTATGTCTTGCCCAGTGCCGATCAAAAAGGAACAATACGCCTGAAAGAACGAGAACTGGAATTTCATTATCAATGAGTATGAAGAACTGCACATATTGTATCATTCCGTCATCTGAAAAAAGGAAGATGAAAAATCTTCTTCAACTCATGGCATGCACGGGGCTGTTATTGTTTTCAACGGCAGCATCTTCTTTTCAGCAGGATTCTACCCCATCAGCGATGGCCATTGGACTGGATTTCTCCATGCCATTGCCCGATACCTTCCCGCGCCCGGAAGTAGGTGTGTTCCCTAAATCTCCCGATCCGGAATTGTACAATTTTAAGGTGAGTGGATTTTACCGCTTCTTCGGAACCTTCACCTCCCATCAAACGCCCTTTTTGCTCACCGAAGGAGGTAGCGATACGGTTCAAACCAAAAGCCTTTTCATTGGCGACGATAGCCAATTGCCTAACTTAACCCTCAACTTTAGTGGTCGTCCTTCTGAACGCACCTCTTGGGGATTTGATTTGTATGCCTTTCAGTTTTTGGACGGTCTCATTGGGCAAACATACGGCACAGGACAGGTGCGGCCCTCCGCTCGCCCCACCATCTACGAACCGCTTAACGGAACCCGTTTCGCCACCAATTTGGGTTTGCTTCTTGGAATCAATCTTTATGGGAACTTCCAAACCGATATCGCCACATTTAATGTAAGAACGGGCGGTATTCACTGGGTGTCCATAAGCGACCTTACCTTAAAGGCCTTTACCGGCTACAACCGTTTTACCCTTTTTGAACGCAACCCCTGGGACCCGGTTACCAAAGATGTGGAATCGCGTTACCGGTCTTTCCATGAAATGGGAAACATCAACCAAGACATCCGTTGGGGAGAACGCGCCTTTACGGGTACGGTGGTGGAAGTGAGTCAGTTGCCGGCAGATCTAAGCCTTAAGGCCCTGTATGGTAAAACTGAACTTAATGGTGGTTTTCTTACCATTCCCAACCTCTCTTTTGGGGGCCAATTGAAGAAACCGCTTGAAAAAGGATTTCTGGCATTAAATACCTTCAATAATCAAACCTATACCGATAGCCTGAACAGCGAAGGCATCGGCTTTAATCTCGCTACGTTTGAAGGTAGTTTCCCCATCATTAAGGGGCTTGAGCTTCATGCAGAGATGGGCGCCGGAAGGTATTTTAGTCCACAACATAGCATGGGTTGGGGCGAGGCCATGAACATCAAACTCAACCTCACCAAAGAGCGCTCAAAAGTTCCGGTTGAGCTGCATTATTTCCGCGTGAGTCCGCGGGTGCTGAACAACAATGCCATCTTTTGGAACGCATCTTTTGTTGAAGCGAGTAACAATGCCATTCCCGCCGGTAGCGTTGGGAGCAGCGCCGCCCTGGTGCCCTTTGCCAGCTCATTAACGCCCATTGGCCAATTTAATAACAATCGGCAAGGGCTGAACATCAATGCTGAGTTTGAACGAAAAGACTTGAAATTATCGATCGCCAATAGTGTTTCCGCTGAATTGGAGGCCCTTAGCAATACCATTAGTTTCGGGCATCCGGTAAACCAACTTACCCGTTCGCGTTTCTGGCGCTGGAATTTTCCAACAGGGGTGGGGCCCTACAATCGTTACAACGTAATTTTTAGGGATATATACGAACTGGCTCGCATCAGCAGTGGACCGGTGGCCAAAAAATTCAATGTGATCGAGGCACAAGGAAAGTACCATTCAAAATTTTTAATGAAAGACTTGTACACCTTCCTGCTGGGCCGTTATTCTTCTGTTCAGGATTTCCTGTCGCCCATAACGGTGTTCACAGAAGATGCCTATCTGCGCCATTATAGCACCGAATTGGAAATGTATTACGCCCTCACCAGAGACCTGGTGCTTGCGGGTTATGGGGGGTATGAGCGCGTGTTAGGAAATTATGAAACCGATATCAACGGCGATAGCAACCGACCTCGCAATCAAGAAGGGTGGGGGCTCGGACTTGGCATTGATTACGACCTTTCTAAAAACACCGCCCTTTACTTGCGCCATCGATGGTTTTCATTTGAAGACCGCAGTTTTGCCAAAGACCAGTTCAAGGGCACCGAAACCGTATTTGAAATTAAATTGTCTTTTTAATATATGAGCATGAGAATAGCAATTATCAGTGCCATCTTAATTGTTGGAACCCATTTGCAGGTTGCAGCCCAGGGTAAAAAAGTTTGGGCATCGGGTGCAGCGCGCAGCATCTTTCAGCAAGATCGCCTTGATTCTGAAGGCGATACCGTAACCCCCAACCGACTGAATAGCGGCCATGCGCTGGTTGATCTCGCAATCAATGCCCGCCCCAATGAACAAACATTCTTGCATGCCATGCTGCGGATAAGAAATGATTTTGGCGGTTTCTGGGGATCGGGTGTAACATTCGATATGCGTCAGCTTTACCTCAAAGGCTTAATCAGGAATGCCGTTCGTTATCAAGTGGGCGATATCAACTACAAGCTCAGCCCTTATACGTTCTACAACCACGAAGAAGAGTTGAGCGATCACCGCATTGAAGCCCTTCAGATTTATCGCGACCTCACCCGTTACGATCTCTTCTACACCAATGACCACACCTGGCGTCAACAAGGTGCTGCGGTGGATTTTAGCATTGTGTTTCCCGCCATGGTTGATGAGTTGCAAATGAATCTTTTCAGCTTCAGAAACCGGCCTACCGATTTTGGCAATCAGAGCGATCGTCTTTTTTGGGGAGGAAATGCAACCCTCGTTCAAAGCAATAAGCTGCAGCTCGGCATGAATTATGTCGATCTCATGGATATTGCCGGAACGTCGAGAAACGACCAGGTTTTTCACAATCCCGTAGTTACCGGAACCACCCGCTTAAACCACAGCATCAAAGGCTTCGATCTGCTTTTTAGTTCGGAGAGCGGTATCTCGGAGATGTACATGCTCAATGATCCTCAATCCAAAACCCTTCGCGATTATTTTGCGGATTTGAATTTCTCCGTGAGCCGTAATGACCGAAGCAAAATAGCCCTGTCATACATCAATGTGGGTCCGCAGTTCAGAAGTGTTGGAGCCCAAAGAAAAAGGATCAACTTCGAAGCACAAAACCGCCTTTACACCCGCGTTGGGAATGAGCAAATGGTGCGCCCCATCACCCTCATGGATATGATACAAGATGCGTCGCTCTACCAAATGACCCTCAACCCAGGGTTGGATGCCTTTGCACCTCAGTATGACAATGTGATGCCTTTTGGTGTGGCCACCCCCAACCGAAAAGGTTTTGGCGTGGAATTGCAACACCAAACAGCCAATCACCTGCTCAAAGCCGACCTCGCTTATCGCGCGCTCTCTGAAGTGGTGGGGCAAGGCACGGACGATTTGCGAACGTTTGGCCTCTTGCAAGCCAATGTGGTACTCAAACTGGATACCCTCATTCCAACTTGGAATCGCGCCTTGGAATTAAGTGCATCCTACACTGGCAGAAACACCAACCGAAGCAATGCACTGCCCGAGGCCACCATTGACTTGATTAGCAATATGACCGATATTGGCCTAAAGTTGGGTGTAATTAAAGATATGGACCTATTGGCCAATTATCGCATATTAAATGCCGATGGGAATGAACTTTTACCCGTTAGAAATGATTATTCAGAAGTAATTGATTTCAATCCGTTCCGTTCCAATATGAAACAAGATCACCTCATCCTCGCCTTGCGCTATCATTTTGATGCCAAGAACAAACTGAATGTGGTTTGGCAAAGGCTCAACTACAACGATAAAGCCGCAGAGGTGCCCGATTTTTCCATACAACAGTTTGGCATAGTTTACAGCATGTTTTTTTAATGATTAATGAGATGAAAAAGCTATTTAAAACCCCCTCTATCGCTTCAGCAAGCGTATATTTAATTGCGTTAACCCTCTTGTTTTCTGCTTCATGTCAACGAATAGAATTGTTTGAAGGACCTGATTTGATTGAAATCTACGGCGACTTTACTGTGTTGGAAGATTTCAGTGCCAGCCAATCAAGTGTCGACTTTTCAACCAATGAAAGCGTGTATTTTACTGCTCGTTTTTCAACCATTACCAACTGGACTCTAGAAATTACGAGCGATGAAAGCGAAAGTGTGAAAATCATTGAAGGCCGATCGAAAGAATTGACTGCAAGCAATGCCTTGTGGGATGGCACCACCAGTAAATTTCCGGTTTTTCAACCCGGCAAGTGCACCGCCACCTTATTCCTTGAAGGCGATAGCTCGGAGCACAGCCTCACCATAGATGTCACCGGTTCACGGCAACCGGAGGGTTTGCTCATTGCCGATTTTGAAGGCAACCTCAACCCCGCCTGGCGATTCTTTGTGCAGAGTGGCGCCGATATGAGTTTCCGAATCGAGTCGAAAGTGCCTGCACCCGTGGGGGGCAAGTATTTCGATATGGGGGGCACCGTTAACTGGGATTGGCTCATTGGTATGTTTGACATCCCAAATACGGCCATGAATGGTGGAAGCTTTGGTTTGCCCAACAACCCTGACGATGTGTACTTCAATGCGGTGGTTTATCGGCCGGATTCCCTGCCCAACGGCTTTTTGCTGTTGCGTTTTAGCGAAGACGACAACGGTGATGGAAAATTCAATGAAAGCAATGAAGATCAATATGCCGTAGAGTTCAGAGATTTCGAGCCCGGATGGCACATCATCTCATTCAAGTACAGCGATTTGGAGTATTTGATCAATGGGGCTCCGGCAGATCCCAAAGGAAATGGGGTGAGAAACCCCGATAAACTCAACATGGTTTCATGCCTTTTCCTGGCCAATCCTGCCAGTGGATATGCGCAGGTTTTAATGGATGAAATGATCTTTACTGTAGGCGGTCCCCTTAAGCTGTAATATGACTCGTTCCATACTCTTTTCGCTCATCAGCCTGTCTTTTTTCTCCTGCATGCAGGTGAAAGAGGTGGGGCTGTTTGAGGAACCATCAAAAGAACGCAACCTGCCAAATGTCAATGGCTTTTATGCAGTGAATATTCTAAAAGACCAAATCAGCAGTGAGGTGTGGGTAACGGAACAAAGCAGCTGTATTCAACTGAAACAAGAACAATCGGTTGTTGCCAATGGCGAAGGGGCATTTTATCTGAAATGGGATAAGCCCGAGGGCGGATGTGATTGGATTGGCATGGGCATAGGCTGGGATAATTGGTCGGCCAAGGATTTAAGCGGCATACTCAATGAAGCAGCCATACAATTCAAAGCAAAAGGCATGAATGGCCCCATACGATCGCTGCCGTTGGCCGTTTCGTTGGAAGATTATACTGGCAATGGCGCCTGGTTGGGCTTGTTTTCTGAATTCATTACCCAACAGGAAAATGATAGCTGGGCCACTGTTACCTTGCCCTTGGAGCGATTTGGATGGAATGAGTTCGGTGCCAATCCCGGCAACATCAAACAAATGATCATTCAATTTGAAGCAGCAGGAGAAGTGTACATCGATGAGGTACAAATCGTACCTTACCGCGGACTCCTCAATCAGCAATATATGGCGGTCTATTCCGAGCAAGGAAGCTTTAAGGTCGATGGACTTTTGGATGATTGGGAACAACTGCCTGCCTTGGCACTGAATGAACACACCATCAAGCTCTCAGCTGATGGTGAGCAGCTGTACATCAGTGGGGTGATCAAAGATGCCAGCCCAATGAAGAATAATCTGTCCGGTAGCGATCTGCTCAAAGCCGATGGAATAGAACTCGCCTTGAGCCTGAACCCCGAAGCCTTGACTTTTCGAAGCAAAATGCTGCTGAGCGATCAGCATCTATTCATCGCTGCTTCTAATGAGGGGGCTGTTTACGATCTGAAGAACGGAGCAACGCCCATCGCATCGGCCGAACTGAAATTCAATACCACTGAAAAAGGATACCGCTTTGAATGCGCCATTCCTTTGAGCCATTTCCCCATTACCTCCATCAAAACGGAAGCAAATTATCAATTTGAAGTGGGGGTGATTGCATCCGATTTGAACGAGGGTAAACCTCAGCAGCGTTGGAACAGTCCTTCCAGAAATGAATTTCCAACGAATCCCTCCCTTTGGGGAACGCTCAGCTTTCATAAATCCGATGAACGATGATTGTACAAACACACCTGAAATACCCGAGTACCCGGATCCATCCTAAATTTTGGCTGGTGCTCATTCCGCTTTTATGGTGGTCATGCGAGCAAAGCGATCCACAGCTGTCTGGGGTCAATACAGAAGTTTTCGGACGGGTGGGAGACAGCTTGCGGTTTTCCGGTTTGGATTGGACGGTGAAAATTCATGAGGACAACCAGTGGGGGCCAGGACCCAACTTCTTTTCAGGCAATGAAAACGATGTTTATCTCGATGAAAATGGCTATCTGCACTTGAAGATCGTTCAACGCGATGAACGCTGGTACAGCACCGAGGTGGTTGCAGATGAGTACACGGGATTCGGAACCTATCGCTGGACCATTGAGGGCTATCCCGATGCCTTCCCATCAAACATTGTCCTGGGTCTTTTTACATGGGATAACAACACCTTTAGTCAGCAGGCCAACTCCGAAGTGGACATTGAGTTTAGCAAGTGGGGCAATGCAAATCAAGCCCGCACATTACAATACGGCGTTCAGCCCATCAATTTCGGAACCTACTTTCCAGAACGAGATTATAAGCCCGACTATGAAGCCGGTACAATCGATGGGGTCAGTACCCACGAATTCATTTGGACCGACACCCTCATCACCTGGAACTCCTATCGCGGAGATCAGGCAACTCCAGGTCAGCTGTTTGGAAGCTGGACCTTTGATACCGACAATCCTGCAAGGGTGAAAAATGAAGGCGGCCGTGCTTCGAACCCCATTGTCATTCCCGAACCGGGTGTTACCACCTCGGCAAGAATGAATCTTTGGATACTCACCGGTGTTTCGGTGGGGCCGGTGGATCTTGCACCGCACGAAATAATCATCCGCAAGTTTGAGTATTTGCCGCTTTAAGAGGTCAACTGGCCATTATTAAAGGCCACCACCATTGTCCGAGCAAAGGCAAGAGCATCATGCCTGCCAACATGTACAGTTTCAGATATCGGCTGGCGCTGTTTGCTTGTCCTTTGGCAATCAGTGCAGGAATGCGGGCAGACAAAACCGCTCCCATCAAGATCAATGGCAACAACAAGGGGGCCAGAGAGGTGCTATTCTTTGCGTTTAGTCCTAAAAAGAGCAGCAAACAAAGCACACTGAGCGCTAGTATGGCCGCACTCAAGCCCGCAACAAATTCGGGCCCTTTTCGCAAGGGCAAGGTGCGCATTCCGGCTTGTTCATCGCCATCCATATCTTCAATGTCCTTCACCCATTCACGGGCCAGGTTTGAAAGGAACATCAGTGCGGTAAAGAGCAGCAACAGCTGCAAAGCCTCGCCACCGAAGCTGAAATGGCTTCTCCACTCAGCGATATAAATAAACCAGGGGATGAACGCAATCCAACTCGATACCAGCACATTGCCGGCAAGCCCCAAGGGTTTTAAACGGTAGGCATAGAGCACAAAAGAGCTGATTCCGACGAGGTAAATGAGTGGAATGGCCGGTTGATGCAATTGCTTGCCAAGAAGCACCCCCACCGCCAGCCCCAGAAGGTTTAAAACAGACCAAAAAGCAAAAAAAACGAAGGGTTTTGGCTGATGTTTCACCAACAAGCGTTCCGGTCGGTTGATGCGATCGGTGGCAAGATCGGCGTAGTCATTGATCCAATAACCTGAGAGCATCACCACTAACACCAGGGCCATTAAAGAGCCGAACTCCGGACCGGTTAGCAGCGAAGCTTCTTTGATGGATTGCAGCTGGGGTAAGAAAACAAACCAACGCAAAAGCCACATGCTTATGGCTGTCATCAACAGGTTGATGGGGCGCAGGAACCACCAGATTCGTTGCATGAGTGCCTTATCTTTTGGTGAGCAGGCCGACATAGAACAAGGGGTTTCGCAGTTTTTTCCGCAGGTCAACATTGTTGAACATGGAGGAGAGGATCTCTTCAAACTTTGGGTTGTTGTGGGCAATTCTGCTGGCAACTTTCACCAGCCAAGGATAGCGAAACATCTGTTGCAACTGCCTACTGATGCGCAGCTCCAGTTCCAGTTTGTCGCGCACCTTCTTTTCATAGGGCTCCAATTGCTTGGCGTGATAATTTCCATCCCTGCAGTTTTGTGCAATGGTTTCAGCAGCCCAGGTTCCGCTGTAAATGGCGTTGGGAATGCCCTCTCCGGTGAGTGGGTCAATGAGCCAGGCGGCATCCCCCACCAGCACATAACCATCGCCAACAAGGGGCACCTTATGCGAACCCAATGGCAGTCCGAAACCGCGGATGTCATCCACAGGGCGTCCGCCCGCAAATCGCTCCTTGATGCCTTCCTCCTTTTCAATCACTTCGCGAATGAGTTTTTTTAGGTTCAGTCGGCGTTTTGCAACGATGTCTGAGCGCATACCCAATCCCACGTTGGCTTTCCCGTTGCCCAATGGGAAAATCCAGAAGTAGCCGGGAAGTAAGTCTTTTAGAAAGTGCAACTCCAGAAAGTTGTACCCATTCTCCTCGTTCAATCCTTCCCAATACCAGCGAACGGCAGCGGCGTAGTGCTGGGGGGGGATTTCCATCTTTAAGTAGCGTCTGCAAAACGTAGAGTGCGCCCCATCGGCAGCTACAATCATTTTGTGTTGCGTCTGTCGGCCGTCTTTGGCCCTTAAGTTCCATTCATTTCCCTGCTTGTTCACCTCCTTCAATTCAAAATTTTCCACGATTTGAATGAGGGGCTCTTTTTGAGCAAACTCCATGAGGGTTTGATCGAATTGCATACGGGTGCTGATGTATCCAGACGGCCTAATCGAGGCTAGTGCTTCTTTGCCCAAAGAAGGGTGGGCAATGGTTACATTTCGCTTGCCCGGAAATAGAAAACGAATGCCCCATGATGGGGTCATTAGGCCGGGGGTTGTTTTAAGGGCCGCAGCAATCTCCGGATTAACACGATTCAGCGCAGCCATGGTTTTGCCGCTGATGCCATCGCCGCATATTTTGTCTCTCGGGAAACAATCTTTGTCGATGACTGTACTGGGAATGCCCTCATTTGCGAGTTTTAGCGCAGTTGCGAGTCCTCCGGGGCCTGCCCCAATGATGCCAATGTTGCCTGATTGATTCATTGATGTTCCGAAAATACATTCTACAATTCATAACATGAGCTAAAAAAGCATGCGCCCAGTTACGAGTGTTTATTGCTGGCTGTTCTGATAACTCTTGCCCAGCCACCAGTACAGAAGGCGCATTTGGTACATGCTCTCTGCTTCCATGGCCACCAGTTTTTTCTGAGACTCAACGTATTTGTTTTCCCTGCTGTTTACCAAAAAGAGGGAGCTTTCGCCCGTTTGGAATTTGATGTTCTCTGCTTCGAGCAGTCTGAAATAATCACGGGCGTTTTTGCCGAGTAATCGCAACATGTCATTCCGGTATTCCAGGGCAATCACTTCAGAGAGAATGCTGTTATATATTTTTTGTCGCTTCACCAGCAAATCGAGCTCCATTTGTTCTTGTTCAATTTTACTCAATTGCAGCGAGCCCCTCTCTTTTCTGATGAACAGGGGCATGGAGGCTTTGAACCCAATGATGTGGTTGTTGGCCGGTTCAAAACTGCCAAAGCCTTGGGCGCTAAAATCAGATCTGCCGGAAATGGCGGTATAACTCAGGTCGAGTTGGGGTTTGAGTTGTTCTCGCCAATAGCGAATATCGGCCTCTACCTGATCTATTTTTAGGGATGCGGCCTGCAGTACCGGGTGTTGGTCCAAGCTGTCGTGCCAGCTTCTGCTGCTGTCGGTCAACTCAAAGAAAGCAGTGAGGAAGGCGGTGGAATCAAATATCGGGCGGCTTTCCGGGCGGATGAATAATGGCTTTTGCTCGTTGGTCCAAAGAAATTGGGAAGCGTACCACAGGGCATTGACCTCTTCTTGTTGGCTTTCTTTCAATGCAATCTCTCGGTTTTGCAGTTGAATCAATGCTTCGAGGGTGTCTACTGCAGCTTTGTCGCCCTGCACATAGCTTTCAAGTGTTTGCTGGTAACGCACACGTGTTAAACCAAGCGCCTGTTCGGCGATGGCTAATGATCGGTATGCCTTGTACCATTTCCAATAGGCAGCGGAGGCATCGAGCAGCAAATCGTTCAGTGCACGAATGCGTTCGTTTTCATTGAGATCACGATAAATGCGCGCTTTTTGAAGGTGGTTTCTTCGTTCATCCGTAAACAATCCTTTCCCAATGGGAATGCTTGCACCGGCATACACTTGGCCCTGATTTGGGAAGTTGTTTTGCGGATTGAGGTAATCTCCATTGCCATCCACCCAACCCATGCGAATATCCGCACCAATGAGGGTTGGAATCAGCAATTCAGCCTGTGGCAAGCTGTAATAATTCTTGTTATCGTAGTCCTTTGCGTAGTACTGCACCCCAATTTTCGGATCGAATTGCCCACGCGCTTTTCGCAGGTAAGCGGCGGCCTGATCGTTTAAGAGCTCGGCGCTTTTTGCCAGCGGGTGATTAAGCAATACATCATTGAGAAATGCTTCTTCACTTAGGCGAAGACTGTCATTACGGCTATGCGCATTTGCAGCCCAAAGCAACAAAAATCCTATGACGGCAATCAGTTGCTTCATTTCTCGTCATGCACTTTTTCTCCCTTCAGGTCGGTCTCAACATGGAAATTTTCTGGGGTGTAGTAATCCGGTGGGAATCCGTTGAGTTTACGCCAGATTTCGTACCACACGGGCACTGTTTTGAGCAAGCCGATACCACGGGCTCCTCCGCCCACACGCAAGGCTTCGGGCCATTTCTGATCATCCTCTGAAACCAGTATGCGGTATTTCCCATTGCTGCTGGTCACATTGTCGATGGCCACAACCTTTCCCTTAAAAGTACCATAGGTGAGATTGGGCCAACCGCTGAAAACAATGGCGGGCCATCCATCAAACAGAAACTGCACCCTGCTGCCCATGTGCACCAACGGAAAATCCATGGGTTCTACGTACATCTCCACCGCCAGTTCGTATTCTGAAGGTACAACAGTGAGTATGGCCGTTCCATCTTTGATGTTTTCTCCCAATCCTGCTTGCAAGGTTTTGGTTACGAATCCATCTTGAGGGGCCAAAATATAGTAGAAGCCTGATCGAATGCTGTAATTCGAAACCTGATTTCTCATCTTAGCCACCGTGGCCTCGGTGTCGTATAAATCGCTTAGCGCGCTGAATTTATCGCTCTCTGCTTTGGCAATTTTTTCATTGTACTCGTTTTGCACATTGCTAAGGCTAATCAGGGCATTCACATATTCATTCTGGCTTCCCAAATACTTGTTTTCAGAAGCGGTTTGTTTGGCGGTTGCTTCTTGAAACTTGAGCTTACGCGCTTCGAGTTCGGTGAGGGATTTCAGGCCCTGTTTGTACAATTCTTCCTGCCGTTTGAACTGCACGGCAGCAATTTGGTAATTCACTTTGGCTGCTTCGTATTCCATGCTGTCGCTCACCACCTTAAATCGGGCTTGTTGAACCTTGTTTTTACCTTCGTTGATTTTAAGGCGCATCACATCTCGCAAAGCCCCGATTTGCTTCTCGAGTGCTTCTATTTTGCTTTGGTATGAACCGATGGCACCCACCTTGGCATCGAGTTGTTGCTGGGTGCGTTGCACCAACTCCGGATCGAAGTATTCACTTTTTACTTCAGATAGATGTATGAGGGTATCACCTTTGTTCACGTATTCGCCTTCGCGTACATACCATTTTTCAATGCGCCCGGCAATGGTACTTTGCACCATTTGCGGCCTTTGGTCGGGGCGCAGGGTGGTTACCTTGCCTTTTGATTGGATGTTTTGGGTCCAGGGCAAGAACAAAAAGCCCAATGAAAGCACGAGAATAGCGATGATTCGTCGCTTGATGCGCCTCCCGATGTAGGGGTTTTCAAGAATGGCAAACGACTTGTACCGCCCCTTATCAATCTTATCATCAATTCTATTTTCAGAAATGTTCAGCATCTTATACTTGCTCTATTCTTTCAATACGTCCTTTGTCCATATAAATTATCCGGTCGCATTTGCCCAGGAAATAAGGGTCACTGCTAATGGCCAGCAAGGTCCAGTTATTGCTTTGATCGGTCAGAAAATCGGTTATTTTATTTCGTTCATCCCTGGTAAATACTTGCAGGAAATCATCCATCACAATCAAGCGCGGCTGGCACACCACCGATCGCGCCAGGATAATTTTCTTCACTATGCTCGATGCCAAGCGGCCGCCGCCTGACTCAAGCATGGTGTCGTAGCCTCTTGGCAGGCTTTGCACAAACTCTTCCAGAAACAGGTTTTTAGCCGCCCATTTCACCTTGTTCCGGTCGATGTCTTTCCTGCCGATGGTGATATTTTCGAAGAGGCTTCCTTCAAAAATATCTTCCTGCATGAGGCTGTCGCCGGTATAATAACGCAAATCGGGTTCGTTGAGGTTTCCGATGGGGTAATCATTGATTACAATGGTGCCATCATAAGAATCGTACAAGCCGGTGATGACATTGATTAGAGTGGTTTTGCCACTTCCGTTGGGGCCGCTGAAACAGATGCGGTCATTGGCGCCAATGGTGAGGTTTACATCGCGCAGAATGTGGCTCCTATCCCGTAGGCTGAAATAGTTTACATCGCGTAATTCAATGGCCATGCCCTTGCCGGTATCCACATCTGCAAATTTCAGATTGCCGTTTTCGCTCTCCAAGGGCACATCGGTAACATTGGCAATTTTTTCAACTGCAGTGAGCACATCATAAATCGGTTCCATGGTTAATATGAGCTTTTCAGCCGAGCTCATGATGAGGATGATCACAATTTCTGAGGCCACAAACTGCCCCACATTGATTTCGTTGTTGATGACCAGAATGCCGCCAAGTACCAACAGTCCCAAAGTGATGAGCGATTTGAAGCCCACAATATTGGCGTACTGAAACACCAATACCTTGAAGTGCTGTTTGCGATACTTGAGGTAGTTCTGCACCAATGAGTCGGTTTTGTCGAGCGGAAGATCGGTATGTCCTGCCAGCTTGAAGGTGCTCATGGTGCGGGCAAGCTCTTTTAACCAATGCGCCACCCGGTATTTGTATTTGCTTTCATACAGGCTCGATTCTAGTCCGCGAGGCCCGGTGTAATAAAAGATGAACACCAGCACACTGATCAGTACCAAGCCAAAAAAGATGAAGAATGGGTGATAGAAAGAAAGCAAAATGAGACCAAATAGAATTTGCAAGGCAGAAGTGCTGAAATCCATTAAAATCTTCGACAAGCCTTTTTGCACATTCAAGGTGTCGAAAAAGCGATTGATCAATTCGGGCGGGTAGTATTGGCTAACGGATTCAGCTTTGAAACGCGGTATGCGATAGGCAAACTCAAAGGCGGCCCGGGTAAAAATGCGCTGTTGTAAAATTTCAGTGATGGACAGTTGCATCACCTGCAAAACTCCGGCCAGTGCAATACCAATGGTAACCACCATCGTGAGAATGATCCAGCTGGTGCTCACCTGCCCGGCTAAGATCAACCCAATGATGGCCTGTATACCCAAAGGAAGCGAGAGGTTCACCACCCCATTCATGATGGCGTAAACATATACATAGATGATGTCCCTCCGGTCGATGGACAGCATGCGGAAAAACCGCCGCAAAGGGTGTGGGCCGTCGAATTGGTAGGTACTCATGATTTAATGGTGCTTAAAATCATGTGTTTAAGAAAGGTTCTCAAATCCAGGTGATAGTCTTTGTCAGGCAAATCGCTCAATCGCGGTAGATGTTGTGTGAAAAACTGCTGCGCAATGCTGGCTTCGATGGCGGTGCTGGCCAGAGAATGCGGATAGCGATAATCTGGATTGATCTGTTCAATGAGGGAGGCAATGAGGGCACAAAGACTTTTATAGGCAAGGAAGAAGCCTTCTTTGTTTTCTGCATCCACATCTTTGGTGAGATATGCTTTGGAGTATTCTGCGATTAAAATGCGGTTCAATACATCTTCATCGATATGGCTGATGCGATGATCTTTCCCGATGGGCTGGGTGAATAGGGCAATGGCTTTCTCCAGTTTGGCTTGCGGAGAATTGAGCTTGCTGAACTCCAATAGCATATTCAGCTCCAACCACGACCAATACCAGTTTACCAGGTACAACAGCAGCTTGTGCTTGTTTTCAAAGTAGCGGTAAATAGAGGCTTCTGTTGAGCTAATTTTAACCGCCAGTTTGCGAAAAGTAAAGGCTTCAAAGCCAATCTCATCAATCAACAAAATGCTGTTTTGTAAAATCCGTTTTCCGAGTTCACTCCCCTCGGGATCTTTCTGAAACAGGCGATGGTGCACCTGTATTTTGATTCCTTCAACAATCACGACACTTATAACTATTAAATAGGCGAAATGGTTTTGCCTGCAAATGTAATAGTATTGCTTTTAAATTGTGGTGATTTACTATTTAATTCATCGAATAATTTGAAGGGTTGATATGTTCAGGAAGCAGGCTCATCATTTCCGGCTGCGTAATCCTTCAGGTATTCGTAGTCGGGTGTGAGGGTTCCATTCATATGGGTGAGCGTAGCTCGCTCAAGAATGCGATCGCGGTCTCCTTCAATGAGCAGTGGCAAGATGTGTTGCAACATTGCATCGCCGAATTCTTCCGATGCACTGGAGGGCAATTCAGCCGGCAGGTTGGTAACGGCCATCACATCAATGGTATCGGGCAAATAGGGCGCGGTGGTTTGTTGCAGCGTTCCATCCCAACCGAAAACCGGGTCGTTGATGGGGGTTGCGCGCATGGTAATGGGCACGGAGCCTTCCACATCGCAAGTAATATCGGCAATCACACGCATGCGAAAATCAGATTTTGCCGTATCGGCTTTCTGAAACAGGGCGTCCATGTCATCTTCCCAGTACATGCCGTTGATGAGCATATCCACATGGCTCAGATAGGGTTGAAAGATGCCTTCGTAATGATCGTGATTGGCAAAGAAGTCGCTGCGGTTCCAGGCTTTGCCGTCTTTGCGGCGATAGAGGTGTTCATTTTCGAGCAAGGCAAAAACGGGCTCGTTAAAATGGGCGTTGCGCAATTCTGCCGGACTTACCTCTCTGATGCCCAGTTGCGCCATGATTTCAAGCGAACCTGAGGCCACCCGACCGCTTCCGGTAAGAGCAATCTTAATGGCAGGTAGTTGTGCTTTCTTGAGTTCGCTGCGCAATTCCTGGTAGTCTTTGCAGCCATGAGCGGGTTTCAGTTCATAAGCTCCGTATTTGCGCCCCCACACCAACATGGCGTTGTAGGCGCCCACAATGCCGGCCCATCGGCCAAATCCAAGAATGCGGTCGCCTTTGGGCCAGCTCAGACATTCGTAATCAATCATGCGAATGTTGTTGGCCAGTATCTTTTGCAGCAGTTTTTGGTTGTAGGGTTGTTTTTTTATGGTGTGCGAAAAGAACAAATAGGTTTTATGGGCCATGAGTTCGTTCACCGGCACTTCTTTGATGCCCAACAGGATGTCGGCTTCTGTTGCACGCTCCACCAAAATGGCCCCGGCTGCTTCATAAGCGCTGTCTGGAAACACCCTTTCAGGCGATTTTTCCACCCAAATTTGCAATGCCGGCCAACGTTTCAAGGCTTGTTTGACCTGCGGC
This sequence comes from uncultured Chitinophagaceae bacterium, assembly GCA_964647785.1. GTDB lineage: Bacteria > Bacteroidota > Bacteroidia > NS11-12g > UBA9320 > CAZYJD01. The sequence goes on from CAZYJD010000022.1 coordinate 23,875, forward strand.
GGACTCAATGCCACCCTGCGGTCTGCCGGTTGTTTTCTTTCGCGTATGAGCGCAATCTTTATCATTCGACCACAAATCTCAGCAAAACCGTTTGTTCATCCGAGAGAAGTCGCAGGAAATATATGCCGCCTGCCTTTGTGTCAAGCTCGATTTCTTTTTCCAAGGTGCCAGCCTGTATCAGCCGTCCGCTCAGATCCATGATGGCATAGCGCTGATATGCTTCCGCACCGCTCAAACGGATGAACCTTCCGGCGGGATTGGGAATGATTTGAATGTCATGCAATGCAGCAGGTCTGATATCGTTGGTTTTTTCAACCCTCACCTTGTAAGTGCTTGTGCTGAGATCGGGTGCTTTAATTACGTAAAGCACTTCCTTGCTAAAGTTCTGACTGCTCGAACCACTGATTTGCTGCACTCCGCCCACCCGTGCACTGGCACCTGAGCTAAGGGTGAACACAGGAATGAGGGCATTGAGATCGGTATTGGAGGGAACTTCCACCAGCACTTCTGTTCCGTTGATTTTCCCTTCGGGCGATCCCGGCAGCGATGGAAAACCAAAACTGAGCAGTTCTTTTTGATCGCTCAGCAATCTGCGTTCTCCATCGGCATACCAAATGCCCCAACGCGCATTGGGCACCAGGCTTTGTGCAGGACCGGAGGCGCTTATTTTATTGCTGCCCAGCGGCACATAAGCCACCACCGGATCATCGTTGATGTCATCGGTATCAAACAGCAATTTATCGTCTTTGTTGCTGTAGTTGGGATAGCCCAATTTCATGTTGTTGCGAATCACTTCGCTGGTTCCTTTTTGCAGGTTGTGGCCAATAAGGGCATAGCTGTTATCGGAAGTGTTCACGTAATCGAAGGCAATCACTTCGGTTGAGTTCTTGCTAAAGGTTGGATTGCCAATGCTCACCCCTTCATCGAGTTGGGTGAAAACCTTTTCAATTTTCCCATCGCCCCATCGGTTGTCTTCCAAGTTCCAGACCCGCATGATGCCCACATCCCAGTACTCAAGGTCGTCGCCCGTAGGATTTTTTATCTTGTTGAATGCGTCGTAGATCAGATACTGCCCACTGTGATCAAATTCAATGGCATCGGCATAAAGCACCCCGCCGGTTTTAACGCCCTGGCTGTAGGTAGGGTTATAGAGCACAAAGCGCTTCCATTCCTTTAAATCATAGCGATAAATGTAGATGGATGTATCAATTTCGGTGGTGATGGCGGCCAACATTTTCCCGTCTTTGCTGATGGCCACATTGTCCCATATGGCATCGGGTGAAATGACATTTTCCGTGAAAGGCGTTTCCAGTGCGATGCTTCGTATTTGGTCCGCATCATCCACATAAAGGGCGTAAGTGGCTTGGTCGGGCACGCTAGGTTTTCTCTTCATGCTTTTATTGCTCAGCGCTTCATAATCCGTGCCCGCAGTGCTGCTTTTGTAAAGGGTATTGGCATTGAAGGGATCGGTGTCATAACTGAGCAGGTATTCATTGCCCGGGTTGATGGGCAGCTCTTCTCCCGCTCCCGAGCCCCCGCCTTTTTGGTTGGGATCGTAGATTTCCACCTGATTAAATGCAGTGCGAATGGCCTGTTGTTCGGTGCTGTTTTCGCCGTGCAAGTCGGCAGCTGCTTGCTCCAAGGCATATCGAAGATCCAGAAATTCCGATCGGGGACCTAAATAAGTGGTGAGTGCGCGGTAGTAAATTTTTTCCGTTTTTTCCCGACCGATGGATTCAGCGATGAGGTAACAGGCGTGGTTGGGAATGCCGCTGTTGATGTGCACGCCTCCATTGTCTTCGGTGGTGTTCACGAATTCCGACATGCGTTTGGGCTGCCAGCCGTTATCGGAAGATCCGTTTCCGCCATTGTGCGGATCCTGCATACTACGTAGTGCCCCGCTGGGGAAGTAAGCGGTTTGCACCACATCTTCGCCAATCAGCCAGTCGTCGCGGTCCATCATGGCGCCAAACACATCGGCAAAGCTTTCATTCACTGCTCCGGGCTGGTCTTCGTACTCCAGCTTGGCCGTGCTACCAATCACCCCATGGGTCATTTCGTGGCCGGCAACATCCATGCTTCTTGCAAGGGGCTTAAAAGCAAAGCGGCCATTGCCATAGGCCATGAATTGCCCATTCCAAAATGCATTGTCGAGGCCATTGCCCGTTTCATCGCTCACATTGATCACCGATATGATGTTTCCGCCCTGTCCGTTAATGGAATTTCTATTGTGCACATTCTTAAAGTACTCGTAGGCGAGGGCTGCATTGGCGTGGGCCGATACAGCGGTGGGATTGCTCCAGTTGTTGTTGCTGTTGCTAATTTGTGCAATGCGGGTGGCATAAGTGTTTTGTGCATCGACGGTCCAGATGGCGCCAACCGGATTGTCGGGCAAGTTGGATCGGCTGCTGTTGAACATGCTTCGGGAGCCATCTATGAGGTAATAGCTGTTGCCCAGTTGGTAGGTGTTGAGGCTTCTGTTTTTGCCGTGCAGATCGGTTCCGTTGGCCACCTTAGGTCCGTCGATGAAGCAGGTTAAATTTTCATGTTTGAGTACGTCTCCCGAAGCGGCGTCGACAAAAAGCCGATACCAGTCCATGGCGTTGGGTCGGAGCAGCACCCGGTAGCACTGTTTGGGTGCTTGGCCTTTGGGGAGATACCATATCAGTTCAGCTTCAGGCTGGGCAGTGAAATAATTTTCAGATTGAGGGATGCCTATTTCCTCGATGAACGCCTCCGCGATTTTGAGCGCTTCTGCCTTTGCCAATAATCGACTGGGCTTATCCGCTTTGAATGTTCGCACCCGCCCATTGCCCGAGCGCAGTTGTCCGTTTTCAAAATGCAGCACATATTCGGCGGCATGCACGGCGATGCCTTGGTGCAAATGCTGCAGGCGGATGTGGGTTTGTCCCATTGCATCGGTGAAGCGTTGGGTTTCCCGCAATTCATCCCCTTCCTCTTGAAGGTTGAGGATGGAAAAAATGTCATGCAGGTATTTGGAGAGTTCCGGATCTCGATACATCTGCGGACCTGCATTTGCGTTCTCTTGGGGAGCGATGAATTGTATCACTTCGCGTGTGAAGGGATCGCGGCGAATGGTCCATGCAGCATCGGTTTGCCCCGGCGGGATAAAATGCAATGGATTTGCCGCTTGAAAAAAGAGCGGGTCAGAAGACTGACTTCCTGTGATGCGTTCAGCGGAAAAGGAGGGGTGCTGTGTTTTGGGGTTTTTGGGGTGTCGTTCAGAAAGGGGGTTTTGGGCAAACGCCAACGAACACAAAAGGGGCCATATCAATAGAGACCTATTCAGCTTCATTTTCCTGAAAACCTATGAGTAACAATGCGTGTAGTTTTGCAATTTCCGCAGGCATTTCCCCGCTGGGCCAGGTGAGGGTGTATATCTGCCCTTTTTCGTAGTAGAAAATATACTCGGTGAGGTTGCCGCTTTTGCGGTAATCGATGCTTTTGATATCGCTTTTCGCAAACGATTTGAAGAGTTTTTTTGCTTCTTTCCTGGGCAATGCCGAAAGTTCTTCCCCTTGGCTACCCGAAGAATACTGTTCAAAACGCTGGCCATTGGGCAGGATGTAGTAGCCGTGCTTTTGGCCCGTAAAACCGCCATAGCTTCCCCATTCGATGTAGGTATCTGGAAGGGTTTTTAGGGTGTAGGTGGTTTTGCTGCAGGAAAGCAAGAACAAACAAGCCGATAGAAAAGCCAGGATTCGCATTGCTCAAAGATAGGGAAGTTTGGGATTTGAATTTTTAAGTCTCAAGACTCATCATCACAGGACTCAAGACTCAGGAATTTGGAGTTTGGCCCGCCTCGGCGGGTGGAATCAGGAATCCCTCCCCATTTCGGCTCAATATTTGCTATTATCTTTGCCGATTCACTTCATTGGGACTGACTGGATTTGACGGGTTGGCCAATTGGGGTGTAAGCATGTAGTGCGATGGGTCTCATGCACTGAAATCTCGGATCCAAACCATAAACGGCGAGTACAACTACGCCATGGCTGCCTAATCGAAGCGATTCGGCAATGCCATCTGTTCCCGCGGCTCTTGCTCCGGATAGCTGCGAACCGGAACAGTCAGACATCCGGGGTATCGCGATTTGAGTGTTGTCTAGGATCGTTGATTAACAGATAACTAAGGTGAGAAATAGGATGGCACTGCTCCTTATCGCACCCGACAATCAAGCAGCGCTAAACATGTAGAAAGCGCCATTCAATTCCTTCTC
>CAZYJD010000023.1:0-26960 GCA_964647785.1 uncultured Chitinophagaceae bacterium
GAAGGGATATTGATTGCTGTTTCTCTTGAGTATTTCAGAATACAGTTTTTTAAAGGAGGGATGAAAGAAATTAGCAGAGAGAGCAAGGAACTGGAAGTGATGGAAATAGTTGAATCGCCAAATCAAGGATTGAGTCTCGATGAGGTGGAAGAAGTGTTGTACAATATCGTTGCGAAACTTCAACCGGAAAAAGATGATACCATCGCTTTGGGAAATAAGTGGACTGGAGGAAAATTAGTGATGGAACCGGGAGATACTTCGCTTCAGGCGAAAGAAATTCCGATTGAAACCTTTTTCCATAAAATAGTAATGGTGCGCGATCGCTTGAGGGTCCTTGAACAAAACATCAATAGCCATAAGGTTTTAAGCGATGAAGAAAAAATTCATTTGCAACAGTACATCACCAGGATTTATGGTTCTTTAACCACCTTCAATGTTTTATTCAAAAACAAGGACGACTACTTCAAGGGTGAAGGTGGGCGATGATCACAGATGATTCTCAGCTAAAACTGCTATTCGTGGATCTATGCGTGATAGTTTAATCAGAACGACCCCACTTTGCTGATAAGACTGGTAAACGCGGTCATTGCTGAAACTCATTTTCTTTTCAAATCTCCGCCTATTCCAGTCGTAGAATACATGCATTTCTCCACTCCGGTCTGCTCTAAGCACCTTGCCAACAACCACCACCGGGTATTCTTTCAGATGATACCATTTCCTTAGTGATGAGCCTCCTGCAACCAAGCCACCGCCAGTCAGGATGATAAAAAAAATGAGTGCGATGCTGTTTCGCTCAAATTTTCTATTCCCTTTTCCGGTAATAAATCGATACCGCATGATACGGTAATAGCTTGAACTGATCCAGATTGTGGACATTAAGAAAAGAATGAGGCCTAGCAAAGCATAAAGCTGCCCATAACTTTGAAGGTTGATGAACCAATGGCGGTAAACAATGAGCAATCCGTTTAATGCAAACAGAGACGCTAAAAAGATTCTTTTTTGAAAAGGAAAAAAACTGTTTGACCGTTGATGCTGTAAAATCTCAACCTGGCGCACTTTGGCCATTCTTTGGAGAAGTTCTTCCCTGCTTGGTTTTCTTCTTCGGTCATTTCTGCCTCTGCTTGCCGTAAAAGAAGGTGCTTCTTTCCTTGATTGTTGGGCGCTTCTAAGGCGTTTGTCATACCATTGCCTTTTAACCGGATCGCGCAAAGCCTCCCATGCTTCTTGCACCAAGCGAAAGGCCTGAATATTTTCACGGGTGTGCGGATTTAGATCAGGATGATATTGCTTTGCGAGCGCACGATAGGCCTTTTTAATGGTTTCTGGGCCAGCATCTTCTGCTATTTGAAGGATCTTGTAATAGTTAATCACCTTGGTACTTAAAAACAGGCAATTTGGCATTTTATTTGAACTAGCGTAAAATTATTTGCTTTTTGCTCCTTAAGAATGCCAAAATACCTGATCCAAATACTGATTGCTTTTCTACTACCACTTTCGATGTTTGCCCAGAAAGTGAGTCCCTCAAAATATAATTTCGGAAAAGTAAGAAATTGGAGCAACCCGGATGCAGAGGTTACCATACAGAATAATACAGACCGGGCTTTCATGTTCCTTCCACGTGGGTATGACCCTAACATTTTTATCAGTGTACCACAAGGCGAGATTAAGGCAGGTGAAAAAGCTGTGGTAAAAGTGAAATATTACACGCGTGAGGGCGGGAAGTTCAATTTTCAAGTTCCAATTTTCATCAACACAAGGCAAGACCCTTTATTGCTCACTTTAAGCGGGACCATAGTTTCGTTTGCTCCTGATGCACTCAGCTTGTGTCCTCAGCTATACGGAGAAGCACCAACTGATCCTTCAATGGTGCTAAATCCAGAGATTGAAGTGGTGGATGCCAGCACTGGTCGTCCATTAACCGGTGTGGATATTCTCATAACGGGTCCCACACGTTCCTATGCTTTTGAAGATACCCGGAAGCCCATGGTCAAGGCCAAAGGAATCCCCATGGGGCTCTACTACATTGATTGTAGCAGAGAGGGGTACAATGATCTCAATACAGAAAAATACATCAATAAAAGTACGTTTCGCATCAGACTTGAAATGGAACCCAATGGCAAGGGTGAAAAGAGTGAAGAAATTCTGGTGAGGAACGTCGACGAAGCCATTGATAAAGTACCAACGAATGATGCATCGGATGACGATATGATTGTGATCGAGAATAACTCTTACGAAGAAAAAGAAGCCATTGAACGAATCAGAAAAATGATGGATAAAAAGTTTCGTGGTAAAAAAATCATTGAACGTGATGTCCTCGTGATTAATGAACCTGGTTCTGGTAAGAAAGGGCTCGCAGACAGCATTTCTGATGAGAGCAATTTGAATAAGAGCGAAAGTGAAGAGGGGGTTATTGATACCAGTGATTTTCTTGAAGATGGTTCATTGAATCCATCGCGTTATGCCCTGAACAACATTGTATTCCTAATTGATGCATCAGGAAGCATGTATCGCGAGGATAAGCTTCCCTTGTTAAAGGTTTCCATGAAAAAGCTTGTCGGTATCCTAAGACCAGAAGACCGATTGACGCTAATCATTTACAGATCGGATGCAGAAGTACTATTGCAAGGGGTAAGCGGAGATCAAAAGCAGCGAATATATCAGGCCATAGACAGCATTGAAGCTAAAGGAAACTCATATGGAACTGAAGGGTTGTATGCTGCTTATGAAGCTGCAAGCTATGGATTTATTAAAGGAGGAAATAATCAAATTATTCTTGCTTCTGATGGGATGTTTAATTCTACCGACTTCAATGAACGAGGCCTTTTCAGGATGGCTGACAAAAAGGCAAAGGAGGGCGTCATACTTTCTGCTATAGGATTTGGCAATTTAACCAAAGCCATCGAATTCATGAGGAATTTGTCTTCAAATGGAAAGGGGTCTTTTTTACAGATTCGCAATGAGGCCGAGGCAGGATCAGCCCTTGTTGAAGAAATTAAAAAACAATCCGTACTAAGCAGAGATTGATATTCTGCCGCCTCCCTTTTTTCTTGACAATTTGTGGACGGATGGATGGGTTTGGAATGATACCTTTGACAACCCATAAATTAAAATTAGATGAAAAAACTGATCACCGGCTTGTTCTTCTTAGCCCTCATGGGGGTGTCCATTTTGAGTTTTAATAACAGTTCCGGACCCGGAGGCGGATATACCAATGCTCCTTCTGAAAGCACATGTGCGTCCTGTCATTCAGGAAACTCTCTGATCACCAGTGGATCAACTTGGTCAAATATCCGTTTAAGAGGGAATTTTGTGGGAGGGGGGTATTTCCCTGACTCTACCTATGAAATTACCATTTCGCATAAACACACAGGAATTTCGAGATTTGGTTTTCAGGTCACCTCATTGGATGGGAATAATGATCCTGCGGGAGAATTGAAAGCTGGAAACTCGAGTCGGGTTCGTGTTCGTACGCGAAGTTACAGTGGCAAAACACGTTATTACATCGAGCATACCAATGCAGGAACCGCCCGAGTTGCGACAGATTCAACAGCATGGACTTTTGAATGGAAAGCCCCATCTAATAATGTTGGTGATGTCACTTTTTACTCGGTGGTGAACTCAACCAATTCGAACAACAATTCGAGTGGCGATCAGATATTTGCAAAAACATTTGTGATCAGCCCCTCTGATAGTTTGCCAGGGGCATCGGCTGCATCTGATACCACACAGATCTGCCAGCGTGGAAGCATGCAATTCAGAGGAAGTGGTACAGCCAATCCAACGGCATACATCTGGTCTTTTCCGGGTGGCTCACCGAGCAGTAGCAATGTGCAGAATCCTCAAATTACTTACAATGCACCAGGCAATTACCGAGGAATACTTCAGGTGAGAAATAAGTTTGGTTTATCGGCCCCAGATACGGTTTCATTTCGTGTGAATTCCAGCCCCAACGCCAGCATTTCAGGGGCAGCTCAACGCACCAAGTGCACAGAAAGTGGCGAAACGCTCATTGCTGATTTTGTTTCAGGAGCAACCTACCGTTGGTCCAATGGGGCTCGCACCCGTGACATCACGGTTACAGATTCCGGGGTCTATAAAGTGGAAGTGAGCTTGAATGGTTGTAGCAACGTGAGCAATGAAGTGAAGGTGAATAATTATCCCAGGAATTCCATGACTTTGAGCACCAGTTTGAATGGCGACAGCATATGTCAGGGAGGGCTTGTTCAACTCACTGCAACCAGTGGTTTTCAGTCGTACCGTTTTTACGATAGCAACCAATTGTTGCTTGACACCACTGCAAATGTGGTTCGTTTTAATGTGAACAAGAGAAGTTTGTATTATGTGCTAGGATATGATCAAAATAATTGTCAAAGTGATACCAGCCCTTTTCGATTGATTAAAATTCATCCGCAGTTGGATACGCCATTGATACAATGCATTGATAAGGATCCTTTTTTCATAGAGTTCAGTTGGACCGTTTTTGATCATTATGATGCCTTCGAGCTGAGCATGGATAGCGGAAGAACCTGGATTACACCAAGTTCGGGCAGCAAAGGAAATACGCACAAGGCCACCGGGCTTTATCCTGATACCGACTATGAAGTATGGGTAAGGGGCAAGGGAAATGGCCCTTGTTTGTACAGCCCAATTGGAATAGGGAAATGTAAAACCGGGCAATGCAATAATTTGAATGTTGAAATAATGGCGGATACGGCTGTGTGTTCTGGCCAAAATGCGCGGGTTGAAGTAAACGGTTTAAAAGGTGAGCGTTACAGCATTGCTTTTGAAAAACTAGGCTATTTCACAGACACAATTTTCTTCTTTACTCCTCAGCTCAGTAAGCAATATGTGGTTGAAGTGTATGATAGTACAAGCGGTGGATGTCCTCCTACAAGAAGGTTCTTTGATTTGGAGGTGGATGAACTAAAAGATATAGGCATTGAGCCTAAAGGTCGTAATAGCGAGTTCTGCGAAGGGGAAGTGATTGTATTCCGCGCTGATACCGGGGCAGATCAATATCGTTTCATCCTGAATGAGCAGCCAATACAAAATTCTGCTTCGAACGAGTACCAAGCATCCAATATAGAAAGCACAGATAGTGTATACGTTATTTCAACAAAGAGAAGCTGTAGCGATACTTCTGAAATTGTTCAAGTGCTGGTAATTCCTTTGCCTTCTGCCGTATTCAGTTGGGAGCGAAATGGTAGAATTTATACTTTCACTCCGGATAGAACGGGACTTCCCCAATATCAATGGGAGTTTGGAGGGGGCATTACTTCTGATGAAGAACAACCGGAGGTGGATCTTTCTGCGCTCGGGGGGGCCACAACGCAAGTGAGCCTTACGGTTAATGATCCAAGTAACTGCAGCAATAGCAGTGCTCAGAACGTGGAAGTACCGGATTTTTCCAGTACGGGATCTGAAATGCTTATCCCGCAAATTGTGGTTTATCCCAACCCTGCCAAAAGTCGGGTTTTCATTGACGGCGTTCAAACTAGAATGACCTGGCGCATTTACGATATCGGTGGTCAGAAACTACTTGCCGGCATATTTGATCCGCAGAGCGAGGAACACATTGATATCACAAGTTTAACAGATGGGATTTATTTGTTGCGGATGCAAAATGAAGGGATGACTCAAACTTTCAGGTTAGCCGTTTATAAATAATCAATGTGACTCATCTCTGCCGATAATTTTGCCGTTCAGATAGGCTTTCTCAATGGATATGAGTTCCTTTAACTCTTGTTCGCTGGGAGTGCTTTTCTCATAAGAGCCAAGATCTGGTTGTCCGGCATCTACCCACGCGCTGAACCAAATACTGCCTACAAAGTGAATGGACGCCCTCAGTCTTCTTTCAACCATGCCATTTAAGGCTTGGTGATACGCACTGCTATAAGCTTTTGAGTAATTCTTAACGTTTTGGGTGCCACGTTGTTCAAACACATACTTGTTCTGTTCGCCGATCTTTTCCGTGCACTCTTTTTCAAGACGTAGCACACTATCTCTGGCTGCAAAACTGCCGCTAAATGCATTCCAGCAAGCATCATTGAGTTGATCTAAATAAATGGCCCTTCCGGTAAAAAAGTCATACTCCATAGAGAATAGCTCGGGTAACCTACTTTCCCACAATCCGTGAATTCCCTCCTGTCCGGTCAATTGTCCGTTGTAATTCACCGTTGAATGAAGGGGGACGTGCATATCTGCCACATAGTGTCCAATGTCTGCTGAAAGTTTGAGTATATAGGAGATGTCTTTTTTTCGGAAGGCTTCTGTAAGACGGTATTTCATGAACTGAACATGCCAGGGAACAATCCCATAAGCTTTCAGCGTGTCTTCTGAAAAAGTGTCGACAGCCTCATCCCAATACCTGGGAATGGTGTCAATGGGTACACAACATTCATAATGGTCTGCATCGAGATAATGACGGCAGGCTTCAGCGGGATCTGCATAACGACGCTTGTCTGCATCAGCGGCATGTTCTGTAACATAGTCGATGTGTTCTTTGTAAAAACCAAAAAGTTCAGGCGGTAAGGTGAAGACCGCCATTCTATTGATTTGATAGTGGGCGTAAAAGCCCCAACTATTCACATAAAAAGGAATGAACAGAATGAAGCTAAAAAGGGTACTAATTCTTCTTGTCATTTGGTATGTACCTGATTCTTATTCGCAAAGGACGGGCATTTTCATCCAAGTCTGTGTCTTGAGCTTGCATCCATTCATCATGATCGGGTTCGTCATCGTCCTCATCTTCATCTGCAAAGTACACTTCATTTTCAGGCCCATTATTTCTGAATGCCCATGCCGTGATGATTCCGCTCAGTGCACCACTCAGATGTCCTTCCCATGAAATTCGACTGCTAAGGTCGAAGTTTAGTTGAGGAAAGATACCCCAAACCATGCTGCCATAAAAGAAAATAAGAATGCCTCCTGCCGCCAGTAGTTTGCGATTCTTTTTAATGAGGGCCGAAGCAATGATGAATGCCACCAGACCGTACACCAAGCCACTTGCGCCAATATGATTGCTTCCCGCTCCAGCGTAAAGCCAAACGCCAAAACCACTGAAAAAGAAGAGGATGCTCCATATTTTGAGGCTTTCTTTTGGGTAATAGTGGATCAACAAAGCGTGTGCAATGAAGAGCGGAAAACTATTGGAGAAAATATGTTCCGTATCGCCATGGAGAAAAGGCATGCTGAAAATACCAGCGAAACCTCCAAGACTCCTTGGGTGAACGCCCCATTGATTGAGATTTAAATCATAAGCCTCATTCATGAGAAAAACCATCCAAATGGTTGTGAGCATTGCTGCTGGCCAAATGAGATCTTCAAGAATAGGGCGTATTTCGCGCATGAATTTATTGGGTTCAATTACTGTGCCTTTTCAGAATCTGACAGAATGACCTTATTAGAGAAAATACAGCGGCATATCCATTGGCCAGAGAGTTTTAAATATGACATAATTATGATAATACGGAGGGATTCGCTACATTAGCTAAAACCTTGTCCATGAATAAACCCATTTCTGAAAACACCTTAATGCTCTTTTATCGGCCGGATTGTAGCAAGGCCCGCAAGGCTTTGGCTTATGCACGAAGCATTACCACCAATATTATGGAAATTGATTTGGATCATTCTGCTGCGACCTCAACCATTTGGCGGCAACTTTTTACGCGTTTGGGGAAGAGCCCCAAGGAGCTGCTCAACAAATCTCTGCCCGAGTATCAGCAGAACTATCGTGGTCGAGAAATGTCAGAGGATGATTGGATCAATGTAATACGACACAATACATTTTTGTTGCGCAGCCCAATTGCCTTGAGGGGAAGTCGCGGCTTTGTGCTCGACAATCCTACGGATATATACAAGTTACAATAGTCATTTGTAAATTTTTAGGGCTGTTAGAATCCATGAGGCAATCAATAAAAGACCTCCCACGGGTGTTATCATGCCCAACCGGCTGAGGGATTCCATCTGAATCAAAGATCGGGTACTGAGTAAAAAAAGGCTCAAGCAAAAAAGGAGCATGCCGGTGGCCATTACGATCTTTTCTCTGTGAAAAGATTTATCGATGTAATTTTCCAAAAGGCTAAGCACCATCAGCCCCATCGCGTGCATACTCAAATAATGAACCCCAGTTTTGAAGGCGTTAAGATTGCGTGCACTCAGCTTTTCTTCAAGCGCGTGTGCGCCAAAAGCACCAAGAGCAATGCCAAGGGCCATGAGCAAAGCTCCTGCAGCAAGCCAGTTTCCTGAGTTCGACTTTTGGTTAAAAATCATTGGTTATTTTGTAAAAATAGTGCCACAAAGATGTGGTAATCCGCATTAATTTCTCTCACTTTGTAAGTGATATGAAGAAGTATGCGCTTTTGTTAATTCTTCTTCAATTGTTGTTTACTTCATGCCTGAAGGATTTATACGAAACAGTTGAAGATTTTGAGAATGTAGAACGAGTGAAATGGGATCCTGATTTTGCCGGCCCGTTGGTTAAAACCTCGATGTCATTGCAAGATCTGGCCTTGGACAGCATCGCCTATGTTAGCACCGATCAGGATGGGCTGCTATATCTGGTTTATGAAGGTGAAGCCGGCAGCCTTACAGGATCAGAAATTGTTAGTTTAGATGATCAGCAATTTGATGTGAATGTGAGTCTTAGTCCTGCCCAAATATCCGATATCAATATCAACGACTCGGTGATGGCTTTCTATAATGTACCGATCACATTCAACTTTACGAATGACATGGATTTGGATTCGTTCATTCTTCAAGAAGGCGAATTGGAAATTGAATTGACCAACCAGCTTCCTTCAGATTGTCGTGTGGTATTCAATATGCCCTCTGTCAAACAAAACAATGAAACATTGAACAACTCTGTTTCTGTTGCAGCAGGAGGAAACGCTACGCGTTCATTTCCTTTATCAGGTGCACGTTTTAATCTTGCCTCTTTAAGTCCGGCTTATAACCGCTTGCCCGTAGATGTATTTCTTTATGTGAAAAAAGGAAGCCGCTTGCCCTCATTAACGGATCAGCTGAATGTGAAGGTGAGATTCAAAAACTTGGATTATGAGCACCTATTTGGTCTCTTCAGTTCTGAAAAAATCCAGAGCATACATGATACGCTTGACCTTAATGTTGTTGAAAATGCAGGCATCAAAGGTTTTACCATTGAAGATCCCCGTTTAAAGTTTCGTTTTTATAATTCTTTTGGAGTTCCAGTGATTGCAGGGATAGAACCCGTTGAGTTTATATCCTCTGGAGGATCAACGACGGGAATAAGTGGCATTCCGTCTCCTTTGCCGATTCCTGTGCCCACGTACCAGCAAATTGGTCAGCTATTGGTTGACAGTTTTGAGTTGAATAAGCAAACGAGCAACTTTGCTTCTGAGCTGAGTAAGAAACCCTCTCGTTTCTCCTATTTCGCTGAAGGAGCAATTGCCCCGGGCTCAACACGTGGTTTTCTGAGCCACAACTCAATTTTCAAAGTAGAAGTGGCAGCGGAAGTTCCCTTGTGGGGAAGTGTTCAAGCGTTTGTTTTGGAACAGGAATCTGACTTTGTAGCGGATTTACCAGAAGAAACAGACTATATAAGATCGCTTAATTTGAAGCTATTCTCTGTGAACCGATTTCCAATGAGTATTGAATTACAAGCCTATTTTATGGATAGCAACGGGCAAGTTTTGGATTCGCTTCTATCAGATGGCACTCAGCTGCTTCCTGCGGCTTCAGTCGATGCCAATGGAAGGGTGAACGAAGGAAGCCCCCACACATTGAACATCCCATTCAACCAATCGCGCATTGGGGCGCTTAAAGCTGCCAATAGAATTAAAATTCGAGCACAACTGGATACATACAACAGTGGGGGAAATTATCCATCCGTGAAATTTTATGAGGATTATGACCTCAAAATAAGATTGGCGCTTCAAGTAGGACTAACCATAGAGGAGGAATTATAAGATGAAGAAGCTCAATATTTTACTTTTCATGGTACTCATTTCTGCAGGAGTGATGGCCCAACAAAATTTGGTCATCTACAACATGAAGACCCTACCTCAAAGGCAATATGCCAATCCGGCCATGAATCCTGATGCGCGTTTTTACGTTGGCATCCCCGGAATTTCATCTACCTACATCAACTCTTCTTTTGCGGCATTTACGATCAGTGATTTGCGTTCAACCTTAGAAACTGCTCCAGATGGTGCACAGGTATTAAATGTAAACAAGTTAGGCGATGTTTTGGGCCAACCCAATTACATGAAACTGAATACGGATGCAGAGCTGATTAGTTTTGGTTTCAAGTTGAAAAAGAATTTCTTCTTTGCCAATGCAACCCTGAGAAATCAATTCAGATTTCAATATCCCGAAGACCTTTTGCGATTTGCCTTGCAAGGTAACGGAGGCAAAAATCTTGGAAAAGACTTCAATTTTGGGTTTGGCTTTGATGTGTTGCAATACCTGGAAACCGGTATCGGCTGGAGCAGAGAGTTCACGGATAAGTTGACCATAGGATTGAGAGCTAAGTATTATCAAGGCATCAATAATTTAAGCGTTGAGAGAATGGATTTGAACTTCAGGACAGATCCAAATGATTACAGCTGGCTTATAAGTAGTAATGTGAAAGTGAATGTATCCTCTTCCATTGGCGGTATTGAATTGCCAGATACTTTCCCGAACGGCTTGGATTTTAAAGAGGCAGAAAATATCCGTTTCCCATTCAAGAATTATGGTTTCGGAATGGATCTGGGCGCTCGCTATAAGTTGAACAAGAAACTCACATTATCGGCTAGTTTGGTAGACCTTGGTTACATTGATTGGAAAGAGAGTTCTTATACCTTCCAATCGAAAAATCCTGGCAGAGAATTTAGGTTTGAGGGCGTCGAAATTGATAACTTTTTTAATGACAGCGTGGCGTGGGAGCGCTCTTTTGAGCAATTGGGCGATACCATGCTCGATCAATTCAATCTTCAATCTTCTGAAGAACAGTATGTTACGAGGATGTTCAGTGAGTTCTATTTAGGGGCAAATCTGAATGTATTTAAAAACCACAATGCGGGTTTGTTGGTATATGGTAGTTGGTATAATAAAAAGTTGTACCCTGCATTTACCGTTAGCTGGAACTCAAAAATCAGAAGAATCTTAGGCGTTTCTGTGGCCTGGTCTTACATGAATAGGAGTTTTGCGAATTTGGGTGCCGGCCTTAGCATCAATGCAGGCCCTGTGCAGTTTTATGTGGTATCTATACAGCCCCATTCGGCCGGTGAATACACGTTCAATTGACCTGCGCTTCGGGATGAATATCACTGCTTTGCGAAAAGCAAAAGGAGATACAGGAGAGGAGTAAGGCCATTACCGGATGAGTGCAATGGCTTGATTCAGCGCATTTTCTGACTTGGCTGAAATCCAATGCACATTCATTTGATTTCTCAACCATGTGAGCTGTCTTTTGGCGTACCTTCTGCTATTTCGCTTGAACAGTTCTATTGCTTCGGGGAAGCTGAGTTCACCATCCAAATAGGAAAAAAATTCTTGATAACCTACCGTGCGCAGAGCTTCCAGCGATTTGAATGGGTGGAGACGTTTCACTTCTTCGAGCAGCCCGGCTTCCAACATTTGGTCGCACCGATGATTGATTCGTTCATAGAGCTGATCTCGTTCCCATTCAAGTGCGATCAGAACACATTCAAAGTTGGGTTGAGTTTTTGTTACCTCATAAAGCTCTTTAAGCCTCTTTCCCGAGAGTTTACATAACTCAATGGCCCTGATCATTCGCTGCGGATTCATTAGATCAACCAGTTTTCCTGCCTCGGGATCAAGTTCGATTAATATTTGCTGAAGGGTTTCAATATCTAAGGATGAGAGCGATTCTCGGAGTTCATCATTGCGTTCCGGGAGGTTGGATAGGCCCTCACAGAAGGCTTTTAAGTAGAGCCCGGTTCCGCCCACAAGTACAGGTGTTTTTTGTTGAGCCAGCAATGCATTGGCTATGGCTGTGCTGTCTTTCTGGAATTGCCCGGCATTGTAAGTGTCATGGATGGATGCGCAAGCACAAAGATGGTGTGGGATGTCGCGCATCTCTTCATCAAGGGGCCTGGCGGTGCCAATTTTCATTTCCCGATAAATCTGTCGGGAGTCTGCACAGATAATCTCCGTTTTGAGTGCAGCTGCTACACGGGTGGCAAAGGCTGTTTTCCCTGAAGCGGTAGGACCACATATGACGGCCACGCGAGGAGGCTTCATGCATCAATCTTCTTCATCCTCACCGTAGAGGCTGAAGTCATCATCCTCATCTTCATCCATGCTTACATCCATGTCATCATCTTCCGCTTCAGCTTCGTCACCTTCTACAGATTCATAAGTTTGGTAATCTTCATCGTCATAGCCTTCTTCCTCATCCTCAATTTTCAACTTCTTAACAATGGAAGCTGTTGTTTTCTTTGGTTCATCGGAACCTTCCACCGGTTTGGCGGGTTCCTTGCCGCCGAGCATGCTTTTCACCAGGGCATCAAACTCATTTTCCGGATCGGCAAGGGGAGTTAAATTTTTATACTGTTTGGGTGCTTCACCTTCCGAGCGAACCAACACAGGGTAAGATGATTTTGGATCACTTTTAAGAATCCGCATCAATGAAAGTCTAAGGGTCCATTCCTCATCATAGTCGCTAACATAAACGATCTTTTGATGGGGATCTGCAATGAACTGGTTCATTCGCGATTTTTCCATCAGAGCAGCATTTGCTTTTTCTTCTGAAGAAATTTCCTTGCCTTTTCTCCAGTGGTCAGAGCTTAGATAGAATGATGCCGGCTTGCTGGCATCAAAGCCAATGGCCTTTTGTATGGCCAGGTGTAAATCCAAGAAGCTTTGATTGGCTTGAATATCAATCACCCTTATAACATCGGCTTCATCTTCAAAAATGATATTGAATCGGTAAACGAGCATTGTTTTTTACTTAATAGGTTTCAGACCCATGTCCTGGCCTTTACGAATCACAAAACTAAGGGCATCGTTGTAATTATTTTTTACTTCCCCATCCAAAATCGCCTCTTTCAAACTATTTTTCAATATGCCTATTTCTCTGCCAGCTTTCAATTCAAATATTTGCATGATTTCATGACCATCAATGGGAGGTTGCCAGTTTCTGATTCGATCACGTTCTTCAACATCTTTGATTTTTTCTTCCACCAAGCTGAGATTGCGTAGAAATTTCTTCACCCGGGCCTCGTTTTTCGAGGTAATATCGCTTCTGCACAACGCCAATAAATCCCAAATGTCATCACCTGCATCAAAAATGAGTCTTCTCACAGCTGAATCGGTCACCACTTCTTTGGCAAGCACAATGGGACGAAGATGAAGGCGTACCATTTTTTCGACATATTTCATATGCTCATTCAATGGTAAGCGCATGCGTCTGAAAATGGGCTTAACCATGCGGGCTCCTTTATCTTCATGCCCATGAAAGGTCCATCCATTTCCTTTTTCAAATCGTTTGGTTTTAGGTTTGGCAATGTCATGAAGGATGGCTGACCATCGAAGCCATAGGTTATCGCTCAATGGACAAAGGTTATCCAGCACGCTGAGTGTGTGATAAAAGTTGTCTTTATGCCTAATGCCTTCTTTTTCTTCCACGCCTTGCAAGGCTGTTAATTCCGGAAAAATAAGCTTTAAAAGTCCGGTGTTATAAAGGAGCTTAAACCCGGCAGAGGGTTTATCACTCATGATGATTTTATTCAATTCATCGGTGATACGTTCAGCGCTAACAATTTCAATGCGTTGATGATTTCTTTTAATGCCCTCAAGGGTTTCAGGGTCAATTTCAAAGTCTAAGCGCGATGCAAAGCGTATGGCACGCATCATTCGCAAGGGGTCATCGCTGAAAGTTATATCGGGATTCAGTGGCGTTCGAATGATTTTGTTTTGTAGGTCTTGAATGCCTTCAAAAGGATCCAGTAATTGGCCATAATTTTCCTTGTTTAGGCAAATGGCCATGGCGTTAATGGTTAGGTCTCGGCGGTTTTGATCATCTTCAAGGCTGCCTTCTTCCACCAGCGGCTTACGTGAATCTTTGCGGTAACTTTCTTTACGGGCTCCCACAAATTCAAGTTCCCATTGGTCAAATTTGATATGAGCGGTTCCGAAGTTCTTGAATACATGTACCTGAGGATGACCATGGAGTTTGGCGGCAACCTTTTCAGCCCATTCAATGCCGCTACCTACGCATACAAAGTCGAGGTCAGTGCAGCTTCGGCCCATGATGTAATCCCTTACATAGCCCCCCACTACATAGGCTTCGGTCCCCAACTCATCAGCTGCTTCACCCGCCAATCGGAATATTTTGTCACCAACTGCATCCTCGAACATGCTGCAAAGATAGTTCGGGCTGACAAATGACCCATTTGATTAATTGTGGTTGAAAAGGATTTAATTGCAAGATGTGAAGCTACTTACCGCATCTGAAATAAAGGCTTGGGATATTGCCACCATGCAGGAGCAAGGGATCACCAGTCTCCAGCTCATGGAAAGAGCCTCGCGAAATCTGGTGTCTCATTTAAAAAAGCTCTGCACCAAAAAGGAGCAACTTTGTTTTTTATGTGGTCCAGGAAATAACGGAGGCGATGGGATTGCCATGGCTCGAATGATGCATTCAGCGGGTTATTCAGTGCAAGTGAAAGTTTTCCATGTAGGGAAAATGAGTGTTGAAATGCAACATAATCTGGATGTTTTCAAAAGCCTCAGCCCTGAGAATATTTCAGAGTTTACACCGCTGGAGCTACCCGATCTGCAGCATTACAGCTTGATCATTGATGCATTGTTTGGCACTGGAATCAAGCGTCCTCTAACGGCTGATTGGCGTAGGCTGATAGAGCACATCAATGATTTTAGAAAAAACGTTATCAGCATTGATATGCCAAGCGGCATGCCAGCTGAATGGGCCTCGTTGGTGGAAGATTGGCCTTCAATTCGGGCCTGTCGTACGTTGAGCATTGAATTGCCCAAATGTTCTTTTTTTAGCCGTGAAGGATACCGCTTAACTGGTGAATGGGAAACCGTATCGATAGATCTCGTTCCTTATTTAAAGCCGGAGTCAGATTCTAAAACAATATGGATACGACCGGAAGCGTTTTTGCGTCATTTCCCGCTTAGAAGACGTTTTGACCACAAGGGTGATTTCGGACATGCATTGTTAATGGGAGGGAGCCTTGGAATGGCAGGCGCTGCGGTGATGGCATCAAAATCAGCACTGAGGGCAGGTTGTGGGTTGGTGAGTGTGTTGCTGGAAGAAAGTTTGATGCCCATTTTACATGCAGCCGTTCCACAAGCGATGTGCGTTTATAAGACGGATCAGCATAAGTATAAGGCAATTGCTGCGGGGCCAGGAATTGGTAAGAGTCAATTTGTAAAAGAAGAGCTAAAGCGGGTTATTCAATACGCCATGGATAATGAATTGCCCTTGTTACTCGATGCCGATGCGCTCAATATACTCTCGGAGAGCAGAGAATTTCCCCGAGGACCTGCTGTTTTATATACTCCGCATCTAGGAGAGTTTGATCGGATGATGGGAACTGTTGCCAGGAATGATTTTGAGCGAATGGAAGCAGCTGCTACCTGGGCAAATAAGCATCGTGCGTACCTGCTTTTAAAGGGAGGATACAGCGTTTTGTTCTCGCCCGATGGCAACCGATATGTTTTTAGCGATGGACATCCTTCTTTGGCAAAAGCCGGTAGCGGTGATGTGCTCACCGGCATTATTCTGGCGTTACTTGCACAGGGCTTGGAAGTTAAAGATGCAGCTTGTTTGGGATTGGTGATCCATGGGGCGGCAGCTCGTTTGGCTTCTGAGCAAACAGGAATGGCCGGTATGTGTATAGAAGATTTGATTTTTGGAATCTCAAGTTATTTAAAACAATGCGGATACTGATCATATCAATTGTTTTTCTTCTGTTTAGTGCCCGAATGGCCGCACAAAATTTTGATCTATCAAACAACAAGCAATGGAACCAACTGATGCAGCTAAATCCTGCCCTTACTGCAGTTGGCGGCGAATTGCGAACATTGATCAATGCGCACGACGGATTGAATATTGGCTTGGAAACACCTCTCATCAATAAACCATGGCAGTTGGGGGTCATGTATGAACGCAGCTCGATTGAACAGATGAGTAGAAATCGTTTCAATGCTTATGTTTCGCATTTGAAGGAGTTAAAGAACAACGGGGTGCTTCGCATGGGCTTGAGCGGACACTGGACCGATCAAAGGTTTTTTCCACCCTCCGAAGGCAATTATGTATTCAAAGATTTTAGTGGCTTTATTTACATGGTTGATAGTGCATTGCATACCAAAAGGAGAGAAATGCAAACTTATCTGAGCACAGGTGCAGGCTTAACTTTTGAAAAGAAAAACCTGCTTTTCGGCTTAAGTGCCCGAAATTTAATCCCGCAGGATGTGTCTCTTTTTGAAGGGATTGAGCTGAAAATAAAACCCGAAATAAGTGCACAATTGGGCGGATATTTTGGGAAACAAGAATATCGAGCATGGTTTCCTAGCGCGGTATACAGCTATCAAAATGGTGAGCAGTACTTCCAATTTGGCGTATCTCATATGAGAAAATTCCTGAGCATCCATGCGTTGGCAGAGGTGATGGAGAACAATGGCCAATTTGGCTTTGGGTTGAATTACCGCAGAGGGCCTGTTTTTATTTCGTTGCTGTACCGAGACGACTACCGCGCATTCACCTCACTCAGTGCGGAGAATTTACAATTCGTGCTACATTTTACCTTGCTCAAAGGCAGCAGAGCAAGCACCGAAATGGTACAAAAACTGAAGTTATTGTATTAGGCTTCTTAAACTGAGTTTAAGGCTTTTCCTGCGGAACGAGCAGTTCAAAAAACTGATCGAATCTCGGCGTGAGCAGAATTTCTGTTCGGCGGTTCATCGAGCGACCTTTAACATCTTTATTCTCTGCTTTAGGGCGGTATTCACCACAAGCAGCGGCCACCAATCTTGAAGGTTTGATGCTGAAATCGTTTTGTAACATACGAACCACGGCATTGGCTCTTTTCGCGCTCAGATCCCAGTTGTCTGCTACACAATCAGATGAAATGGGTACATTGTCTGTATGTCCTTGCACCATCACATCGAGTTCATTGTGATCTTTTACGATGCTAGCAATTTTTTCAAGTATTTGCTTGGCTGCAGGATTAATGACAGCAGAGGCAGTTCTGAAAAGCAGTTTGTCTGAAAGTGAAACATAAACCACTCCACCTTTCACTTCAATTTGTACATCCTCATCATTTACATCAGCCAGCGATCGTTTTAAATTAGAAGCCAACACAAGGTTGATGCTGTCTTTGCGCTGTATCCCTTCATTCAGGTCTTTGATGTACTTGTTTTGTTGATCAAGAACTTCAAGCGATTTTTTAATGCTTTCAGCACCAGCCTTGGTAACCACCTGTAGATCTGACATTTGGGTGAGTAAATTGGTGTTGGTATTTTTCAAGAAGTTCAGTTCTTCTTCAAGACGTGCAATCAGTTTTGCATTTTCTTCAATTTGTTTTTTGGCTGAAAGCAGTTCTTTTTCGCAGAATTCTGCATCTTTCTGGGAGCTCTGGTATAGAATTTTTATTTGGTCATAATCGCCCAAAAGACCGCGATATTTTTTCTTACTCACGCATGAAGGTAGCAGAACGAGTGCCATTCCCATGGCAGCAATAGTTAATCTGATTTTATTCATATTCATTTCTTTAGCTGTTTTTCTATTTCCTAAATTAAATGATGTATCTGAAGTCGTGCCCACTTTTCAATTGAACGAGGAATTCATACATTAATTTTATTACTTCTTCGATATCACTCTTGTGCACAGTTTCAACGGTGGTATGCATGTATTTCAATGGGAGTGAAATAAGAGCAGAAGCCACCCCTATATCACTGTAAGCAAAAGCATCGGTATCGGTTCCGGTAGATCTTGAGGCCGCTGCACGCTGGAATGGTATTTTTTTCTTTTCAGCCACTTCTATGATCATTTTCAACAGGTTGTTTTGAACTGCGGGGCCATATGAGAGGGTGGGGCCATTGCCGCATCTGATATCTCCCTGAGATTTTTTATCATAAGCCGGAGAAGCGGTATCGTGGGTGACATCGGTAACAATTGCAACATCGGGTTTGATGCGTCTGCTAATCATTTCAGCGCCGCGCAAGCCAATTTCTTCTTGAACAGAGTTCACCACATATAGTGTAAAAGGCAGCTTAACCTTATTTTCATGCAGCATTCTGGCAACTTCAGCAATCATAAAGCCACCAATCCTGTTGTCAAGTGCCCGACCAACAAGATAATCTTTGTTGAGCTCCATCAGCTCATCTTCAAAAGTAATTACCGTTCCAACATGCACGCCCATGGCTTCAACCTCAGCTTTGTCTTTTGCCCCTAAATCAATGAAGATGTTTTGCAAGTTGGGAACTGGTTCTTTTGATCGGTCGCGAACATGAATTGCAGGCCAACCAAAAATACCTTTTACAACACCTTTGGCTGTGTGCAGGTTTACGCGCATGCTGGGCGCAATTTGGTGATCTGACCCACCATTTCTGCATACGTAGATGTAACCTTCGGGACTGATGTAATTAACAAACCAGCTGATTTCATCGGCATGGGCTTCAATTACAACTTTGTAATCTTTACCCGGATTTATGACACCGGCAATACTGCCATAGGTATCAGAAATGTATTCATCTATGAATGGCCTGATGTAATCGAGCCAGATTTGCTGGCCCGACTGCTCAAAACCTGTTGGTGAAGCGTTATTGAGATAGGTTTCTAAAAACTTTCGGCTGCTTTTTTTCATGGCGCAAAATTAATAACCCTACCGAGGGCTTCAAAAAGTTCGTTCAATCTTCTTGTCGAATAAACATCATTGTTTGTTAAACCAGCCTTTCACCCTTATGGTTGCCCTATCGGCAATGAGGTACATCACCGGAACAATAATGAGTGTTAGGAAGGTCGCAAAAGTGAGACCGAAGATAACCGTCCATGCCATCGGGCCCCAAAATGAGGCATTGTCTCCTCCGAAATAGATCGATGGCTCAAACGAGGAGAGCAACCCAAAGAAATCGATATTCAAACCAATCGCAAGAGGGATCAAACCAAGCACGGTAGTAATTGCAGTTAGCAATACCGGTCGAAGACGGGTTTTCCCAGCTTCCAGTATGGTGCCGAGTATTTCGTCGTCTGGCAGAAATTCACCTTTTGGTATGGATAGTACTTCTCTGCGTCTTTGACGTAAGAGGTTTGTGTAATCAATTAAAACAATGGCATTGTTCACCACCACTCCTGCCAATGATATGATGCCAATACCACACATCAAGATGCTGAAACTCATTCCGAAAATACCGAAACCTAAAAACACCCCGATGGTGCTAAATAGGACGGATAGCATGATGATGAGCGGCCCCACCACGCTGTTGAATTGCGTTACAATGATTAAAAAGATCATGAAAACTGCCAATAACATGGCGGTTGATAGAAAAGCCATGGATTTGCTTTGCTCTTCCTGCTCTCCGGTAAATTTGAACTCATAACCGGGTTTTTCCGGGCTGTTGGCAAGAATCTGTTTGTATTGTGCAACGATCTCATTCGCATTATATCCTTCACGCACTTCTGAGAAAATGGTTATAACGCGGTCCATATCATTTCTTCTCACTGTACCATAAGTGCTGTTAAAGCGGATGTCTGATACTGCAGAAATCGGTACTTGTGCGATTCTACCATTCGATTGATTGCGGAAGGTTACCTTGGTGTTAAGCAAATTGCTCAGATTGTAGCGGTATTGTTCGCTGAAGCGCAAATTGATTTCATAATCGTCTTCACCTTCTTTGTATTTGCTAATCTCTTTTCCTTGAAGTGCCGTTCTTATCTCTGAGGCGATCTGCATGGTGCTTACGTTAAAGCGGCGCGCAGCTTCGCGATTGATGCTGATTTCTAGCATGGGTTTGCCCAACTCCAGGTCTGTTTTTAGTTGATCTACTCCGGGCACATTGGCATCTTCCAGAATCTTTTTAAGCTCTTCTACATAAGCAATCAATTCGAGATAATCTTCTCCTTTCACTTCGATATTGATGGGTTTACCCACGGGAGGCCCCGTGTTGTCTTTGGCAATAGTGATGTTCGCTTCAGGGAAGCTTTCAACGGCATCTTTGATTTCCGACATGATCTTGCTGGTGCTGATATCACTGAGCGCCTGACGTTTGGCAAATTCGAGGAAACTAACCGTGATTCTCGCTTTGTGAGGCGAAGAACCTGCCTGCGGTCCTTCATTGGGGTCGCTTGTGCGCTCACCCACCTGTGCCAAAACTGCTTCCACGATGTTCTTATTCGGTTGAATGGTTCGGTTCACCATCTTTTCAATCTTTTGGGTGATGGCATTGGTTTCAATGATATCAGTACCCAAAGGTGCTTCAATGAATAAGTTGACTTGGCGTGGTTCATTATCCGGGAAAAAAGTAACTTTAGGATTGCTTGCCACGAAGAAAACTATGCTCAAGATGAGCAGTAAGAATGTGCCAATCACAAAAAGCACAGGGCGATAACCGGTTAAGGCGAATTTGGCCGAACGGTAATAGAAGGTTTCTATTTTAGGCATCACCTTGCTCATGAAGGCATCTCCGCCAGGTTTCAGTGCAAATCGATAAAGCACGGAGAGTAAAATGGCAGATACAAAAAGGCCTCCTAACATGGCCATTTGACCGCTGAGATAGAACAATGTGGCAAGAACCCCCAGCACGATGTTTCGCATCCAGAAAGAACGGACCGAACTCGATTTTGTATTGAGGTTCTTCATGTAATCAGCCGTTAGTACCGGATTTACGACCAAAGCCACAAAGAGCGAGGAAGCCAACACAATGATGAGGGTAATCGGCAAGAATTTCATGAACTCGCCGATGATATCTTTCCAGAAGAGCAACGGAAGAAATGCTGCCAATGTGGTGGCCGTTGAAGAAATGATTGGCATGGCCACTTCGCCCACCCCTTGTTTACTCGCATTTTCCTGGTCAAGTCCTTGTTCAAATCGAAGGCGGAAGATATTTTCAACCACCACAATTCCATTGTCAACCAGCATGCCCAGAGCGAGAATGAGCGAAAATAACACCATCATATTGAGGGTGTTTCCTCCAAAATTCAAAATGGCTATTCCCATAAGCATGCTCAGTGGAATGGCAATTCCAACAAACATGGCATTTCGCAATCCGAGAAAAAACATGAGCACCAGTACCACAAGAAGCACTCCCATGATGATGCTGTTTTCAAGGTTGGAAACCATGTCGCGTGTGAATGTACTTTGATCATTGGTAATTGTTACTTTCAGCTCGGCCGGGAGTTCTTTCTCCATGGCATTTTCAACAATTACTTTGATTTGATCAGAGGCCTTTAGAAGATTGGAGCCTGTTTTTTTCTTCACGTCCAAGGTGAGCACAGGCTGCCCGTCAAGTCGTGCAAAACTCACTGGCTCTTTTGGTCCGTAGTGCACGCTTCCAATGTCTCTGAGATAAACAATATTTTGATCCTCATTCTTAACAATGATATTTTCAATCTCACTGTAGTGATTGAACTCTCCATCAATTCTCAGACTTCGGCGCGTGATGTCTGAACCTTCAATGCTCTGGATATCCCCACCACTCATGGAGATGTTTTCGCCCTGTATGGCGCGTTCAACATCCGTAAGACTGATTTCCAAAGCCTCCATTTTCAATTTATCAATGGCCACTTCCACTTCATTTTCCTGAAGACCAGCAATGTCTACCTTGTTAATTTCTGGCAGTTTTTCAATCTTTTCTTGCAGCAATTCGGCATATTCCTTCAGTTTGGCATAGGGGTAATCTCCAGAGATGTTTACGTTCATCACAGGCATCTCGGAGAAATCGAGCTCCATCACATTTGGATCTGCGGGAAGATCTTGGGGCAAATCACTTTTAGCCTTATCAACGGCATCTTTTACATCTGCCAGTGCCTCGCTGGGGTCAACATCCAGATCAAATTCGGCAATAATGATGGAGAAATCCTGGATACTGGTCGACTTTAGCTTACTAATTCCATTGATTCCCTGCAACTCCTTTTCGATGGGACGGGTTACAAGGTTCTCCATATCTACCGGGCTATTCCCCGGGTAAGGAGTGTTGATGTAAATGGTGGGAATTTTGATTTCGGGGAAACTCTCTTTGGGCATGTTTTTGTATGAAAGTGAACCCACCACGGCGATGATGAAGATCATGACATATACACTGATGCGGTTGTTCACCGCCCAAGAGCTGAGTCGAAATTCTTTTAAATTGTTTGATGACATGACGCGCTTGTTATGGAATGATTTCGAGGCGATCGCCTTGTATTACTTTTTGGTATCCTTCGGTAATCACTAAATCACCTTCTTGGAGGCCTCCGGACACAATGCTCCTAGAGGCAAATGATTGTTCAATGGTAATGCTTTGTCTGAGCGCAACGTATGATCCATCTTCCTGTGGTCTGGCCAGCATGATATAGCTCGAATTACCGTCATTTCTAATCAATTTCGTTGGTACACTTAGGGCTTGATCAGCTTCGTAGTCATAAGCAGTAACGATGGCCAATAAATTAGGCTTGAGTTCATTCAACAAGGAAGAGGGTTCAATGAAAGTAGCAAACGTTCGGTTGTTGGGGTTGATGTAACTTCCAACAGCAGAAACTTTTTCTTGATGTCCCAGTTTGAGAGCCGGGTAGTAAACCTCTACCACATCACCTACTTTCATTGATCGAAGGTACTTCTCGCTGATATCGGCCTGAATTTTCAAACTTTTTCCGCCTACAATTCGCAAAATGGGCATGCCGGGTGCTGCAAAGTCACCTGCATTCATGAACAAGGCATCTACGGTTCCACTCACCGGACTTTGAATGCTAAATTTTGATAGTTGTATCCTGGACGACTCCAGACGTTTTTGTAGACTTTCCATGTTGTTTCTGGCCTGGAGGTATTGCAACTCAGTGCCAACCCTTTCCTCCCAAAGCGCTCTTTGTTTATTGTAAGTTACCGTGGCCAGTTCGAGCGCTTTTTCAAGTTCATCAATTTGGGCGCTCATGGCAGAGGCATCTATGCTCAACAGGGTTTGGCCTTTGGTTACTTTTTGTCCTTCTCGTACGCGAATGTTCACAATATTTCCACCCACTTCTGGTGCAAGATTTACATTGTCATCAGCAGAAACCAGTCCTTGTACCTGAAAAGGATTCTTAAAAGGTTTGTATTTCAAAGTGTCTACGCGAACAGCAATTCCGCCGATGACAGCATTGGTATCCAGTTGATCTATTTCTGATTCAAGCATTTTGGCTTTCGATTGAAGCTGAGCAATTTCTTTGCGAACTTTTTCAAGTTCCTTTTTCTTGCCATCAAGCGAGTTGTCGGTTTCCTTACCGCAGGCCATTAGGAGTGCAGTGGCGCTGAAAATTAAAAGGAGTTGTTTCATGGGGTAATAGGCTTAAAGTTTTCCTTGTATTTTTTGTAATTCAGTGTAGGCGTTCAGAAATCCGTAGAGGGCTCCCAAATAGTTGGTTCTGGCCGTGCGTAATTCTTGTTGAGCATTGAGCATATCAAGAATGCTGCCGGTGCCTTTTGCAAAACGGAGATTGGCTGATTCAAGCACTGATTGGGCCAGGCTCAGGTTGCTTTTTTGGAGTTCTATATCGGAGAGATTCAGGGCAATATTGGCTTTGGTGTTTTCAAATTGCATTTGCGAAAGCATAAGAAAACTACGCATGTCTTGTTGTGTTTTTTTTATTTCGATCTCCTTTTGGCGCAATACTGCTTGGTTGCTGCCCCCCGAGAAAATGGGAATGCGCAAATTCAAACCCCATAGTTGGGTTTGGAACCATGGATCGAAGGTAAGCTCATCAGAAAAGTTGTTTTGCTGATAGTTGTAGAAGGCGCTTAGGCTTGGATATCGGTTAACAATGTATCTTTTTCGGTCGAGCTTATTCAGCTCTTGTTGGGCAGTGAGCAATTGATACTCGGCTCGTTGTTCATGAGATGCATTTTGTTCATCGAGCCCAGATTTTGCTTTCTCAAAGAGTCCTGAAATGGAGTCTGTGAGCAACAATGCCTGCTGATCTTCCATACCCATGTGGAATTTCATGAGCCTTATGGCCGCATGCTGTTGTTCCTCGAGATTCTTTTTTTGAGTTTGAAGATTGAACAAGGCCAGTTTTACCCGCTCTGCATCAATTTTTTCGGCAAAGCCCTGTTCGTAGAGCAATTGGGTTTGGCGTACACTTTCTTGTAGGGTTTTGATGTTTACATCAATGAGTCTGACGTTTTCTTCGGTAATTAATGCCATGTGATAAGCATTGATCACATTTAAACGGATATCCCGCTCTGTCAGATCCTTCATCTTTTTTGATACATCTACGTATTTCGAGGCAGCTTTCAGCCCTAAGAAGTACTGACCATCAAAAATTAGCTGAGAAGCCTGTAGGTTCAATGCATTGGTGTAGTTTTGACCAACACGAAAGGCGGTTTGTTCGCCCGTGGCGGGGTTGGGGAAAATAAAAACCGGTAATTCAATGTTCTGTCGGAAATCAAAACTTCCACTTACCTGTGGCAATCCAATGGCGGCGGTTTCCTGAACCTTTCTTTCAGCTATTTCTATTTCCAGATTACTTTTGATCAGTTCAGGCTGGTGCTCCAATGCATACGAAATGGCTTGTTCAAGGCTGAATGAGCGCATGTTTTGGGCATTGGTTAGACCCGGAATGAACAAAATCAAAATGAGCAAATGAAGGGTTTTTTTATACATGTCAAATTTTGTTGATGTTTTCTTCGAAATATTGAATGCCCTTTGGGGTGCAAATGCCATAGAGGTGGTAACGAATGATCTCAGAAATGGTTTCGCTAAGCAACAGCTTGTTCGCAGAAACAGTGTCTTGCTCAATGGCGAGCGATATGTTGTTCACGTACACCCGGGCAATGATTTCAGGGTGAAAGTTCTTGCGGTATAAGTTTAGCGACTGTCCTTTACTCAAATTGGCAATCATGAAACCCATGACGTATTCCTGCCGGTATTTTCTGAACAGCTCCCAGCTGCGGGGAAAGAACTTTTTAAGATCTTGCACCATTACGGGGTTGGTGCTTTTAAGTTGCTGAAGCACGTATTGTGAAAGTTCGAGTATCTGGGCCACCGGATGTTCAATTTGTTCGAAGGTGGCCGAACAATGTTTTTGTTCCGAATTGAAATGCCTATTCAGGGTTTCAAAAACCAGTTCTTTCTTATCGTTGAAATAGGAATACAGAGTTTTCTTACTCACTCCGGCTTCTTTGGCTACATCGTCCATTGACACCCTACGGATTCCATAACGCATAAAAAGGGCCGTGGTAATTTCCAGTATGCGATCAACCCTACTCAAAACGGCTGCAATATTAATTGAGTGGTTTTCAGGAAACTAAAAAAAATTTAAAAGTTTCCATGGTATAGCCTTCATTTTCGATGAACGACAAATCGAGGGAAAATGGTTACGCCATTCGCACAACAACAAGATCTGAATTAAATTTGACCCTTTAATTGCATCGTGTATTTAGTAGGAATAGCAGGAGGGAGCGCCTCGGGAAAAACCACATTCATCAAGCGGCTTACAGATCAGTTTAAGCCGAGTGAGTTATGTGTGATCTCTCAAGATCATTATTACAAGCCTGCTTCAGAGCAGCTAAGAGATGCGAGGGGTATGATTAATTTTGATCTTCCCGAAGGAATTGATTTTAAGCGCTTGCATGGCGATTTAAGAAAATTGAAGAAAGGGAAAGAAGTTGAGCTGATCGAATACACCTTCAACAATCCATCGAAATTCCCTCAAACGTTCAGGCTCATACCTGCCCCAGTGTTAATTGTAGAAGGATTATTCATCTACAATGATGCGAGGCTATCTTCCATGTTTGATTTAAAATTGTACATCGATGCCGAGCATGACATCAAGTTGGAACGACGCATACAGCGCGACGTAAACGAGCGTGGCATGGATCGAGATATGGTCATGTATCAATGGACAGAGCACGTGATGCCGGCTTATCAAAAGTACTTGGAGCCTTATAAAGAAGAGGTTGACCTGGTGATTATGAACAACCAGCAATTGGATAACGGACTAACGATCATATCACATCATTTGGAAAGAATCATCAAAGCATGAATTATAAGTTTGCAGTAATAGGTCTCGGAAGGTTTGGCAGCAGAATTGCCAGAAAACTTTCAGAGCGTGGGGCGGAAGTTATCGCCATTGATCTGATTGAAAACAATGTGGATCAGTTGCGCGATGATGTCGCCTATCCGGTGGTGATGGACGCAACAGATTTCAAGGCCCTGCAAAGCCAGCGGCTAGATGCCATGGATGCGGTGGTGGTGGCGATCGGCGAAAATTTTGAAGCCTTGGTACTCACTGTTACACATTTGATGGATCTTGGCATCCAGAATATCATTGCCAGGGCTTCAACCAAAAATCAAAGGCGTATCCTGGAGAAAATAGGCGTAACCCAAATTCTTTCTCCCGAAGAAGAGGTGGGAGCCATTGTTGCAGAAAGGCTGCTTCATCCCAATATCAATACCGTTTTACAATTGCCAGATGGCTTTGAAATTTCAGAGGTCATTGCGCCAAAGGCCATTATTAATCGAGGTGTCCATGACATTGGCTTTCGAGATAAATACAGCATCAACCTCATTTCAATTAAACGTGAATTTGAGGTCATGCGCAAAGGAGAACCCGTTTTGGAGAGGCATTTAATTGGCGTGCCAAAGGGCGATACCGTGGTCAAAGATGAAGACATTCTCATGTTGTTGGGTAAAAGCCTCGATATCGAGCGCTTTATAGAGGTTAATCGTTAGCATCATTCAACTTTTAGTTTTTTCAATAAAACAGTACTTTTGCCGACTTCTAAAATAAAAGGAAACCGTCATAATAGATGAAAAATAAAGGAGCCATTCAAGTATTC
>CAZYJD010000024.1:0-26587 GCA_964647785.1 uncultured Chitinophagaceae bacterium
CGAAGTCTCGCCAGAGCTTTGATTTTTTTGGGTAAAAAAGGTGGGGCAAGTACCATCACCCAACAATTGGCTAAAAACCTATTCCATCCTAAAAAGAGAAACTTGGCTGAAAGGGTTTTACAGAAATTCAAGGAATGGATCATTGCAGTTGAATTGGAGCGCCGTTACACCAAGAATGAAATCATACTCATGTATTTCAACACGGTGCCTTGGGGGAACAGCTATGGCATTAAATCGGCTGCCAATCGCTTTTTTAATAAGCCAACCTCTGAATTGCGCATTGAAGAAGGGGCGATGTTGGTAGGCATGTTAAAGGCCAGCGGAACATACAATCCCGTGAATAATTATGAAAAGGCCTTCAACCGCAGAAATACGGTATTGAACCAAATGAATAAATACGGCTACATGGAGTCAATTACTTCAGATAGCCTTAAAAAACTGGATATTGTATTGGATTATACGGTGGTTTCTCACAACGAAGGTTTGGCCACCTATTTTCGGGAATATCTCCGTGAGTACATGAAGGAGTGGTGCAGTGAAAATGGTTACAACCTCTATAGCGATGGACTGAAGATTTATACCACCCTTGATAGCAAGCTTCAGCTTTATGCAGAACAAGCAGTTGAAGAGCATATGAAAAGTTTGCAAAAGGCGTTTTTTGGTGAGTATTCGCGCCTTAAGCAGGATCCATGGAGAGATGAAGAAAATCCCTGGATGGTTGATAAAACTTAAGTGGAAAAACACATCCGCCGAACGCCTACCTATCAGCGGCTGAAAAAAAGACTGGGAGCCGACCAGCACGATGCCATCATCAAAGAGATGAGCATCAAACACTCCATGCGTGTGTTCAGCTGGAATGGTGAAATAGATACCGTCATGAGCGCCATTGACTCCTTGAAGTACTACAAGAGTATTTTGCATGCCGGCTTTATGAGCATGGATCCACACACAGGCCATATCAAGGCGTGGGTTGGCGGGATCAATCACAAGTATTTTCAATACGATCATGTAAACAGCAGGGCAAACCGCCAGGTGGGTTCTACCTTCAAGCCTCTTGTTTATGCAAGGGCACTGGATGATGAATTGATACAGCCCTGTGATAAAGTGGCCACGGGGCCCGTTACGCTAGAAACCGACGATGGAAAAACGTGGACACCCAAGAATTCTGGGAAAATTGAGGAGGATGAAATGACTTTGTATAAAGGCTTGCAACAATCGATCAATACGGTTACCGCCAGAGTGATGAAAAAGCTTGGTCCGCGTTCGCCTTATGCGGTTCAAGAGTTGGCAGGTAAGCTAGGCATAGATACGAAGAAATTTGTCCCCTATCCTTCTATTTGTCTGGGAGTAATGGACTTAAGTGTGATTGAGATGGTTGGTGCTTATTCTACTTTCGTGAATAACGGAACCTGGACCCAGCCAATTTTTGTCACGCGCATCGAAGACAAACACGGCAACCTTTTGGCCGAATTTGTTCCTGAGCAGCACGAGGCCATGCGTGAACAAACGGCTTATGTAATGGTGAAGATGCTAGAAAAAGTGGCCACCCCACCTGGCACTGCGGGCCGACTCAGATTTCGATACAACATAGGCTACGATAAAGTGCTCGGAGGAAAAACAGGCACGACCCAAAACAACAGCGATGGTTGGTTCATGGGGATCACACCTGACCTTGTAAGTGGCTGTTGGGTGGGTGCAGAAGATCGTCAGGTTCATTTTAGGAGCATGGCCATGGGACAAGGAGCCAGCATGGCTTTACCCATTTTCGCTTATTACATGAACAAGGTCTACAAAAAGCCTCCTTATGAAATGAACTTTAGCGAATGGAAAGAGCCGGAGGTGAAAATGAGTATTCAACTGGATTGCAAGGATTACAATCCAGACGAAGCCTGGCAAGAAGGCGAAGAAGTAGAAATACCCGGCATCGATTTCTGATCAGCAAGCACAGCTTTCACGCTTGTTCACCAACCGGGCCAGAATGCATCTTCAATATGCTCGATTTCGACACTTGTTTCGTTGGTTCCGGTAATGGCAATGATGTCGAAACGGAGTTCACCCTGCAATTCATTCTCCAAAACGTAAGCATCTGCTGCATTGAAAATGTGTTTGATCTTCTGTTCATCCACCCATTCTTCGGGAAAGCCAAAATCATTGTTTTTTCGGGTTTTAACTTCCACAAATACCAGCTCATTACCTATGCGCGCGATCAAGTCAATTTCTTGTCTGCCATTGCGATAATTACGAGCCAATATGGAGTACCCTTTTTTTTCAAGAAAACGACGAGCAAGGTCTTCTCCCCATTTCCCTGTTTTCTGGTGATCAATCGGCATGAGAAAGATGCTGCATTTCATTGATTGCGAGCCAGCTCATCAGTAGCATGCCGGTTTTAAGCGCTTCTTCATCAATATCAAAATAAGGGGTATGCAGGTTATGTACAATGCCTTTATGTTCATTTCTGATTCCCAAACGGTAAAAACAACTATCAACTTCTTGTGAGTAAAAGGCGAAATCCTCGCCCGCAGGCCAGAGCTCTAAATCTTCTACCTTATCTGCACCAAGTAATTCAATGGCAGCTTGTTTACTTCTTTTGGTGAGTTCCGCATCATTTTTTAGATGGGGATATCCTTTTTGGATATTTACTTCTGCGGTGGCACCAAAAGCTTCACAGCTTTGTTCTGCAATCCGTTTAATCCAGGTGTGCGCTTCTTCACGCCAACTTTCGTCGAATGTGCGAAAAGTGCCTTCTAGATACACTTCATCTGGCAATATATTGGTTGAGCCATTGGCCTGAACTTTCCCAAAACTAAGCACCGAGGGCATGGCAGGTTTGGCTTTACGGCTGACCACTTGTTGGAGGCTAATAATCATTTGGGCGGCAGCTGCAACCGGGTCAATGGCCTGGTGTGGATGAGCTGCATGCCCCCCTTTACCTTTTACACGAATGTATATCTCATCGGCAGAAGCCATGTACAAACCACTGCGAAAACCAACCTTACCGGCTTCAATGAGCGGCATTACATGCTGGCCATACATGCTGCGAACGTCAGGATTTTTTAACACCCCTTCTTTGATCATAAGAGATGCTCCACCGGGCAAACGTTCTTCCCCGGGTTGAAATACATATTTGATGCTGCCTTTCCATTGCTGGCGGGTTTCATAAAGCAATTTCAGACATCCGAGGAGACTTGCGGTATGCACATCATGACCACAGGCATGCATGCAGGCTGCGTTTTTTGATTGATAGTCAACCTCATTTAATTCCTGAATGGGCAGCGCATCAATATCTGCGCGAAGCGCTACCACCGGTCCTCCTTCCAGACCTTCAATCACTCCGGTAATGCCTGTTTCAGCGCATCTTTCCCATTCAGTCAGGCCGATTTCTGCCAGTTTCTGCTCAATGAATTTGGCAGTTTCATATTCCTTGAAACTCAATTCGGGATATTGGTGCAAATGCCTTCGTACAGAACGCACCCATCCAAAATGAACATCCGATAACTCTTTTAAGCGGTCTTTTAGACTCATTTTTCAATATTAGCTGATTTAAAGTAAGTTTGAAAAGGCATCTTCGCCATTGATTTGATCAAGAGCAGCACCATCGACCGTATACTGGAAACAGTTCCCATAGAGGAAGTGGTGGGGAATTATGTGGGCCTTAAAAAAAGAGGCGCGAGTATGTTGGGACTGTGTCCATTTCACAACGAGAAGACTCCCTCTTTTAGCGTGTCACCTGCCAAGGGTATTTACCATTGTTTTGGTTGCGGCAAGGGTGGAAACCTGCTCAATTTTGTGATGGAATATGAGAACATGAGTTTCACCGATGCGGTTCGCTTCGTGGCTCAGAAATACAATATTCCCATTGAAGAAGATGAGAGCCCGGTGGAAAGCGACGAGCACCGTAAGAAGCGCGAAAGTCTCATTGCAGCTTGTGCTTACGCGGTGAAATGGTTTCGACAGCAAATGGACACCGCTCAGGGGAAAGCAGTTGGCAAATCTTATTTCGAGGAAAGAGGTCTCCGTTCTTCAACCATCGAAGATTTTGCACTCGGTTATGCTCCAGATAGCTGGGATGCATTTTTAAATGATGCGAGAAAAAATGCTTTCAGTGAAGAAATACTGCTCGAATCTGGTTTGATCAAACAACGTGATGAAGCAAAGGACGAATCAAGAAGGTATTACGATGCCTATCGCGATCGGGTTATTTTTCCCATAGCCGATCTGAGTGGAAGGGTGGTGGGCTTCGGTGCAAGGCGATTGAAGGAAGACAATTCTCCGAAATATATCAATAGTCCGGAGAATGAAATTTATAAGAAGTCGCGCATACTCTACGGAATGCATCTGGCACGTAAATCGGTGAAGGAAAAGGATTTTTGCATTCTCACCGAAGGATACATGGATGTGTTAACGCTTCATCAGGCGGGCATTGAGAATGTAGTGGCATCATCGGGAACCGCTCTTACCGAGGACCAGGTAAGACTCATCGGGCGTTTCAGTAGAAATGTGGTGGTGCTTTACGATGGTGACAACGCAGGCGTAAAGGCAGCGCTGAGGGGCGTGGAAATTATTCTTACTGGAGGCTTACAAGCATCGGTGGTGGTATTGCCCGACGGGCATGATCCCGATAGCTACTGCCAGCAGGTGGGCCGTGAAGGTTTTGAACAGTACATCGAGAAAAATAGCAAGGATTTTATTTTGTTCAAGGCCGGTGTTCTCAGGCAGGAGGCTGGTGCAGACCCCATTCGTAAAGCCGAAGCCATTCGCGAATTGGTGGCCGATATTCTAAAAATACCCGATAAAATACGCGCCACCTTCTACTACAAAACCACCGCCGAAGCTCTTGGTGTGGAAGAAGAAATACTGGCTGCAGAGGCGAGGAAGCAAAGGCGACAAAGAAATAATCAAACAGCCCAAACAAAGGAGACTCCGCAGCCTTCTGAAGTTGTTAAAACAGATGATGAGCTCATTCGTGAACTCACGGAGAGCAATGATCTCAATCTTCATAAATCGCTGGTTAGCCTCATGCTACGATATGGAGATGAGGTTGTGAACGAAGAAGAAGACCGCAGGATTGTTCGCGATTTCATTCTTGAAGAACTGGAGTTGGACGGCATTAAGCTCAGTGATCCACGCTTGCAGAAAATTGTCGATAAAGCCCTGGAAGATCCTTTTATTTCCACCTCTGAGCTGATTGTTCACCTTCAAGAAGATCCTGAATTGGGGCAATTACTTGCAGATATGCTCTTTGATAAGGAGCATTTAAGCGAGAACTGGAAAAAATATGACATCATCGTACAGAAGCCGGAAGACCAGTTCAGAAAGGTGATTGTTCAAAATCTAAACCTGATTAAGATGCGCATACTGGAGCAGGAAATTGAAATGAATCAAGATCGGATGAAGGGCGCTTCCAGTGAAGAAGAATTGCAGGAAATTATGCTCATTCAGCGAGATTTACTGGAAAAACGCCTTAGAATTGCGGGAATTTTTGGGACCGTTATCATAAAATAATTGCTATGGAATTTTTGTTTTGGCTTATCTACCGTAGCCTCGACTATAGCTTTCGAATTTTCTTCAGACACATTTATGTCAGTGGCATAGAGCATATCCCTCGAGATAAACCGGTGATGCTGGCCAGCAATCACAGCAACTCTTTTCTCGATGGGGTAGTCATTCACAAAACGCTCAACCGGGTGGTTCAAATTTTTGTGCGAGGAGATGTATTCAATCACCCCCTGGCCAACAAAGTGCTGCGGCAATTGCGTCTTTTCCCCATATTCCGGCAACGTGATGCGCGCAACAACGCACAATTGGCCCGTAAAAAAAACCAGGAAAGCATGGATGAGGCCTTTGGGTTTTTACAGAAAAAGTATGCCCTGCTCATTTTCTCAGAAGCAGCCGCAAGCATGGCAAAAACACTTTTACCCATTAAGAAAGGTACGGCGGCTATCAGCCTTGAAATGGAAAAGCGTTCGGGTAAGACTTTTGATTTACACATCGTGCCTACGGGTGTCAATTATACTTTTTTTAAAGGGTTGAGAAAGGATGTGATTGTTCAGTTTGGCAAGCCAATCAGAGCGCAGGATTGGGTGGATCAATGGGATCGGGAACCCAATGAAACGGTGAGCGAAATGAGTGCTGAACTTGAAAAACGCATGCGATCGCAAATTATTTGTCTCGATGAGCATGATTATTTATCTGAATCGGAAGTGTTGTTGGAAATGGCGCGAAATGAATGCCCTCACCACCCCCTGCGTCAGAGGCGGCGAAGCCCTGATCGCTTTCAATTGGAAAAGGCTGCGGCCGAATTTGCCAATCACATTTTTAAAAAAGAGAATCGATCCAGTACTGAGAGCAAGGCTGTTTTGCGCTACATAGATTTGCTTCGCGATCACAAACAGGAGGAAATTGCTTTTGCCCCTGCTCATTACTTATGGCTCAAGGTGCTGTTGTTTCCTTTGCTGCTAATTCCTGCGGTGCTTGGTTTGCTGAGCAACGGACTGTGTTGGTTGCTTTCTTGGCGGCTGACTGAAAAGCTCACAAAAGACCCAATCTTTTATGATGCCACCCACATTGGTTTTCAAGTAATCCTGGCCATTGTGATGAGCATTGGTTTTCTTTTGCTCGGCTCTTTATTGCTAGGTGTTAAAATGGCCTTTTTACTATGGATTACACTGCTGCTTTCCGGTGTAATAGCTGTTCTTTGGTTCGACGTGGCACTTGAACTCAGAGCACGATTCAGGAGTTGGCTCCTTAAGTTTAAAGATCCTGAAAGTTGGAAGAGCATACAAAATGCCAGAAGATATGTGCTGGCATTAATGGATCAATACCCTCGCTAGGCTCCTAGTTTTTTATCCACTTACTACTGTAGCGTCTTCCATCGGCTATCAGGTGAAGTATATACAGTCCTGATTTCAGCGATCTCACATCAATCTTTTGCTGATTTGTTGTTCCCACCAACTCACCGCTGAGGGTGAAAATTTGGACTTCTTCAACTGAAAGCTCATTGGGGATGTTCAGGTAATCACGGGTAGGATTGGGGTATAGCTGAAGTGGTTTAGTCTCCATGGTAGCATCTGCAACATTGGCTGGATCGTAGATGTCGGCTTTCCATATGCCTCTTCCGTGGGTATAGATGTACAGGGTGCCATCATCTTCCCTCAGCCTGATTTGATGAATGCTCACATCGGGAATGGCGCTTTCTTTAACCCAGTTAATTCCGCCATCTTTGGTGGTGTACAAACCAAAGTCCGTGGCAGCCATGATGAAATTGCTATCGAGTGGATCCATCTCAACCCAGTTCACCGGCAATCCTACGGGCAAATTACCACTGATGTCTACCCAACTAAAATCATCGGTATGGGTGTTAACGATTTTCCAAATCCTGCTGTCGGTGTCCACATTAGAAAAACCAACCACAATTGAGTTCTTATTCTGCGGGTTGATCTCGATGCAGCTGGTGAAGCCACCCAAAGCTTGAATGGGTCTGCCTTGGATGAATCCCTTTTCCGTGCCGGCCGCTGCTGAACGGGCACTGTCAATGCGATAAATGATGGAGGCCGCCCCTCCAAAATAAACAACGGGATCAAAATCATTCGATGCAGTTACACTGTAGAATTGACCTGGGAGATTGGTTGCCGTTATTTTATCCCAGGTGCTTCCCATGTTAAGGCTTCTCCATAGTCCGCGGTAGGTGGTGTGATATAGCTGTGTTCCATCAGCCGGGTTGATGGTGTACGGGTTGATGAACCAAACCGTTTCATTGCTGGCCTTAAACCCTCTGTCAATGCGTGTTCTTCCGCCAAAAGGACCATTGGTGAAACGATGCAAGTTGGCATTTTGCCATGATGCGTAAAGGAGGCGATCATCCTGGTGGCTGACAAAACAATAGGCACCATCACCGCCTAGAACGGAGACATTGATGTTTCCGCCATTAGGCCCGTAAAGGGTGTTGTTGTCTTGCGTACCGCCTATGGTGTGCGCATGATCGGGGAAAAAGTAACCTGCGTAGAATTGGGTCACATTGTACCCATTGTTCTTGCTCACCAAATTTCCTTCCGGATTGGAAACATTGAATTCATGCAATCCTCCATCGCTACCCACCCAAAATTTGGTATTGTTGGCTTTCCAGATCAGCGAATGGATATCGACATGACCATGGCTGGCTTCTTTCCAGCTTTGGCCCCCATCAGTGCTATAGGCCGTTCTTACACCGCCGGCAAAAAGAAAGTTTGAATCATCGGGATGTACCTCAAGCAATAGATCATACCAAGCTTGGTTGTAACCTACAATGTCATCAGGCCCATTAAATGGGGTCCATGTTTTTCCGCGATCGGAACTTTTATATTGGGCAGCCATGGATTGGCCGTTGTTGTCAGTTTGCTGGCAATACAACACATTCGGGTGGTTTTTACAAGATGCAAGCAGCATTCTACTGGCCGTGCTGGGTGCGGGTGAGAAAGAGGCACTTAACAATGTTCTTTGACCGCTGTTTTCATTCACCTCATACACACCGTCGCGGGCAGCGGCATAAAGCAGCACGCTGTCTTCAAAAACCTCGATGTCGTTCACATCCCTGCCGGCTGAAAAAAGTTGCACAAAGCTTTCACCACCATCTTTACTGCAATAAAGCCCGTTATTCTCAGTGCCTATGTAAAAGGTGTTTCTATCGGTAAGCGAATGTTTAATGTCCCAGCTTTTGGATAGGGCAGGGATGCTGGAATTTTCAAGTAAAAACCAGCTTTTACCCCGGTCTGTACTTTTATAAATTCCGATGCCATCAATTCCCGTTGAATTGCCGGATGCTTCTCCTGTGCCGTAATACATTACGTCGTGATTAAAAGGATTTGAGGTAATGCAGGTGATGCTGAGATTTGCTGCGCCATCATTTACGGCCTTCCAACTTCCACCATTGTCTACACTTTCCCATATACCGCCGGAAACACCTCCTGCCAAAACACGGTTGTCATTGTCCGGGTCTACCCAAATGGCTCTGGTTCTTCCACCGATATTGGTGGGGCCAATTTCACGGATGTTTAAAAGATTGCTTTCTTTTTTCTTCGTCAACAGGCGTTCATCCTGTCTTTGCCATAAAAGTGGAAGTCCGTATGGAATGAAGCCTTGCTCATTCTTCTTCATCTCGTACCATTGCTTCTGCCAGCCTGGATTTTTAGTCGGTATTTCCTCCGCAGCTTGCTCCGTTTCGGTTGCTTCTTTTTGACAGGCTGCAGCCATAAGTATTAAAAATGCCCCGAGGAGCACATGGGTCTTCTTCATCAAATTAATCTTTTTTTCTATTCAGCGACATGGCTCTTAACATCCATTTCGGCAATGATTTTGCGGGGTTTCTTTTTCTCAGGTCAATGTACCATCCAAGTCTTTTCATCACGGGTACTTTATGTGTTTCTACAAACTCAATGAGGGTGCCGTCTGGATCTTCTACATAGGAGAAGTGCCCTGCAGCTTCCCCCATATCGAAGGAGTTGCTACTATCTACCGTAAATGGAAAACCTTGTTTTTCGCAGTCATTTTGTAAGGCCTGCATGTTTACCACATCGAAACAAAGGTGAATGTATCCCAAATCACCCCAATATCGCTTGTCAAATATTTTTGAAGGCTGGTAATCCTGTACTTCCACCAATTCAATTTCTGTGGTGCCCAGCATTTTACCGAAGCCA
The DNA here is from genome assembly GCA_964647785.1 of uncultured Chitinophagaceae bacterium. Taxonomy (GTDB): domain Bacteria; phylum Bacteroidota; class Bacteroidia; order NS11-12g; family UBA9320; genus CAZYJD01. The sequence continues at coordinate 9,669 of CAZYJD010000024.1, forward strand.
CCTTTGCCGGGATCGCTATGCCTGAGTCCAACCCGTCTGAATGTTCTATCGCCACCCGGAAGGGCTGCAAAATCATCGAACTTTCCAGTTTGGTCGTACATTTCTATATCGTAACCCAGCACGGTGCTGTAAAGTTTGCGGGCAGCGTCCATATCTGATACCCCGATGACAGCTCCTTGCACCCCTCCGTTGGGGGTAGCCGTTTTGCGAAACCAGTCGATTCCCTCGGTAATTTCAAAAATGTTACCCCAGGGATCTTGCATGTAAAAATGTTTACCGCCGCCAGGTGCTTCCTGTAACTCACCGATTAAGTCCACACCCTGTTTTTGCATCAGGCGGTAACTCAGCGCCACATCATGGCTTTTCATACGACATATATTGATGCCCAGATCACCTAGCTGAAATGCTTGCATTGCAGGCTGTGGTTTTCGGCTGGTGTATTGCCAGATTTCAAAGCCTCCGCCACCTTGAACGTTTAAAGCCAATATGGCGTGTCTCGCCTGTGGTTTCCCTCCGGTGTACGGCAGCATGAGGCCTGCTTCAGCAGCCTCTTCAAAAATTTTCACATCCATGCCAAGGTGTTTCCTGTACCAGGTCCATGCCTGATGAACATCCTGCACCCCGATGCCCATTTGCTGAATTCCGCTGATGATTTTATTCATGACCCGCGAAAATAGCAACTCCAAGCCTTACTTCGGGTCGATTCTTTTTGCAATGGCGTAGAAGAGGGGCGGAAAGTACCTTTTAAAACAGACCATGAGCACATCAGCCTTGCCAATGATTACTTCTTTTTTCCTTTTTTTTGCCGCCTCAATGATTCGGCTGGCGCATTTTTCAGCGCTGATTCCTTTTTCCTGACCAGGGTCCATCTGCCCGTGCTGTCCCCCTCCGGCTGTCAGGGCATTTTTAGAAATATCGGTTCTCACCCTGCCCGGACAGGCAATGGTTACGTGAATATTATTTTTCCATTCTTCAAGATAAAGCGATTCAAAGAAGCCATGCAGGGCGTGCTTGCTCGCAGCATAGGCACTCCGATACGGAAATCCAAATTTGCCGGTGAGACTGCTAATTGCGATGAATTGCCCACCACCATTGGTCTTCATCAGAGGTAAAATGGCTTTGCTGATGCCGGCGGCGCTAAAATAGTTGATTTGCATGATGCGTTCATCAAGGCTCGAATCGCCTTCTGAAACCAAGCTCCGTTGGCTAACCCCTCCGCAATGGTAAATGGATGCAATGGGGCCTTTGCTGTTCCACAAATCTTTTACCAACGGCTTGTAATCCTGTTTGTTGGCCAAATCAAATGCCAATATTTCAGCACTTTGTGCTCCAATTTCAATGCACCGTCGGGCCACCTCCTGAAGTGCTGCTTCTCGTCGGCCCGACAATATCAGTGCGTTTCCTTCCATTGCAAGCTGCATGGCAATGGCTTCTCCAATTCCGGAGCTGGCGCCGGTAATCCAAATTTTTCCTTTATTCATTTTCATGACATACCCAGGTTAATACATGCTGCTCAAACCACTCATGATTCAGAATAAATGTTTGATCCGTTGAGTCTTTGCAAATTCGTCCAATAAGACCGTTGTTCCTTTTTGCTATCAGCAAGTGTTCTTTAAAGTTAAGTGATTTTCTGCCGTAGAGCTTAAACAAGCTTTCTTTGGCGCTCCAAATTAACATGGCCCCATGAATTTCGCCATATTCTTCCAATAGGAATGTTTCTTCAGGCCGAACAAATCTTGGGGCAATGGTTAATATTCGGTCGCTCAAATATTCCATATCAATGCCTACTGGCTGAATCGGATGGTAAGCAACCGCAGCGAAACCTTTGCAATGACTTATGGAAATTTGGCCTTTCCCACTGAGCAGCTGGGGTTTCCCGTACGAGTCTTTAACAATTTCACAAGCTTCATTTAAAAGGGATTGAAGGCACAAGCGACTGGCCAACCATTCCTTTTGACGGTTTTCAGGGGCGGCGGTGGGCGCAGCTCTTCCCCGCCAGAGTTGCTGTAGTTCGTTCAGGCTTTCCGTAATTTGCCAAAGCCCGATTTTGAGTTGGTTGTTATTAAAGTGAATTTGGAAAGGCAAAAAGATGCGCTTAAGAATTGCGAAAATAGGACATTTCAGCGGCCATCGCGATAGCATTTACGCTTTGGCTGTTCATTCGGATGGAGAACATTTTTATTCGGCAGGAGCCGATGGCTGGGTGGTGGAGTGGAAGAGAGGAGGAGAAGATCTCGGCCGGTTAATTGGCGAAGTGCCAGAGGCGGCCTATAGCTGCTATTTGGATGAGATTCACGACCGTATCATTGTGGGCACCCGCAAGGGACATCTGTTTTTAATTCCCTTGGATGGAAAAAAATCTCCGCGAATGATTGAAGGCCACGAGGGAGGTGTTTTTGGCATTCGGGCTTTTAATGAAGGCGGCTACCTCAGCGCCGGAGAGGATGGAAAGTTAATTTATTGGGATGCTGATTTTGAGCACAAACGAGAACTCTTCCAGGCAGCTGGAAGCATTCGGCAGATGATATACAGGCCTGACCTTCAACGGATTTTTTTAGCAAGTTCAGATTGGCATATTTATGTGCTGAATAGTCAGAACATGAAGGAAGAGTATCGATGGAAGGCGCACGATCAAAGCGTTTTTTCATTGGCGCTTTCAGCAGATGGCCGTTACCTCTATTCGGGTGGAAGAGATGCCATGCTGAGGCAATGGGATCGCCACAATGGCTGGGAGCAGGTGCAGGAATTGCCCGCACATTTATACCATGTACACTTTCTAGACCTTCATCCCCGGCAAGAACGCATGCTGTCTTCCAGCCTCGATAAAACCATCAAGCTTTGGCAGGTGCCGGAACTGAAGCTTTTGAAAGTGGTTGATCATGCCCGCTATGAAGCACACCTGAACAGCGTAAACAAGGTTTTGTGGATTGGCACAAATGAATTTATTTCGTGCAGCGACGATAGAAGCATACAGCATTTTAAGATTGAAGAAACCAACGAATGATTTTAAGCGATAAAAGGATACTCGAGGAAATAGATAAAGGCACCATTCTGATTGAGCCGTATCGCCCTGATTGCCTCGGCACAAATTCATATGATGTGCATTTGGGTAAGTGGTTGGCCACCTATAAAGATCGCGTGTTAGATGCCCGTCAGCACAACAAAATTGAATATTTCGAAATCCCACTCGATGGGTATGTTTTGGAACCCAATACCCTTTATCTCGGGGTAACGGAAGAGTATACGGAAACCCATGCCCACGTTCCATTTCTTGAAGGTAAGTCCAGCACGGGTCGCTTGGGTATTGACATACACGCCACTGCCGGAAAAGGCGATGTTGGATTCTGCAACACCTGGACTCTGGAAATATCTGTGGCGCAGCCTGTTCGGGTTTATCGGGGGATGCCCATTGGCCAATTGATCTACTTCGAGGTGGAAGGCGAAATAGAAACTTTCTACAACAAGAAAAAGAACGCTAAATACAACAAGCGAACCATCAAGCCCATCGAGAGCATGATGTGGAAGAATAAGTTCTAAGAGATTTACTTTTCTTCGGTTTCTTCTTCATCAGGCCTGAGTTTTAGCAAAAAAAAAGGCCCCCGAAGGAGCCTTAATCATTGAGTCATCTAAAATCATTATCGCAGGCAGTTGACAAATGCAGTCCATTGTCGGCTACTCAATATTCTCTTTAAACTTTTGAGGAAATCGGTGTAGCAGCTTTTAAATGTTGCGGCATATTTTTGCTTGATGTCTTTGGAGGCCTGTGCATAACGCGCCCTTAATTTTTTCATATCATCTTGGAATTGCTGACGGGTGATGCGCTGGTTCTTGAAGGCATCTACCAGTTTCTTGCGCTCAGCAGCCACCTTCCTGTTCAAAGCAAGTAAATCACTTCTGTAATTTTTTACGGCATCTCTCTTGCAATCTGCGTAGGTGCTCATTGCTTTTCTGATTTGTAACTTCTGTGCTGAATCCGGCTGAACACCAATCAGACATCTCACAAGTTTAGGAGGTCTTTTGCCGAGGAGTTCAAGGTCCCCTTCGTCCAATAAGTATGCCTCAGGAAGCCCATCATTTTCCATGTAAAAGTCAGCATTCTCATCGCCTCCCATTACTTCAGAGTTCATGAACTCTTCATCTATCTGAATGCTCAGATCATTGATCAATTCATCTTGTATATCCTGGATTACTTCCTGCTCTTGTTCGCTTAAGGCCGGACTGATGCTTTCTTTCTGACAAGAAGCGAAAATCGTGACCCCTAAGGCGATCATCACTAAACTTTTTAATGCGGTTTTCATTTTCATAATTCAATTATAGGTTAAATATTTATTCGGTTGTTTGTTTCTTGGTCGGGGAATGATCAAAAGGGTTGCAAGTAAGGGGTGTAAATTATTTTAAGAGGCTGATAACTAGTGGAATAAAAATTAAAAAGCAAATCTCGATTGAAAGTTCTGAATGATTTAAGCGGGGATTAGACCATTCCGACTGCTTGGCATCTTTCAGTGTTTGATTCCGTGATGTTCGAGTCGCCTTCTCATATCATCGTCAATTGCAGGCGCCTGCCCCCCTTTAAAGCTTCTCAATTGATAAGTAAAACTGAGCATGAAATAGCGGGTTAAAATGCTGTTCTCTAAATCTTCTAGGTAAGTTTCAGTGATGTTTCTGATCACGCTTTGGTTTTGCCCAAGGATATCAAAAGCAGTGATTCGCAATTCGCCCGAATTGTCTTTAAACAGTTTTCTGGCCAGCCCCATGTTCCATAGCCAGAAATTCGGGTTGTACCCATCGCTCAAACCGGTGAAAAGACGATTGTTTAAGTCGGTTTTAATGATGGTTTTTTTCCCAAGCCAGAAATTGCCGTTTAAAGTGGCTGTGTGGTTGTAAAAGTTGCTATTCAGCTCGGCTTGCACGCTGTTTTGAACAAAGTTATAAGAACCACTGTAGCTGAGGCTGAAATCGACGCGCTCACTGATGTTACTGCTCAGCACCAAACTCGGATCAACAGAGGTGTTCTTACTTATATTTTCAACGCCATTTACAAGGCCTGGAATGCGATCATAGCTCAGCCCTGCACCGATATTCAAATTCGATTTGATTTTCTTTACCGGGAATCCATAAGAAATATTGGAGCTGATGCTGCGTTGCCCGTTTAAATTCACCGGACGAATCAGGCTGGCACCTCTTTGCAAGGCAATTCCATCCAGTACAATGTCATTGCTTGGAGCAATGAAACTTGAATTGGCAACAAAAGCGGTGGTGGCACGCAGCCTCATAAATGCTGAGAGTGTTCGCGATTTGGCCGGATTGCTGGCGGTGTATCGGGCAACCAAGAAATGATTGATTTCCTGATCGAGTGATGCATCGCCTCGGTAGAGCTTTAACGGGTTACTATTATCCAACACTTCCTGCAATTGCCGCACATTGGGTGCACTGGTGCTGCTTCTGAAAAACATGCGCAACGATCTGGTTTTGCTGATGCGATAGCGCATAAATCCATAGGGAAGAACATTCCTAAAGCTGCGCCCCAGGGTGTCGGCGAAAGGGAAATCCTGTTCATTGTTCAGCTCAGCTTGTTGCAGGTAGGTGCCGAACATGGCATTCATTTTATCCGTATTGAAGCGATATGAAAGCCCCAGTCGATAGGTGTTGTAGCGGTTTTCGAATACATTGCTCAGGGCACTGTCCAAAAGGGTGTAGCGAGCTGTGCTGTCGGCCAAATTCGTTTTCTGATCGTTGATGTTCAGGTCTTCGTCATAGCGCAGACGGATTTCAAGTTGACTTTTTTTACCCACCGGCTCGGTATAGCTGAGGTTCAATTCGGTGTTTCTACCAGAGAAAGCCGTGTTCGAAAGTTGATCGATGCTTTGTACGAATGGAATGATGGATGGGGGATTGAAAAATGAATTGGATGCGAGCAGGCCATTGTCTGAATTGCGCCACTGCAGCTGCAATTCGGTATTGAGAGAAATGGTTCTGCCCGCTTTTTTGAATTTGTGCTGCAGCAGCAGATCGTTGCTCACCACCCATGCATTGTTGTTGGTGTTTTGTTCATTTTCTGTGATGTTTAACAATTCATTGAGTTGGGTGCGGTTAGTGCTGAATGCATCGTTGATCTGCCGGTTGCCTTGCCAATTCAATGAAGGGGTGTAGAGGAGCGAATTTGAAGAGTCGATGTCCCATTTCATACGCAGATTGAAGCGGTGGTTGAGATTATTTGTTTCGAGCGTGTTGTTCGATTCAAAAAACTGCAATGAATCGCCGGGAAGAAAGAGGGTGCGGCGCAAAGCCTGATCGTTTTGGGTGTTGGATTGGTTAACGAAATATCCCGCAGAAAACTCACTGATGTTTTTCCATTGGTTGGAATATTGTAAACCAAATGAATTGCTGGTGGCTATGCCATCTTGATTGCCAACAATGAAATCAGAAATGCCCCCAAGGCCCCATCCGCGCCTTCCACCGCCGGGCTGTGAACCGCCCAGCATGCTCACCAGATCCTGAGCCGAAAAGTTTTGCTGATTGATGTTGTTGGCCAAGCCTAAAACCGTTACCCGCCGGTTGCCACTGAAGTTGTTATAGCTAAGTCCAGCATTGTAGCGTTCATCCGTTCCGTAACCGGCATAAGCTTTTCCGAATTGACCCTTTCTCATACCGGCTTTTGTTACTAAATTCAAGGTTCGCATGGCATTGCCATCACTGAAACCGGTAAACCTGCTTTGATCGCTTTCTTGATCGTAAACTTCAACGCGGTCAACCATTTCGGCGGGAAGGTTCTTCAGCGCAATATTCGGGTCGTCGCCAAAGAATGGTTTCCCATCCACCAGGATACGCTGCACTTCCTCCCCTTGTGCTTTGATGCGTCCATTTTGTAATTCTACCCCAGGCATCTTTTTAACCAAATCTTCAGCGCTGGCATCCGGATTGGTTTTATACGCTCTGGAGTTGAAACTCAAGGTGTCTTCTTTTTGCTCCACAGCTCGGGCTAGTTCTTTTATTTCAACCTCTTTTAAGAGTGCTGCATCCGCGCTGAGATAAATTGCTCCCAATGGCATGTCAATGCCCTGCGGACGGATGGGAATGACTTTGCTATGGTAACCCATAAAGGAAATTTCAAGGCGGTAAAAGCGCTTGAGGTTCAGCTTGAATGCGAAGGATCCTGTTCCATCGGTAATAACCCTTTGCTTAGCACTGCTATCCATAGGATTGCTAATTTCAACCAGGGCTCCGGGCAACGGCCGTCGATCTGTGGAGTCATAAATACTGCCACTCAAATTGAATTGCTGAGCGAATGAGCTGGTAATTGCAAAAAATGCAAAAGTTAAAGTGAAGATTTTTTTTAAAGACATGAGTTTAACTAAGCCAAAAGCATAGACGCATTTACCGTATGAATTGTTCTGATTGCAGCACGAAGAGCAACAAAAAATTACAGGCTTTCATCATCTTCTGCAAGTTTAAGGGAATCCTTTCCTTCTTCTTCCATTTAATTTGCAGCCCAAATGCCTATCATCTATAACGGTCTAAAATTCTTGCATCATTTTGCACTGAAAGCATACTTCAGAAGCATTCATATTGAAGGACAGGAGAATTTCCCTGCAGAGGGAGCAGTCATTCTCGCTGTGAACCATCCGAGTGCATTCATGGATCCGATTATCGTGGCAACGCTCTCAAAGCGTAGGGTGGCTTTTTTAACTGCGGCAGAATTCTTTTACAACCGATTCTTTTCCTGGTTCTACGGAAAGTTGGGCATGATCCCGATTTATCGCCCGCATGTCATGCGACACATGATTGACAAGAATACCAACACCTTCGAAGCTTGTTACAGCCATCTTGAGGTGGGGGGTGCCCTGATGATATTTCCTGAAGGCACGAGCAAAACCGAGTACCATATCAGACCTAATAAAACAGGCCTGGCTCGCATTGCTTTTGAGACTGCAGAGCGAAACAACTTCGATTTGCCAATACATGTTGTTCCTGTGGGTTTGGTTTATGACGACCCACATGTTTACGGCACTCATTTATTGGTGCAGTACGGTGAAGCCATAGAAGTCGAGAAATGGTATGAGCAATATCAGCATGATCCAAGGGCGGCCGTGCGTGGTCTTACTGCTGAAACAGAGCACCGCTTAAAGCGACTTACCTGGCACCTGGAAGAAGAGGAATTGCATGGCATTTTTGAAACGTGTAAAAAGGCTCTTTGGAGGCAGCCATTTAAAAATACTGAAGACGCTAAGTTAGCATTTGATGAAGCCGAAAAAATAGCTGCAAAATTGCATTACTGGCATCGATCCCAACCTGATTTGCTGAAACGCCTTGAGCAAAGTGTCATCGAAGAAAAACCCTTGCTCATGCGGCAAAAACTAAAACATTTGCCAGGCTTGCTACTTGGGTTTCCCTTGTATGCTTATGGTAAAATCAATAATTGGGCGGCGCTTGTGATGCCCGAAATGGTGCTGCGCATTTTCCGACCGAGATACGATTTCAGAGGTTCGGTGAGGTTATTGAGTAGTTTGATTGCTTTTCTCATTTTCTCGATGCTGCAAACTGCGCTTGTTTACCATTGGAGTGAGAATGCTCCACTCGCCTTGCTCTATTTTTTCTCCATTGCACTGAGCGGGTGGTACGCAAAGCGCTATGAAGAAACGTTCATTCAAGTGCCCAAACAAACCAGAGATATCGGCTCGCAAGAACTCAGGGAAATCTTAAACCGTTTGGGATCAGAGCAAACGGCTAATGTCTGATGCCAGTTTTGGACCGTAGTAAATAAAGCCGCTGTACACTTGAACGAGATCTGCACCGGCTTGTATCTTATCTCTGGCATCATCAGGTTTCATAATCCCGCCAACACCGATCAATGGAAACTCAGGTCCCAGAAGCTGCCGCAGTTGGCGAATAACTTCATTGCTTCTCTCTTTCAGAGGTTGGCCACTTAATCCTCCTGCGCCTATGTTTTCAACATATTCTCTCTCGCTCTGCAGACCCTCTCTCGAAATGGTGGTATTGGTTGCAATCAACCCGTCGAGTTGTGTCTCTTTGGCCAGATTTCCAATGTCTTGTAATTGAACATCATTGAGGTCAGGAGCAATTTTTAGAAAAATCGCTTTACGTTCATTGCCGTCTTGCATCTTTTGCCGGCGGATGTCCTGCAACTTTCCAATAATCAAAGCCAATGAATCTTTCTCCTGCAGCTCTCTCAAGCCCGGAGTGTTGGGTGAACTTACATTGATGGTGAAATAATCTACATAATCGTACATGGCCTCAAAGCAGCGCTCGTAATCTTTCCAGGCCTCTTCATTTGGGGTCATCTTGTTCTTCCCGATGTTGCCGCCAACAATCAAACCTTGCGGCCGTTTTTTCAGCCGCTTAACAGCCGCCTCAACTCCTCCATTGTTGAATCCCATGCGGTTGATGAGCGCGTGATCTTTTTTTAACCTAAAAAGTCGGGGTTTAGGATTGCCTGCCTGTGGGAGTGGTGTGATGGTGCCAATTTCTACATGCCCGAAACCCAAATATTGCAAGGCGTGCAGCCAACGGGCATCTTTGTCGAAGCCCGCAGCCAGACCCACCAGATTGGGGAATGATAAACCGGCTACCTTTGCTGGATGCCCCGGATAAGAAAATATCCGCTTGAAAATTACAGGAACTACCGGTAGGCGCAGCAGGGCGGAAAGCATGCCCATGGTGAAATAATGCGCTTTCTCTGCCGGTAGAAAAAATAGAAGTTTGCGAATGAAGGAATACACAGGCTTCAAAGAAAGCAATAATTCGCTTCAGCGCCTTTGGAGATGAGTGCTATTTAGAACAATTCTACAATCAACATTCGGGGGTCTGCTTTGTTAGGAAATGTAGATTTGCAATGCAATTTTTGGTTTTATGAGTAATAACAAAAACATGTTCAGTTCTAGCCTTGGACAGAAGTTGATAATGAGTCTAACAGGGCTGTTTCTGATTTCATTTCTGTTGATTCACCTGATCGGGAATTTACAGCTATTTACAGCAGACTATGGTTATAAATTCAATGTTTATGCCCGTTTCATGACCACCAACCCACTCATCAAGACGGTGAGTTATCTCCTGTATTTTTCCATTTTGTTCCACGCCATCAAGGGGATTTTACTGGAGAGAAAAAACCGCAGTGCACGAAAGTCAAAATATGCGGTTGCTGCAGGAAGCACCAACAGCAGTTGGTCGAGCAGAAACATGGGTATTCTAGGTGTGATCATGTTGGTGTTCATTGTGATTCACATGAGCGACTTTTGGTTTGAGTACAAGTTTGGAGAAATCCCATGGACAAGATATGAAGTAAATCTCGAAAATGGTCAGATGATTCACCAAAGTGTAACCGATGAAAGTTTGCAGCATTTTGCCCATTATACCGAGAATGGCAAGGATATTTTCATTACCAAAGATCTTTATTTGGAAGTGAAAGAGGCCTTTGGTCAGTGGTGGTATGTGTTGTTGTATGTTCTATCGATGGTGGCCATCGCATTCCATCTTTGGCACGGATTTGAAAGTGCATTCCAAACCCTGGGAATCAACCACCCACACTACACCCCTTGGATTCAAAAAATTGGCAGAGCTTTTAGTGTTTTGATTCCTGCTGGCTTTGCGCTTATTCCCATCGTATATTTTTTCACCAAATAAAGCAGCAAGAAAATGAGTACACTCGATTCTAAAATACCTGCCGGTCCACTTGCCGATAAATGGACCACCCATAAGAATGCCATCAAAGTGGTGAACCCCGCCAACAAAAGGCGAATTGATGTGATTGTGATAGGCACCGGACTTGCAGGCGCTTCTGCCTCTGCATCTTTGGCCGAACTTGGGTACAATGTCAAGGCTTTTTGTTTCCAGGATAGCCCTCGCCGTGCACACTCCATTGCGGCACAAGGGGGGATCAATGCTGCCAAGAATTATCAGAACGATGGTGATTCAACCTTCCGTTTGTTCTACGATACCATCAAGGGGGGCGATTATCGCAGTCGCGAAGCCAATGTTTACCGCCTTGCGGAAGTATCTGCAAGCATCATCGACCAATGCGTGGCTCAAGGTGTTCCCTTTGCTCGCGAATACGGCGGATTGTTGGACAACCGCTCATTCGGTGGGGTGCTGGTTTCCAGAACTTTCTATGCCAAAGGACAAACCGGTCAGCAGTTATTGCTGGGAGCCTACAGTGCTCTGAACCGCCAGATAGGAAAAGGGAAGGTGAAAATGTACAACCGCCATGAAATGATGGATGTGGTAATGGTAGATGGCAAATGCCGCGGGATCATTGCACGCAACCTCATTACCGGTGAATTGGAAAGACATAGTGCTCATGCCGTGGTGATTGCCTCTGGTGGATATGGCAACGTATTCTTCCTCTCAACCAATGCCATGGGATCCAACGGCTCAGCGGCCTGGCGGGCCCACAGAAAAGGAGCGCATTTCGCCAATCCGTGTTTCACGCAAATCCACCCGACTTGTATCCCTGTATCCGGTGAATACCAGTCGAAACTCACGCTCATGTCGGAATCGCTTAGAAATGATGGCCGCATATGGGTTCCCAAGAAAAAAGAAGATGCCGAAGCGGTGCGTCAGGGCAAATTGAAGCCCACCGATATTCCAGAAGATGACCGCGACTATTACCTGGAGCGCCGTTATCCTTCCTTCGGGAATCTCGTTCCGCGTGATGTGGCCTCAAGAGCAGCCAAAGAAAGATGCGATGCCGGCTTTGGAGTGAATAAAACAGGAGAGGCTGTGTTTCTCGATTTTGCATCGGCCATTGAACGTTACGGTAAGATCGAAGCAAATACAAAGGGATTGCACAATCCCGATCACGCCACCATCATCGCAATGGGTAAGAAAGTAGTGGAAGCCAAATATGGGAACCTTTTTGCGATGTATCAAAAAATTACCGACGACAATCCCTATGAAACCCCGATGAAGATTTATCCGGCTGTTCACTATACCATGGGTGGATTGTGGGTCGACTACAATCTGATGACTTCCGTTCCAGGGCTCTTTGCCGCCGGTGAAGCAAACTTCAGCGATCACGGCGCCAACCGCCTTGGGGCTTCTGCTCTCATGCAGGGACTCGCAGATGGTTATTTTGTGTTGCCCTACACCATAGGAGATTATCTGGCAGATGACATCCGAACCGGAGCCATCTCAACCGATTTGTCTGAATTTGAGGCTGCGGAAAAAGCTGTTCAGGATAACATGAACCGCCTCATGTCCGTAAAGGGCGAGCATTCGGTGGATTACTACCACAAGCAATTGGGTAGAATCATGTGGGATAAATGCGGAATGAGTCGCAATGCAGAAGGATTGAAGCAAGCCATACAGGAAATTCGCGCCCTGCGCGAAGAGTTCTGGAAGAATGTGCGAATTCCGGGCAAGGCCGATGGAATGAACCCCGAACTGGACAAGGCGGCCCGTGTTGCAGATTTCCTTGAACTGGGCGAACTGATGTGCAAGGATGCGCTGGATAGAAATGAGAGTTGTGGCGGTCATTTCCGCGAAGAATCACAAACAGAAGATGGAGAAGCCCTGCGCGATGACAATAACTTCGCTTATGTATCCGCCTGGGAATTCACCGGCGACCCATCACAGAGTAAATTGCACAAGGAGAACCTTGTTTTTGAAAATGTTAAACTCACCCAAAGAAGTTACAAGTAAAGTATAGGTATCATGAAACTTCAACTCAAAATCTGGAGACAAAACAACAGCAAAGAGAACGGCAAACTGGTCGATTATTCTTTGGATAACATCTCTGACGACATGTCTTTTCTTGAGATGATGGACGTGTTGAACGAAGAGCTCATTGCCAAAGGAGAGGATCCGGTGGCATTTGATCACGATTGTCGCGAAGGCATCTGCGGCATGTGTAGCATGGTGATCAACGGAAAGCCGCATGGCCCCAATGGCGCCACCACTACTTGTCAGTTGCACATGCGCAGCTTCAATGATGGCGATACCATTGTTATTGAGCCGTTCAGAGCCAATGCCTTCCCGGTAATGAAAGATCTCGCAGTAGACCGATCAGCTTTCGACCGAATCATGCAGGTAGGAGGGTTTATTTCGGTGAATACCAGTGGCAATACCCTCGATGCGAATGCCATTCCCGTGCCCAAAGTCGATGCTGATGAGGCATTCAACTCTGCTGCATGCATTGGCTGCGGTGCCTGTGTGGCGGCCTGTAAGAATTCGTCCGCAATGCTGTTTGTAGGTGCCAAGGTTTCACAATACGCCCTATTGCCTCAAGGACATCCTGAGAGAGAAGAACGCGTCTTGCGCATGGTAGAGCAGATGGATGAAGAAGGCTTCGGAGCATGTACCAATACCGGTGCCTGTGCTGCGGAATGCCCGAAAGAAATTTCGCTCACCAACATCGCCCGTCTCAACAGGGAGTACATCAGGGCTTCGCTGAACAAAAAGTAAAATGTTCACAGGCATCATTGAAGCGCTCGGAAGTGTACAAAATCTCCGAAAGGAAGGTGAAAACCTACAACTCACCCTGGCTTCTCCCATATCTTCAGAACTGAAGATCGATCAAAGCGTTTCGCACAACGGGGTTTGCCTTACCGTGGTGGAAGTGAGCGGAACTACGCATACGGTTACCGCGATCAATGAAACCCTCATTAAGACCAATATTGGACAGCTAAAAGTGGGTGATGAGCTCAATTTGGAACGCGCCATGGTGGCCGGGGCCAGACTGGACGGACATATGGTGCAGGGGCATGTAGATCAGACCGCCCGTTGCATCAAACGAGAAGAACATGACGGTAGCTGGATCTTTGGCTTTGAGCACGAGTACCGCGATTTCTTCACCGTCGAAAAAGGTTCCATCTGTGTTAATGGCGTGAGCCTAACTGTTGTGAATGCCCGCAAAACAGGCTTCGAAGTGGCCATTATCCCCTACACCTTTGAGCATACCACCTTCCATGGCCTGATGCCCGGCGATGAAGTCAATCTTGAATTCGATATCATTGGGAAGTACGTGAGTGCGTATATGCGGGAAATCAAGGCCTGATCAGTTTTTGATCAGCAACTGCCGAATTATTCCTAATCTTGTTGCATGAATTGGATCAAATACATCCTCATTTTTATTGTATTTCTGATTGCCGGATTTCTGATCATGGGCTTGCTGAACGACGAATTTGAAAGTGCGTATGAGCTGGAAATCTCGGCATCGCCTGAGGTGGTAAAGCAGGCCATGCTGGATACCGCCGCGATACAAGCGTGGATGTATGGCTTATACAAAGTAGAAGCGCATGAAGGCAACCGAACCCAAGCGGGCGATTTGAGTCGTTTGTCGTTCCGCAATGAAGATGGTCGGGTAATGACCGTGAAAGAAAGCTTGGAGAATAATGGCCAAAATGCTTTATCCTGGCTTTGGGATCACGAGAAGTTCAGGCTTCAGTTTGATTATGAGCTTGTGCCAAAAGGGGAAGGCACCCTGTTGAAGATGAAACTCAAAGGTAAGGCGCACTCCATTTTTTTCCGCTCCATGTTTGCCTTTATGAAATCAGGAATCACAGAAGGGCAAAAAGGAAATTTGGAGCGATTGAAGAAGTATTGTGAATGAGAAAAAGTCGGATGAACTCGGTTTGGGTTCTGCCGAGGAGTCTTGCTTTAGTTTAGGGCCACATAACTCTACAATCTGTCTTGACAAAGACTTTGCGGATTTATGCGACCCTGTTTGGGTCGGCTCTGCCCATATCTTGTAATTTCTATAAACATTCAATCCCTTCGGGATTGTTTCCGGTCTTCCCAAGGAGTTGATATGGAAAGCACAAAGGCCATTGCTTGCGCTGAGTCAAGAACGAAAGGCATTGTGATCGGATTTAATGGGATCGTGATGTATTTGTAAGAGGTGTAAGTAATAGGCCGAAGAAGAAATGAATCCGAAGGATTCACATGTTTATAGAAAGCACGATTGAATGAGGTAACCGACCCTGAAGGGGTCGCATGTATTTTTTCTGCCAATTTTAGAATCAGACCATTTTATCGACAATATCTTTGGGCTTATAAACGTTAATAGTCAAAAACCTACAAGTCAATTGTTGTTCGCTTTTCCTAATGTTGCATCTATAGCCGCCTTTATCAAAGGTGCTTAGCTATTGGTGGATAAGCATATCTATTGAATTAATAATTTAGAAACAAAATGTGACTCGTCCTCTGAAGTTGTTTTCAGATAATAGATACCATGAGCCAAATCATTTGATAACTGCAATTTGTAATATTCTGCAACTATATTTTCCAATTTAAACTCTTCGATAAGCTGTCCAAATGAATTGTATACGTGAATTGATTTCAGTTTTACATTATTCTGTTTTGAGATGAATAGCGTATTTCCGAATAACGGGTTCGGATAAATATTTAACTGCAGGATTTCCCTTGTCTCATGAATACTTGTCGTATTTTCAAAATATCTTACGAATGTATCCGACCCACACGAGTTACTCACAATTAGGCTAATTTTATATCCGGATGCACTATTGGTGTGCTTAAAATTATGCGTAGGAGATTTTAGATAAGAAATAGTCCCATCGCCAAAGTCCCATGTATAATTGCAATTGTATTCACTTAAATTAACAAACTCAATTGTATTACCTTTTTGAATTGTATCAAAATAGGCTATTGGCTTGCAATTATACATTCCTGCCATTACCAATTGGGGAGCAGGGCTAATGGTGCTGATAATGCCAGGTTCAAAATTAAGATCATGATTTAAAATCGGAACATAGTCTATGATTACAGGGTCGCCAAAATCAGAAATAGAATTAATCAATGAGCTTTTGTGCATCCATTTCAGCTGATACATAGAATCATAACGACAAACTGTGTGTAGCATATTATACTGCAAAGGATAGCTATGTAATTTATCGTCTTGGAAATTGATTATGGTATCCGTAGGAAGTATATTGAAACTTGTGGAGGTGTTGCTATACGTGAATAATATATAAAACCCCGTTTTGGCCTTAATTAATTCTTTGGGTACTATTGAATCTTTAAAATTGAGAAGTTGTGTGGTTGGATCATTTGGCGAGTTAAATTTTATTTTCAATAAAGAATAGCGACGGGCAAGCTGTCCCGTACCTGTTTTTTCATATTTGTCAGGCGTTCCTATGAAGGACTGGCCATTCATTTTCACCGAATCGGCCGAAGTAATAATTGCCAGCACATCATCTTGGTTTTGTAATAAGGAAGTTATGCGTGTAACATGGGCTTTTTTATCATTATCCTTTGAATTAAAATTTAGAAACACACCTACGTTACCACCCTCATCTATGTCAAAAACAACGGTTTTCACCTCCCCATCTTTCAGCCCTTCGTTGTTGGCAGTCGTATAGGCTACTGTTTTGCCGTATTCGTCTGTTATTGAGATAATAGAATCCATAAATGAGTTAGGTTTTTTACTCATATTTACGGACATTAAGAAGTTTTTACCAGGAATGGAATGGGTAAAGTAATTGGGCAAACCCTTGTTTAATCTTCTTAACCATTCAATTTTTGAACTTTGCTGATTGTAGCCAATAAAATAGATTTCCAGTTGTGACAATTTGATTGAATCATGAAGTTGTCCGGGTAATATATTTGACACTTTGGTATTGGGCTGAAAGCCTAGAATTATATTGTTGTTAAAATCAAATTTGGCTATGTGTAAGTACCCCAAGTGAAAATTATTCAAGGGCATGGCAAGAGAGTAAGAAGATTCAGCTAATAAGCATTTTGACATTAACTTGCCTTGCAAATCAAATATCACCAGCCAATACCGTTGGAGGCGCTCCGGATAAACTATGATCTCATTTTTATTATCAGGATTGAGCCTCACTGTATCACCACAGGTGCTTATTATGGCACATATACTTTTCTTTTGTTCATCCATTTGAACTCTGTAAACAGAATTCATATAGTTGCTTCCAAAGGTTTTTGCTGTG
>CAZYJD010000025.1:0-25462 GCA_964647785.1 uncultured Chitinophagaceae bacterium
GCTGGGCATCTATGAAAATCCGGCTTGAATGGGTCATCTCCAACTCCATAATTGAAACCTTTGTTGGGTCGTTCCATGCACAATTTTGGTCCATCTTTTGGATCAACAAGCATGAACTGCTTTCGACCCCGAAAGACTGCCATATACATTCAGTGATCTCTATGGTAAAATGTCATTTAACAGTGCCGGAGGAAGTAAAATGGATCTGTTTGGATTCAATTTCAAGGATAAAGTTGATTTTAAAAATACCACCTCCTACGAATGGAATAGCAGTGGTTTTGGAACCAACTTCCTTCTTTTACCCTACGGCTCAAAAACCTTGATCGATGGGGTTTTTACCTTCAGTGATTATAAAATTGACCAGATTGAAGCTGATAGAAGACCCCGTAATTCTGGCATTAATGGATTCAATGTCATCCTCAATTTTGGCTATTTCATCAACAAAGACGAATTAACCTATGGCTTGGAGGTGAATGGATTCAGAACCGAATTTGAAATATTCAATTCCGCCAACAGAAGAATCCAACAGAATGAAAACACCACTGAATTAGCTACTTATATTCGTTACAAGAAAATCATCAAAGACAAGCTCATCCTCGAACCGGGCTTTCGTTTGCAGTGGTATGCTTCGCTGGGCAACATTTCACCAGAACCCCGCTTTAGGTTTAAATACAACATGAATCAGCGATGGAGGCTTAAAGGAGCTGGAGGATGGTACAGTCAAAACTTGTTAAGCGCCATTAGCGACCGCGATGTGGTGAATCTATTTTATGGCTTTTTATCAGGCCCGGATGATTTGCCTCCTACCATTGGCAATAAAGAAGTAACGCATCGCATGCAAACGGCCCGCCATGCTGTATTAGGTGTGGAGTATGACATCAATATGAACAGCGATATCAACGTAGAAACTTATGTGAAGGATTTTACACAGATCAGCAACATCAACCGGGATAAAATATTTGATGACATTCCTGAATATCAAGATGAACCCATTTACCTGCGCAAGAGCTTCATTGTAGAAACGGGTCTGGCTTATGGTTTTGATATCACCTACCAATACAAAAGCAAACGCTATTTCTTCTGGTTGGTTTATGCCTGGAATCTGGTAAACCGCTATGATGGTTTGCGTACCTATGCTCCTCACTTTGACCGGCGGCACAATGTTAATCTGGTGGGTAGCTATCGGTTCGGAAAGAATGAACGAAATGAAGTGAGTTTGCGCTGGAATCTCGGAAGCGGATTTCCTTTCACTCAAACTCAGGGTTTTTATGAAAACATCGGATTTAGTGATGGCATAGGCACAGATTATACCCGCGAAAATGGTGAGTTGGGCATTTATTTCGCCGACCTTAACCTCGGCCGTTTGCCTTATTACCATCGCCTCGACTTTTCGGCAAAACACGAAAGAGAATACAAGTCAAAGAATGATCAGGAGCGCAGTTTGGAGTTTGTACTGAGTTGCACCAATGTATACAACAGAAACAACATCTTTTACTTTGATCGCATTTCTTATCAGCGGGTGAATCAATTGCCAATTCTCCCCAGTTTCTCGGTTACTTATGGCTTCTGATTGGAATGATTTTTGATTAAAATATGGGCATGCGTGTATTGCCTCTTCTCGTCCTGATCACTCTTTCTTCATTTGCACAAAATCTTGCGCTGGCACAACCAAAAGTTGAAGAGGTTTGGCAGCTCAACACAGGTCCACTTTCATATGCTCGAATCTTCGGAATGAATAATGGTTATTACGCTTACCTCTATCAACTGGCAGATAAGAAAGGCATGCGCCTAGCACTATTGGATAGTAACAGCAAGGAACTTTCACTGATCAATACTGGGGTTGATTTGGATCGCGATTTGGATTCTTGGTTGAGGGAAGTTGAAATGCTCAAAGCTGTGAGCGGCAATAAACTGTATTTACTCATCCATGACGGGCGTTTTCACAAGGCAAACCTTTTTGTAGCCGATGCCGATCTTGCTAAAATTTCCCCTTTGGACTTTGATAACAAAAATCGCTTACAGCCAATCAAGATTTTTGCGCATCAAAACCATGTGTTGGTATACGGTGAGAACAGGGTTGAAGGGCCGGTTCTGATGAAAATTGATATCACCGATGGATCGGTGTTGAGCATGCCACTTGGAAGAGAAAAGAAGTGGCAACTAGAACTGGATCAAATTGTTTTCTCTGAAACTGCAGATCATGTTGCTTTGTTGCGATTTAAAAGCAAAAGACAAAGCATTTTTTGGCTTCAAAAACTCAACCGTCAACTCGAATTTGAAGGGGATCGCATTCGCATCAATGAAAAAGAACCCCTTGCAGAAGCTCGAGTCGTTCAATTATCTGATGGATGGTTGGTCAGTGGCATTACCTCTGATGACCGCAACCGAACGGTGAACGGATGTTTTTCTGCTCGCATTTCATCTGCATGGGAAAAAGGTGCGCTGCAAATGATTCCATTACAACAACTTCAAAACTTCTTCAATTATCTTGATCCTGCCCAGCAAGAGCGTTTATTGAATAAAGTAGAACAACTCAATCGGCATAAAAGGGCACTGGAAATCAATACGCGCTTTTATTTGCACGAAGCCCGTTTTATTCATCAGTCGGTCATTTTAACCGCCGAATTTTATACCCCAACTTATATCACGCATACCACTGCCGGGCCTGGAGGGTTTACAACCTTTCAAGAGTTTGATGGCTTTCAATATAGCCATGCGGCCTATTTGATTTTCGACACATCGGGTAATTTGGTCAGAGACCTCTGTATGCCTTTTCGATTGCCCTATAAACCTTTCGAGGTAAACCAGCGCTCTCATTGGTATTTTGCCCAAGGCAATATTTACGGCTATTACCTGAATGGGAGTCGCCTCAGCTGGATGGCCATGAATGCAGATGATCCTTATGGCGCCATGCGCTCGGAACAACTGATTCAATCAGGTAGCATCAACGGTTTACAGCCAGTTTATCTTGATCTTGTGCGCACGAAAGATGCCGGTATTCAAGGGTGTTTAATTTACCGAAGTCGAAACAATGGTTTGACCTGGCAGCGAACCCCTGAGTTCAAGAGTTATTTTCTTAAAATCAATGAGCAGTAGTCAAATCAAATTCTTTAAGAAATAAGCTGTTGAGTGGATTATTGCCGGGAGATCTTACATGTTTCGGGTAAATTCTAACGCTTTGATCGTAAAACAATGGAATCACAGGGAACTCTTTGTGTAGTATTTCTTCCATGTGAAGCCCTATGGCGGCTTTTTCCCTTTCATCTGATGCCTTGTTTAACTTTTGGTATGCGCGGTCAAAGTCCGGATTTTGAAAACGTGAATAATTGGGACCGGCCGGAGCGCTGTTTGGGCCGTAAAAACAGCTCAAATAGTTCTCCATATCAGGATAGTCAGCAATCCAGCTGCTTCTAAACAGGTCTAGATTGCCTTGGTTTTTCTCATCTTTTAGGATGGAAGCCGGCAACACTTCAATTTCTGTTTCAATGCCCACGGCTTGCCAGGAAGCTTGTATGAAAATCATTAGATCGAGATAGTCTGCAGTGGTGCTCAAGTGCATTGGTGGAAAGTCTGCAGCACCAATGGAATCAATAAGCTGTCTGGCGGCTTCTGAATCATAAGCGTAGGTCTTCCCTTTCAAAGGACGTAAAGAAGCCGGTGTAAAACCATCAATATTCCATTGACCCAATCCGTTGCGCAGATATTGGATCATCTTTTTTCGGTCGATAGCCAAACTCAGAGCTTCTCTAAACTTGGGTTTTGAAAGCCCGGGGTGCGCTTGTTGTCCAAAGGAATGAATTCCAAGAAACTCGGTATTCAAAAATTCGGTGATCTCAAGATTGAATCGATCTCTGAGTTGCGTTTTTAATTCTGCGTTGCGATCAATAACTTGGTCTTTAATACTGCTTTCAAGTCCGTTAAACATCTCTAGTTTGCCCTGCAGAAACTCCAGAAATTCAGCTTGCTTTGAAGGGATAAAACCAATGCTCACAGCATCGAGATAAGGCAGTGATTGTCCTTTTTCATCTTTCTCAAAGTAATTCTCATTCTTGTGCAAGTTTAATTTCACTCCTTCTTTCCAGTTGTAGAACAGAAAAGGACCTGTACCTACAGGGTGCCGGCCGAAACCCTTGCCATAATGATCGGCTACCTCAGGCGGAACAATGTAGGTGTAAGGCATACTTAGTAAATAGATGAACGGAGAAAAAGCTTCTTCCAGGTGGATTCTTAATTGAAAAGAATCCACTACCTCAAATCCACCTTCTTTTACCCGATTGCGGAAAACCCATGCCCCCGGACTGGCTATTGACGGTTCGATCAGACGTTGATAGCTATAAGCCACATCATAAGCGTTTAATTGGCGTCTTTTATTCTGATCAAAAAGGGGGTGAGGGTGAAAAAAAACATCGTGTCTTAAGTAGAAATCATAAATAGTTCCATTGCTATCAATGGACCAACTATCTGCAATGCATGCTTTCAAATTTAAATCACGATCCAATTGAACCAAGCCATTGTACAATTGATTGACTGCCCAAATGTTGTCCTGTGTGCGCGCAAATGCCGGATCTAAACTGCTAATTCCATTATTAAGATTGAGTCTGAAAAGCTTTTTATCATGCGTTTTGGTGGGTTTTCCACAAGAAGAAAAGAGCCATCCAATGTGCATAATTAGAATCCCGAACACAAGGTATACTGAAGGAATGTTTTTAGCTTTGGACCTGCTTACAATCATGGCACAAATAAAATACTTAGGACATTCTTGTTTTCAGATAACTACCAACAATCGGGTAATTATTACGGATCCTTTCATTCGCCCCAATGAGTTGGCGCATAAAGCAGGGGTTCGATTTGAAGACTTAAAGGCCGACTATATTTTGGTGAGTCATGGCCATGTAGATCATACGGCCGATTTAAAGGATTTAGCGCGACAGACCGGCGCTAAAGTGATAGCCAATTGGGAAATACATGCCTGGCTGCAGGCAGCGGGTATTGAAAACACGCATCCGATGAACACGGGTGGCAAATGGAATTTTGGTGATTTTAATTTAAAAATGGTTCATGCGCTTCACTCCAGTTCATTTGAAGATGGCACATATGCCGGAAATCCTGCGGGTTTCGTTTTGTGGAATGATTTGGACTGTTTTTATTTTGCCGGCGATACGGCCTTATACGGAGACATGCAGTGGATCGGGGAAGATTTTCAATTGGGATTTGCCATATTGCCCATTGGTGATAATTTTACCATGGATAGCAGAGATGCGCTTAGGGCCTCAGATTTACTCCAATGCAGTCAAATTGTAGGCATGCATTACGATACATTCGGTTACATCGAGATAGATCATGAAAAGTCCTTGAATATGTTTCGTGAATCTGGTAAAAGCCTGCATCTCATTTCCATCAACGATACCATTAGCCTTTAATATATGTCAAAAATAATCAGCATAGCCAATCAAAAGGGGGGAGTTGGTAAAACAACCACCGCGATCAATCTCGCTTACAGTCTGGCCATCTTAGAATACAAAGTCTTATTGGTGGATGCCGACCCTCAGGCAAATTCCACATCAGGTTACGGCTTCGACCCCAAAAACGTAAAGGTTGGTTTGTACGAATGTTTGGTGCAGGATATCAACCCTGCTGACATCATCCTTCAAACAGCTAATGAATATCTGCAGTTGTTACCCTCAAATATTGATTTGGTTGGCGCAGAGATTGAAATGATCGATTTGCCCAAGCGCGAAAAATTGATGTCTCGCGTTTTAGGGAAGGTGAGAGACCAATACGATTTTATCATTGTTGATTGTTCACCTTCTTTAGGTCTCATTACCACCAATGCGTTAGCAGCCAGTGATTCGGTGGTTATACCAGTGCAATGTGAATACTTTGCCTTGGAGGGCTTGGGTAAGCTTTTAAATACCATCAAAATCGTGCAAAAAAGCATCAACCCTGAGCTTCAAATAGAAGGATTGTTGCTCACCATGTACGATCCGCGTTTGCGACTGAGCAATCAGGTGGTGGAAGAAGTGAAACTGCATTTTCAGCAATTGGTATTCGACACCATTATTCATCGGAATACCCGCCTGAGTGAGGCACCGAGTTTTGGTATTCCAGTGATGGAACATGATGCTTCTGCAAGGGGTAGCATCAATTACCTCAATTTGGCTCGTGAAGTTTTGCAGAAAAATGGAATGACAAAAATGAATGAGGCAGAAAAGCAAATGACACATGACTAATTCCAAGAAGAGAAATGCACTGGGCAAAGGATTGAGTGCCCTATTGAACAATGCCGAAACCGATGTGACGTCGGTCGAGCCAAGAGCGCTCA
Source organism: uncultured Chitinophagaceae bacterium (assembly GCA_964647785.1). Classification (GTDB taxonomy): domain Bacteria; phylum Bacteroidota; class Bacteroidia; order NS11-12g; family UBA9320; genus CAZYJD01. The sequence continues at coordinate 6,323 of CAZYJD010000025.1, forward strand.
ACTCAGTCGCAGAAATACCTATTGCTCAAATTGTTGCGAACCCTTTTCAACCGAGAACCGAATTTGATGAAACAGCACTGGAAGAATTGGCAGAATCCATTCGAATCCATGGCCTTGTCCAACCGATTACCGTTCGAAAGGTAGGATTTGAGAAATACGAACTCATCTCTGGTGAACGAAGAACACGTGCTTCTATCTTAGCAGGGCTTAAAAAGATACCTGCTTATATTCGATTGGCAAATGACCAGGAAATGCTGGAAATGGCATTGGTTGAAAACATTCAACGAGAGAATCTGAATGCCATGGAAATAGCCCTGAGTTATCAACGCCTCGCCGATGAATGTGGTCTTCGTCACGAGGAACTGGGTGAAAGAGTTGGTAAGAGCCGAAGTACGGTTAACAACTACTTACGCCTGCTTCGTCTTCCGGAAGAAATACAAGCCGGCATTCGCGATGGCGTTTTAAGCATGGGCCATGCCCGTGCCTTGATTAATGTGGAGGATAATGATTTTCAAATGGCGCTTTACGAGCAAATTAAAACACAAGACTTAAGTGTGCGCCAAGTTGAACAGCTCGTTAAAGATAGCCGAGACCCAAAAAGTAAACCCATCACTTCCAAAGCAACTTCAACCGCTACCTACACGCTTGAAGAGCAGAAACTTCGTGAAAAGTTGCACGATGGGGTACGCATAAATGCCGATGGAAGCGGCAAAGGCATGATCAAGATCCCCTTTGCGTCAGAAGAACAATTAAGTGAATTGCTCGAAAGACTAGGCGCCTGATACCTCATGCATAAGTTTGCTGTTATGATTCTTATTTGCACATTGCACGGGTTGAACCAAACACCCTGCAATGCGCAGCACACGGCAAATGATAGCACATATTCTCCCCGAAAAGCAACCGTTTATTCCGCCATCATTCCCGGTCTCGGGCAGGCCTACAATCAGAAGTACTGGAAGATTGGGGTCATTTATGCAGGTATTGGAGGCATGGGGGTGCTTTTTGCCAGCAGCAATCGGGAATATCAGCGCTATCAGGCAGCTTATATCCTGAGAATTGATGGCGACGTCAATACGGTTGATAATGAATTTCCGGAATTGAGTGATAATGCAGTTCGTAATTCAAGGGACTTTTACCGCAGAAATCGCGACATTTCCATTCTTGGTTTTATGGCCATTTATGCATTTCAAATCATTGATGCCAATGTAGACGCACACCTCAGGGAATTTACTATCAATGATGAGTTGAGCATGAACTGGCAGCCATTCATGCAAAAAGGTTCTGCGGGTCTTTCATTTTCTTTCCGCTTTTAGGGATATCGGAAAGGGCCCTTTATTTTTGCGCAACAATTCAAAATTATGAAGCAAATAGCAGTAATAGGTTCAGGTACAATGGGAAATGGTATTGCCCATGTATTTGCGCAGAGCGGTTTTCAAGTAGCTCTGATTGATATCAACGAAAAAGCACTTGAAAAAGCACTCGCCACCATCGGGAAAAATATGGATCGACAAATCTCAAAAGGTCGTTTAACCGAATCTGATAAAGCGAATGCCCTCGGCCGTATTGCTACTTATCAAAGTATTTCTGAAGGGGTTTCCAATGCAGATTTGGTGGTGGAAGCCGCCACTGAAAATGTAGAACTTAAAAAGAAAATATTCATAGAGATGGACGCAACGGCTCCTGCTTCTGCAATTTTGGCTACCAACACTTCATCCATCTCTATCACTCTGCTCGCTGCGGTAACCACTCGACCTGATAAGGTGATAGGAATGCATTTCATGAACCCTGTTCCTGTTATGAAATTGGTGGAGGTAATCAATGGTTACAACACTTCGTCTGAAGTTACTTCGGCCATCCTTGAACTGTCAAAAACCCTAGGAAAAGTGCCCGCTTTGGCAAATGATTATCCCGGCTTTATTGCCAACCGCATTCTGATGCCGATGATCAATGAAGCCATTTGGACCTTGCATGAAGGGGTCGGTGGCGTAGAGGAAATTGATACTGTAATGAAACTCGGTATGGCTCATCCAATGGGGCCATTGCAATTGGCCGACTTTATAGGTCTTGATGTTTGTTTGGCGATATTAAACGTGTTATTTGACGGATTTGGCAATCCGAAGTACGCGCCATGCCCCTTGTTGGTGAATATGGTAACTGCCGGTAAAAGAGGGGTGAAGTCAGGAGAGGGCTTTTACGATTGGAGTCATGGAACCAAAAACTTGGTTGTTAGCAAGTCCTTCCAATAATTTTTCACCAGCCGTATTGATACACGAGTCGGGCTTTTGTTTTCCGATCAGCAGATTCCACGTACACCGTATCTTCAAATGACATGCCTTTATTGTAGGGCATGAAACTGATTTGTCCCATTGTTTGATTGGTGCTGTCGTCCTGGTCACTAACCACCAATGCATGCAAATTTGCGGGTGCGGTAAGAATCACACTTTCGCCATCCAATTCGAAATAGAGCTGATTGCTATCAAGATCAAAGACCGTTTGAGATCTGAAGCGCTCTTGCAGTGTGGCACCCACAGCTTCGTAAACGGTTAGGTATACATCTGGTCCGGTGGTATCATGATCCCATGGATTGCCATTGGGGTTGTTTTCTTCGAAGGAAGTGAGAAGAATGCTCTTCAGTTCAATAAAAGACGGATTGATTTCTTCATCGCAAAGATCTCCGCTCCAGCCTTCAGGACAAATACATTCGCCATCCACGCATTCTGCACCATTGGCGCAAGCCGAACCTTCACAGGGATCAGGGTACGTTCCGTCATTGCAGGAAAAAAGAAGCACACCAAAAGTGATGGCCAAAAATGGTAAAAAGGAGTAATTGAATTGCTTCATCTAGCAAAAATACGGCAATCTGACTTGCGTCTTATTCATATCTAATCTGTGGTTCTGAAATCTTCATTCTTTGACCAAACCACAATGCAAATCGTTTTTCGTCTTTAGCGCTTAACTTTTTGTCGCTTTCGATGAAAACTACGTACAAGCTATCTGCAGTTTGTCCAGAGCGGTAGATCAATGAAGGGGAGTATGATAGGCCTTCAATATCTGGAAACAAGGCACTGCACTCTTCAGAAATTCTCTGTATTTCTTTCGCATTCAGAAGGCGGCGCTCTTCCCCTTTTTGCATTTTTTGAATCAATGAATCTTTCCGGGCAATTTCACGATCTTTTTGATTCACAAATTCTTCCAATAATCCTAATTTCACCTTTTGAGTTACGGCTTCAGTCATGGCTTGTTCATTGATTTGTTCTACAATGGCATTTTGCGACTGGTAAATTTTGAGTTCATATTCTTCCAGTCCGTACACCAAGAGCTTTTGCTTTAATTTCTCCACTTCCTCCTTGCTGAGTTCTTTCCCCATGATCCCTAACTCTAACATTGGCGGACTTGTATTTGGAGAAATACTTTTGTTAACCAATAGATGATCTTCCGGGTTGATTTGCTCTTCAATGAACTTATCAAGACGCCTCTCTGCAAATGAATGTTTTAGAACGCGCACATAGATAACGATACTCGGTATGCTGATCAAAATGATGAACAATAGCAAGCTCAGTCGTGCTCGCCTTTCTTTTTGTGCATCGATAAAAGAAATCATGGGGAACCGCAGATAGCGCGTTATGAGCAAAGCTGAGAGGCTGATAAAAACGGAATTGATGAAGAATAGATAAATGGCACCCAAGAAAAAATTCCACTGACCTGTTGCAAGTCCAAAACCCGCAGTGCAAAGAGGGGGCATCAAAGCGGTTGCAATGGCTACACCGGGCACCACATTGTTTTTTATCCTTCTAACGGCCGATAATATCCCAGCCAATCCACCAAAGAAAGCCACAAATAAGTCCAATAAGGTGGGGCGTGTTCTTGCAAGTAGCTCGCTTTGCTGATCAGTAGCAGGAGCAAGGCTGAAGAAAATGAAGGCAGCAACGATGCTGACCACCAAGGCTACTGCAAAACTCTTCAGCGACTGACGAAGCAATTGGCGGTCGATGATGGCAATGGAAAACCCGATGCCATTGATCGGACCCATCAATGGACTGATGAGCATGGCACCAATCACTACTGCGGTGGAGTTGAGATTTAAACCGATCGAACATATCAGCACAGAAAAAATTAAGATCCATACATTAAACCCCTTAAAAACAACATCTTTTCTTATCTCATCTGAAGCATTTTTAAAGTCAATTTCACCGAGGCTAAAAACGTATTTTAAGAAGTTCCTTAGTTGTTTCAGGCTAATCTTAAGGCTTCGTATAAGTCTTGATTCTTTTTGTTGAAGCTCTTTTTGTTCGTCGGTGGAGAAGGTCTCATTCATTGGATTGGCTCTTCAAGGCAAATTGCACATTTTCCTTCATTTTTTTTAATCCGGCTCTCTTTATGGCTGAACTTTCAAATCTATTTTTGAACACTTCCTCTGTCATATCTAACCAGTCTGATGATTTAAGTTCAAGGTTATTGGCCATCGGCATGAACGCTTCTTCTGCATGCGGTTTGCTAAATCGATTCCAAGGGCATACTTCTTGACAGATGTCGCAACCAAACACCCAGTCATTCAATTTGGAATGAAACTCCATGGGGGTTGCTTCTTTCAGCTCAATGGTGAAGTAACTAATGCAACGCGAAGCATCCATCTGTTTTCCGGCCAGAAGGGCATCTGTAGGGCATGCATCAATACAAGCCGTGCAATTGCCACAATGATCGGTCACAGGATGATCCGGCTCACATACCAAATCAATGACCATTTGTGCAAGAAAGAAATAGCTGCCGTGCTTTTTGTTGAGCAATAAGGTATTCTTCCCAATCCATCCCAATCCGCTTTTTGCGGCCCATTGCCTTTCCATGATGGGGGCGGAGTCAACAAACACCCTTCCCTCTAATTCACCTACTTCAGTCCTTAGTTCAGCGAGCAGCCCTTTTAATTTCTTCCGAAGCACTCGGTGATAGTCGGTTCCAAATGCATATCGCGCTATTTTGGGTACTCCTGCCGCTTGTGTATTTTGAGGATAATAATTGTAGAGCAAGCTGACCACGGTTTTGGCACCAGGCACAAGTTTAGTAGGGTCCAATCGCAGGTCTAAGTGATTTTCGAGGTATTGCATGCTCCCATGCCTATTTGCTCTAAGGAATGACTCCAGATTTGCTGCTTCTTCTTCCAAAAAACCGGCCCGACTGATTCCACAATCTAAAAATCCGTGTTTTTCTGCCAGTCTTTTGATGGTTTTGGCATTTGACAGGGCACCTAAATCCATGCTTAGAATAATTCATTCATTCGGGCAGGAGGCAATTTGCCCAAATGTTCGTATGCTGCGGGTGTCGCTTCTCGACCTCTTGCGGTTCTTTGGATGTATCCTTCCTTGATGAGAAAAGGTTCATAAACTTCTTCAATGGTGCCGGCTTCTTCGCCAACTGCCGTTGCAATGGTATTTAAACCTACAGGCCCTCCTTTGAATTTTTCGATGATGGTGTAAAGTATTCGATTATCCATCTCATCCAGTCCGCGACTATCTACATTCAAAGCTTCCAAAGCGGTTTGCGCAATGGACAATTTAATGGTGCCGTCGCCCTTTATCTGAGCAAAATCGCGCGTTCTTCTCAAGAGTGCGTTGGCAATTCTCGGTGTTCCCCTGCTTCTTTTTGCAATTTCCGTAGCTGCATCAGGAGTGATGGAGCTATTTAAAATTCCGGCACTTCGGCCAATGATATCACTCAATAAGGCTGCATCGTAATATTCAAGACGGAGGTTGATTCCAAAACGGGCTCTCAATGGGGCTGTAAGCAACCCGCTGCGAGTGGTGGCTCCAACCAGCGTGAAAGGTGAAATGCCAATTTGAACGCTTCTGGCATTGGGACCGGTATCCAACATGATGTCCAACTTGTAATCTTCCATGGCTGAATAAAGGTACTCTTCGATGACCGGGCTCAATCGATGAATCTCATCGATGAATAACACATCTCCTTCATCGAGATTGGTGAGCAATCCGGCCAAATCGCCAGGCTTTTCCAAAACCGGACCGGAGGTTACCTTGATTCCTACATTGAGCTCATTGGCAATGATGTGGGCCAGGGTGGTTTTGCCCAGGCCCGGAGGACCGTGCAACAGAACGTGATCCAGCGCTTCTCCCCTCAGAACTGCAGCTTGAACGAAAATGCGCAAATTATCAAGAATCTTTTTTTGGCCTGTAAAATCCTCAAAACTGGCCGGTCGCAATACTTTTTCAATTTCGCGCTCGGGCCCATTCATGTCTTCATTTTCCGGATTCAGGATGGGATTCATTCTTCAAATCTACAATATTCACAACGCAATTTTTCCGAGAGCATTTTAAAAAGCTGTGGCAATTTCAGTGAAGCCTTGTACAACTTTTTAAACCATCCGTGCATCTTAAAATTAGCTGATCAAATAACTTTGGCAAAAAGGTATGTTTTTTGAATACAGGACAGTGATGAAAAGAATTGCAGCACTTGGTGCTTTTTTAGTGGTAATGGGGAATGTTCAAGCACAAACTCCAGAAAAAATTTCAGTTAAATATCTGAAATTCAAAAGCATGGAGATTAATATTGGAGAAATACTCGAAACGGACCCACCAAGAGTGGTTTCATTTGATTTTACCAATGAATCTGCGGTTCCATTGGAAATTGAAAATGTCATTTCATCATGTGGTTGCACCGTAGCCGACTGGCCGAGAAAAGCGGTTAAAGCCGGAGAAAATGGCCGTATTCAAGTGCAATTCAACCCGGCAGGTATGTATGGAGAATTGGAAAAGCACATTAAAATCAAGGCAAATCTTAGTGATGCGCCTTTCATAGATCTCGTGATAACTGGTTATATCAATAGTACCCATTTCGATGCTCCGCAGTACTACAAAGGCCAATATGGCTATCTAATGTTGCGCGATTACCGACTGAATTTTGGTGAAAGAAGACAATTGGAGGATAAAGTTTTAACGATTTCTGCATACAACGACGGTAACGATACCATAGAAATACTTGGCTTCGACGATGTTCCTTCTTTCATGGTTATGCTTGTAACGAAGCATAAATTGGCTCCAGGCGATTCATTAGATGTGCGTGCTCGATTTGCAGGGAATGAAGAAATAATGCCCGGGACATACAAGGGGAGCATCAGAATGAACACCACTGACCGCTTTTATCCCTCCAAAGGCTTCAACTATTCATTGGAAGTTTTACCCGATTTTAGTGAATGGAGTAGAAAGCAACTGAGAAAAGCACCCAAAGCCGAATTGCTAAACCCGGAGGTGAATATGGGAGATATGAGCGCCGGGGGCATCAAGGAATCCGTTGCGCTCTTGAAAAACAGCGGTAAGTCAGCGTTGATTATCTATCGCGTTAGCAGCGATTGCAGCTGTGCCATCTTGAGTCATCCTACTGAAATTGAAGCCGGACAAACCGCAGAACTCCCTGTGAAGTTCGATGCGCTTTTTAAATCTGGCAAACAAGCAAAGGTCATTACCTTATACACCAACGATCCGGCAAGCCCAAAGATTCATTTAATGGTTCGGGCCAATGTTCGTGATTGAACTCAAATCATTTGGAATAATTGTTGATGTGTTGAGAAGCAATGAACACCAGGCAAATCGCAGCAATCATAGTTATTTCCATGCTCAGTGGTCTCACTGGAGCCTGGTTGTATACCCGAAATAAAGAGGTACAAAATAACTCTTCTCTTTACGCCACCACAGCAGGTACAGAAAATGTCAAGCTGTCATCCACGGTGTCAAGAAATCTGTCAACATCAAATGTGCCATCATTTGTAGAGGCCTCCAAGGCAAGTACGCCCAGTGTGGTATTCATTCGCACCGAGAGCCAATACCAAAGAAGAAGTGCATTGGGGTGGTTTTTTGATTTTGACCCATTTGGGAGCATCGGCAAGGTGAATAGTTCAGGATCAGGAGTGATACTAAGTGCTGATGGTTACATTGTAACCAACCACCATGTCATTCAAGGGGCGGATAAAATCGAGGTGGTGCTCTCCGGCCAAAAAAAATCATTTCCTGCCACGGTCATAGGGAATGATCCATCAAGCGACCTGGCACTCATTAAAATTGAAGCGAACGACTTACCTGCCATTGAAGCCGCCAATTCCGATGATATTTTCATCGGTGATTGGGTGTTGGCAGTGGGCAATCCCTTTAACCTCACATCTACCGTAACAGCGGGCATCGTAAGTGCCAAGGGACGAAACATCAACATTGTAAATAACCGTTTCCCCATTGAGTCTTTCATCCAAACAGATGCAGCCATCAATCCAGGAAACAGCGGTGGTGCATTGGTGAATTTAAACGGTCAGCTGGTTGGGGTGAATACTGCTATTGCTTCTGAAACAGGTTCTTATGTGGGGTATGGCTTTGCCATTCCTTCGAACATCGTTATGAAAATAGTTAAGGATTTGAGGGAGTTCGGACAAGTTCAGAGAGGATTTACGGGCATAGAAGTGCAGGACATAGAAGGCGCCATTGCTGAACGTTTAAGTGAGGTGGATCGTGGAGTTTATGTGGCAAAGATCCTTCAGGGTTATCCGGAAGCTGATGAATTCCAGATCAGTGATGTCATTCAAAAAATTGATGAACAACCCATTAATAGCAAAGCGGATTACGATGAAAAACTGGCTTACTACAGGCCGGGCGATCGTTTGAAATTCACCTTGCTAAGAGATGGTAAGATCATTGAGAGGGAGATCACTTTACTCAACATGGAAGGATCTACTGAGCTCATCAAACGAGTGAGCGTAAGCTCCGAAATACTTGGAGCCGATTTCGAAAAAATTAGCAAGCTCGAAAAAGATCTGTATCGCCTTGGTTTTGGAGTGAAGGTTCTGAACATCAGAAAAGGGCTCATAAAGAACATGAACCTTCCGGAAGGTTTTATTTTTACAAGTGTCAATGGAAAGCGTTTTAGCAATCTTGACGAATTTGTAAATTACCTTGAAAAGGTGAAAGGAGGCTTAAGAGTGGAAGGTGTGAAACCAGATGGTGGGCGAATTGTCTACAACTTTAATGTTTATTAATCGGTTAATTGACTGATGAGCCGATCGAGCTTCATGCCTCTAGACGCTTTAAAAAGAATTACACAAGCTCCGTGTTTCATGAGATAGCTGCTCAGATCTTTCAGCAGTAGCTCTTGAGATTTGTACACCTTTACATCGCTCGTATTCGCGGCTTCATTAAATAGCTCACCAATAACAAAAAGTGCATCCAATTGGGCTTGTTGTGCTTTCTCCAAAATAGTTCGATGCTCTTGAAGCGCATGCACACCCAATTCAAACATATCACCGAGCACAGCAATCTTCGGGCGATCATGAATGCCCTGCATTGATTCAAGCGCCTTTTCCATGCTACTTGGATTTGCATTGTAGCAGTCGGCAATGAGCATGTGCCCATTCCATTCAATGATTTGAGATCTTTGGTTGCTTGGCTGGAAGTTTTGAATGGCCTCAATCGCCAGCTGATCTTCTACCCCGAAGTAGCTACCCACGGCAATAGCCGCCAAAATATTCGAGAAATTATACCGACCGAATAAATGCGTTTCAAATTCTTCATTTCCCCATTGAAGGGAGAGACTCGGAAACGATTTTGAAATGAAAAGGGACGACTTCATTGACCCCATGGCACATTCACTGCCGTAATATACAACCTTAGAGAGCCGAGAGGCCATGCGCACCAGCCATTCATCATCGGCATTCACAAAAGCGAGCCCGTTGTGTTTAAGCAGGTGGTAATACAATTCACTTTCTTCCCTGGCCACTGCTTCCAGACTCCCAAAACCTTCCAAGTGTTCTTTTCCGATATTGGTTACAAGGCCAAAATCCGGTTCAGCTATCGCCAAAAGCTCAGCCATTTCGCCCGGATGATTCGTACCCATTTCAATCACGGCATATTCCGTGTTTAATGGCATGCCCAATAAACTAAGTGGTACACCAATGTGATTGTTCCAGTTAGAAGGACTTGCGTGAACAGGGTATTTCTGAGATAAAACTGCTGTTAGCAGTTCTCGGGTGGTGGTTTTTCCATTGCTGCCTCCGATGGCAATAAGTTTGGGTGCGATGACTCTGCGATGGTGGCGAGAAAGCTCCTGCAGGCTTCTCAGCCCATTTTCGCAGAGCAGGTAACGCCCATCCGTTTCTTTCATCACCGCAGGATCGTCTATTAAAACATAAGCCGCACCCTGCTCAAGGGCCTTGGATGCGAACTGATTTCCATCAAAATTTACGCCCTTTAGTGCCACAAACAATCCCCCTTTTTCGATGTTCCGGCTATCTGTCGTAAGCTTATATCCGCAAAGGGTAAAATATTGGTACAGTTCAGATACTCCCATCATATCGATGCAACTTTACTTTAAATTTTGGTATCTTGCACCTAGTCTCAATGATTAATTCATCTTTACATGCTGCATTACAACAATACCCTGTGTTTCATCGCTTTTTATTTGTTTAGCCTGTTACCTTCACAGGCACAAAGTTTAAAGTACTCGCTTTGGTTCAATGCAGAATTTCTAAATGAGGATGGCGAAACCTTACACAACGCCTTGAGCGGTGGCATAAATCAAGCTCAATTCTCCATGGCTGATTTGAATAATGATGGCAAAAAAGATTTGGTATTATTTGATCGATCGGGGAATAAATACAGCACCTTTATCAACGAAAGCACGGGAGCAAAGCCAATTTTTCGCTACCATCCACAGTATGAAGGCCAGTTTCCAATAACAAATGATTGGGCCTTAATGGCAGATTACAACAATGATGGAAAAGAAGATTTATACACCTATGGCGGCAATGTAAACGTGCGTTTATACAGAAACGCAACAAAGAGTGGCGATACTTCAATACAATTCGAAAAAAAGATGTTCCCGGATGAAGGCAATGAACCAACCCCGTATCTAACGGCCTTTACATACAGCCAGTATCCACAATTTGATACCAGTGAGGTGATTGCGGATTTCAATAACCTTCCGGCGATAGCCGATGTGGATGGCGATGGTGATATGGACTATCTCACTTTGCTAAACGGAGGGTTTGGCATTTCCTTTTACCGCAATAATTCAGTGGAGGAGAAAAGGGATATTGAAGACCTGTTTTTCCTTGATATTGATTGGTGTTGGGGCGATTTTGAAGAAGGGCAGAACAGCAATGATATTTTCCTCAGAAGACCGGAATATTGTCTAAGGAAGTATTACAAAAAGCATCCATCCGGTTCAACCCTTTCGGTATTTGACAATGATGATGATGGCGACGTGGATTTATTACTGGGAAATGCCGGTTATGACAACTTAATCTTTTTGGAAAATGGCCGGGCACAACACGGCACGGTACAAGACTCCATGATTGCTTTCGATGCCTTTTTTCCAAGCGGTACACTCAGGGCCAGCTTGCCATCTTTTCCATCATCGTTTTTGGTAGATATTGATCAGGATGGAGCCCGTGATCTCATTGTTAGTGTGAATAATACGGATAAATCGAGTTATGTCTTCCTAGAAGATGATCATGTTTATTACTACCGAAACGAGGGAGAAGATAAACGCCCCGATTTTAAGATCGTACAGAAGGATTTTTTGGTAGGCGATATGATTGATCACGGTGGTTGGGCTGCACCGGCATTGGCCGATATCGATAATGATGGCGATTACGATTTATTTATTGGGCACAATGGTAATTATGCCTATACCCTCGATCAGTCAGATAGGATTGCATATTATGAAAACATTGGCAACGCAACCAATGCCGTGTTTCAATTGAGAGACACCAATTACCTGAACATTTCTGCCAAATCATTGAAACGTATTGCACCTCACCTCGCCGATGTGGATGGTGATGATGACTTGGACCTGCTTTTGGGGTTACAAGAGGGACAAATTGCCTTGTATCGGAATGAAGGTACTGCAAACAATGCATCGTTTGTTTTTGAGACTGACTTTTGGAAAGGACTGGATGTGGGAGAGGCGGCAACCATCAGCACGGCAGATGTGAATGGCGACGGAGAACTGGATCTTATCTTGGGTGAATCAAATGGCAATTTTAACTACTACAGAGGACTTGGGGGTGAACGCTATGTTCAGGAAAATGATACCTTCGGAAATGTTTTGGTGAACGATTTCATTGTGCAAACCAAAACAAATCCAGTCACACTGGAACCCTATGACACCCTTATCATGGAGAGCCAGGGATACTCAGCACCAGTGTTTACTGATTTGGATGGAAACGGTAAACCAGAAATCATTTCAGGAAGCTTAAGAGGGTATCTCAAGCTTTATTATGACATCAGTTTAAATGCTCAGGACACATTTAAAGAGCAAGAAGGTTTTGTATACGATTTTAGAGAACAAAACTATGCGTATTACAAATTTGGATTTGAAACCATGCCTGCTGCGGCAGATTTAGATGGAGATGGCAACCAGGAAATAGTGGTGGGCAACAGGAGAGGGGGCATTTCAATCATTTCCTCTAAGGGCCTCGTTGGCAATACAAAAACCATCAGAAACCCGCTCCATCAATTGAAACTATATCCAAACCCTGCCAATGGTTTGTTCTTCTTGGAGGCCCCTGCAGGAACCTATACAATAGAAATTACCGACCTCAACGGTAGGGTGATCAAAACCAATCAGATTCGTCACAATCTGAATGATAGAATGGAGATTGAGCTCCGAGAACAGGCCGATGGCGTGTATTTTATTCATCTGATGAACAGCCAGGGTTACCACAAAGGACTCAAGGCCATAAAGCTGGGAAATCATTGAATGGCTTTCAGCCGTAATTTTGAAATGCGCTCAATTGGTCCATTGCAGTAAACCTGGTGGCATGAAATGCAGTTGTTGACCAATAGGTCGTAATGGATTTTATAGTCGTCGATTGTTTTTTGAGCATTCATCTCCTTAGCATTTGCCATGAAAACATCCGCCATGCCATGATAGGTTTCATTGATTTCCCTTGGGTTGGTGGCCTCGGCAGTGTGTAAGTTGACGTAGGCTGAAAATGAATCAATAGGTAATTTTCCTGACTCCAACTGAACCTCAATATCCTTTAGCTGCGCTTCCATTGAGCGCATGACTAAAGCCAATTCAGAAGGCTCATACATCTCATTTTCCACTGCTTTATTGTCTGAGCCTTTTTGGCAAGATACCATTGCCATGATCCCCAATAAGAGACCAGTCAGTATGGCATATCTCATGACTTGCTGATCAACACACCTTTGGCCATAAAACTGTAGCTCACCTCAGGTTCAGTAATGGCCTCAATTTCTTCTTCGCTTAAACCTTTATCTTCAGCGTAATGACGGCGTTGCTCTACACTGAGCGTATCGGTATAAAGCATGCCATCCATCACCGCTGTTCTTCCTGCTGCGTTCATGGGTACAAAAAAGGCATAGTCCTTAAATCGAACAAAAATCTGACGTTCATTACCGGCATCTACGTTCATCCAGCAGCCTTTTTTCTGACAGCACTCATTGATGGTCGCTGAAATCTTCACATCTATTGAATCTTGACCTTCCATTTTATCGAGGGCAGCAGCAGCACTGATGGCATCGTCGGCAACAACTGTTGAATCACCGTAGATATCCCAATTTGCTTGGGCATTTTCTGTTTCTTTTGATTCGCCACAAGCAAAGAATATGCATGCTGTGATCGCAAGGCTTAAAGCGTTTTTAAACGTCATGGTGTTGTATCTGAATTTGTTTTTCACAAAAGTAGTATTCATCCGGTTCATTTGAGGCAATGATCACGGCACGATCCGGATGACATTTATCCATAAGCGATCGGAATAGGATTTTGCCTTTTTCGTCCAGATTGGTGGTGGGCTCATCCAGCAAAAGGATCGGGGTATCGCTGTAAAACGCCAGCAATAATTTTAAACGCTGCTTCATCCCGCTGCTAAATTGTCCCACTTCTTTTTGCAGGTGTTTATTGAAAGCCCCGATTTCAATAAACTCTGAAAAGCTTATGGATGGTTTTTTAAGCTTGAAATGCCAACGGACACATTCTTGCAGGCTCAGTGATTCGAATAATTCCAAGTAAGGGGCGGCAAGGCTGTATTGAGAGAAGAAATTTTCTTCGTTGTTTTCGGGGCTTACGGGAAAAGTTAAACGCCCTTCGGTAGGACTTAGGTAGTTTGCAAGGATTCTTAAGAGCGTTGATTTGCCGGAACCATTGGGCCCTAATACAGCGGTCTTACTTCCTTTAGAGACGACTATATCAAGATCTCGGAAAAGCCACTGTTTTCCAAAGCGCATTCCAAGACCTTTCCCTTCGATTAGCATGATTAACGCGAAAGATAACCCTTCATAATGCCGCGATCAGATTCTCGAATGAAGGTCAATATTTCATCTCTTTCTTTGGTGGCAGGCATTTCTGCCTCAATTTTATGGATGGCTTTTGAGTTATTTAAGCCACGCAAGTAAAGAATGCGGTAAATTTCTTGGATTTCGGCAATTTTATCAGCACTGAACCCTCTTCTTCTTAATCCTACTGAATTCACCCCCTCATAAGACAGCGGCTCGCGTGCAGCTTTGCTAAATGGGGGCACATCTTTTCGCACCAATGAACCTCCACTGATCATAACATGCATGCCAATTTTTACAAATTGGTGAACGGCAGACATTCCGCCAATAATGGCGTGATCACCCACTTCGATATGTCCCGCCAATTGCACGGCATTTGCTAAAATCACATGATCTCCAATGATGCAATCATGCGCTACGTGCGTGTACGCCATTAAAAGGCAATTCTCTCCGATTTGGGTTTTACCCATTGCATTGGTTCCTCGGTTGATGGTTACACACTCTCTGATGGTGGTTCCATCACCCACCACAGCCAAGGTTTCTTCCCCTCCGAATTTTAAATCTTGAGGAATGGCAGAGATAACTGCACCCGGGAATATCCTGCAATTCTTTCCAATGCGCGCTCCTGGCATGATGGTTACGTTGGATCCTATCCAGGTTCCTTCTCCAATTTCAACATTTTTATGGATGGTGACAAATGGTTCAATTACCACATTGTCAGCTATCTGTGCTTGCGGATGAACGTATGCTAAGGGTTGAATCATGTTTTATTTATTTTGAATAATCTGGGCAGTCATTTCAGCTTCTGAAACCATACGATCGCCAACATAGGCTTCTCCTTTCATCATACAAATGCCTCTGCGAACAGGAGCAACCAATTGCATTCTGATTAAAAGGGTATCGCCCGGAACAACCTTGTCCTTGAATTTTGCGTTCTCTATCTTCAAGAAATAGGTACTCCATTTCGAAGGATCCTCCTTGTCATGCAGTACAAGCACACCGCCTGCTTGTGCCATTGCTTCCAGTTGCAATACGCCAGGCATTAGGGGCTCTCCAGGAAAATGACCCTGAAAGAAATACTGGTCTCCGGTGATGTTTTTGGTGGCAATGATTTCATGACTGTCCAATGAAATGATTTTATCTACCAGCAAAAACGGCCATTTATGTGGAAGAAACCTGGAGATTTCTGCATGCTCAAAGACAGGTTTTTTAGCAGGGTTATAGGCTGGGATGTTGAGTTTGTTTTTCTGATCTTTTTTGTTCTCCAGCCATGCCTGTCTAATTTTTAAAGCAAAAGCCACATTGGAGGCATGTCCCGGCCGGGCAGCCATAATTTGGGCTTTGATGGGAACTCCCGCCAAGGCTAAATCTCCAATTAAATCAAGCAATTTATGACGTGCCGGTTCATTTTGATAACGCAAATCCACATTGTTCAAAATGCCCTCTGATCGTACTTCTACCTTGGGTTTGTTAAAGAGCACTGCCAATCGGTCGAGCTCATTTTGCTCAACTTCTTTGTCTACAATTACAATGGCATTGCTCAAATCCCCACCTTTAATAAGGTTCTGCTGAAGCAGATACTCCAGTTCATGTAAAAAGCAAAAGGTACGACACGAAGCAATTTCATTTTTAAACTCCTTGAGCTTAGTAATAGACGCATGCTGACTACCAAGTACTTGAGAGTTGTAATCAACCAGTACGGTAAGGCGGTAGTCGTTCAATGGCATGGCTACCATTTCTACGCCTTTGGCCTCATCTCGGTAAAAGATATTTTCTGGAATCTCGAAGTACTCCCGCACCTTAGAAAGCTCCTTGATACCTGCTTCCAGAATCTTCTCGATGAAAGGCATTGAACTTCCATCAGCGATGGGCATTTCAGGCCCATCAATTTTAAGTAACACATTGTCTACCTCCATGCCTGCCAGCGCAGCAAGCACATGTTCTACAGTGTGCACCTCCGCCCCATCTTTACTCAGTGTGGTTCCTCTGCTGGTATCACTCACATAGTCTGCCAAGGCTTCGATCATAGGCTCTCCTTCCAAATCTGTTCGTTGAAATTTGTAGCCGTGATCTTCAGGCGCAGGTTCAAATGTCAGGGTCACTTCAGCTCCGGTATGCAATCCGACACCGCTAAAGGTAAATGCTTTTTTCAGAGTGGTTTGTAGTTTGTCCATCTGGATGGTTAATCTTTTGATTCTGGTTTATGGATGGTTCTTTCTAAATCGTTGATTCTTTTATTCAATTCAGGGAGTTTCCGATAGAGCACCCTGCTTTTGAAAGCATCTCGCAAGGCAAAAGCTGGCGAATCGGTGAGTTGTGTGCCGCTTTCCTTCACACTGTGATTCACGCCACTCTGTGCGCCAATTTGTGTTCGATCTGCAATGCTTATGTGACCCACGATGCCTACTTGTCCGGCAATAATACAATGCTTGCCAATATAAGTGCTACCTGCAATACCAGTTTGGGCGGCAATTACTGTATGCCGATCAATCTCAACATTGTGTGCGATTTGAATGAGGTTATCCAATCGCACCCCTTTGCGTATGATGGTGCTTCCCATGGTGGCCCGGTCTATGGTGCAATTGCTGCCAACCTCAACTTCCTCTTCAATGATCACATTGCCTAATTGAGGTATTTTAACATAGGTTCCATCTTTACGCGGGGCATGTCCAAATCCATCGCTTCCAATGACCGTTCCGCTGTGTATGATGCAATCTGATCCAATGCTACATTCTCTGTAAACAGTGACATTGGGGTGGAGCAGGCTTCTTTCACCCAGTCTCACATTTTCGCCAATGTACGATCTGGCCTCAACAATAGCCTCATTGCCAATAACGGCTCCAGCCTCAATTACGACCAATGGACCAATGTACACGCCTTCGCCAATAACAGCCTTCGGATGAATTACAGCAGATGGAGCAATGCCCGCTGATTTTTTTGCCGGATTGAAATATCGGTTCAGAACCAGACAAAAAGCAAGATAGGCATCTTCCACCCTTACATAAGTGATGTGAGTAGGGCGCACTGATTCCAATGTCTCGTTCACCAGCACAACTGAGGCTTTGCATCCTTCCAGGTGATGTTGATACTTTTCGTTGGCCAGAAAACTCAAGCTGTTTTCTTCGGAGAAATCAATTTTGGAAATACCTTCAAATGAGGCCGATACATTTCCTTCTACTTTTCCGTCTAGAAAAGATGCGATCTCTCCTGCAGTGATCAAATTCGACATTGGATGCAAATGTAATTTATTTTCAGCGCTGTAAGTGGGCATGATGGCTGAATGCTGAAGCTGAAAATGTATCTTGCATAGAATTTTAATCGTGTTGTTCAGCAAATTATCCTGGAGTTCATCGGTCTGATTATGAGAATGATCCTTATTTTATTTGTTCTGCCAAGCTGTATCACTTCTGCAGGGGCACAGTACCTGCTTCCCAAACAGTCTAAACTCGCTGAAAACGGAACCAGGGTCATACGCGTAAGTAAAACTGCATTGCGCATCGAAAACCGCGAAGGAAAAATTGAAAATGCCAATCGTGATTCATTGTTGCAAGAATTTGGTGTGCAATACCCGATTACTTTTTTCTTGAGTGACCAAGGAAGGCTCGATTCTGTATACACATACCCCACTGATCAAGGATTTTACAAAAAACATGAATTTGTTTATGCCCCTGAAGGTTACATCACCCAAATCGGTGTTGTAGATGCCCAAGGTAAGCTTGAAAGTCGATCATTACTTGAGTTGGTAGGGGATAGCATGTGGAGAATAACCAGCTGGCAGAACGAAACATTGAAAGGTGAGTCATGGGCTAACTTGGATAGCATCGTATTTAAAAAGTGGTACTATTGGTCAAATGAACCCACTGATCAGAAGTACCTGGTTTCTACATTTGATCTCGACAAAAACGAAAAAAGTGATCTGATTTATCATGGCGACGAACTCATCAAGGAAGAACGCTTTCAATGGGTGGTTGAAAATGATGTCCCAACAACTTTTCGATATACCCTTTATGAAAAAGAGAACAAAACGAGAAAGCCAGCGAGAAAGACCTATGTTTTTCCCATTGATTCTCAGGGGCAAGCGGTCAATAAACAAACTGGAACCATATTCGATCCATTTCGCATGCACAACTATTATGAGCGGATAGAACGTTCAAAAATGAAGGGCATGAGCAATGGCTTTGATCATCTGTTCCTTTTAGATGCTCTTGTGGAAAGCATGGAACATTCAGAATTGTGGACCTTTGATGGCACCTCGGTTGTATATCTATATGAGTTCATTTATGAGTAGCCGATTGGTTTAAAGTCTTGGATTGAAAACAAAAAGATCATTGCAACTGAATTGCCATTAACATTGCGCCATGAAGTTCTTGCAAAAGTCAACACCCATTCAAGTTATCATTGTATGAGGCATACAGACAAGAGCTATTTGTTCTTCAGCATTTGGAGTTTCCTAATTGTACTAGCCGGATTCTGGCCGGGTTACTGGAGTCATCTTAACAGCGGTAAAGCTGACATCCCAATCATCATTCATGTTCATGCTGCTATTTTTAGTGGCTGGTTGTTGCTGTTCTTCATTCAGGCATATATGGTGCAAAAAAGAAAAATCACTCAGCATCAGAAATTCGGTGGTTTCATGAAGTATTATGTGTTTCTATTGGTGGCTGTTGGTTTCCTTACAACCTTCGTCCAGTGGAAACACCATCTTCTGTTGGGCAATGAGTCAAAAGCACTCCTCACTTTGGTCGCTGGTATCCGAGATATGCTGCTATTCGGGCTATTCTTTGGCTTGGCCATTCATCACCGAATGAAACCTACGCTGCATAAAATTTGGATATTGGGTTCCGCTGCGTATTTGCTC
>CAZYJD010000026.1:0-24717 GCA_964647785.1 uncultured Chitinophagaceae bacterium
ATCGAACCGCCGACACAT
Source organism: uncultured Chitinophagaceae bacterium (assembly GCA_964647785.1). Lineage (GTDB taxonomy): Bacteria > Bacteroidota > Bacteroidia > NS11-12g > UBA9320 > CAZYJD01. Next base: position 19 of record CAZYJD010000026.1, read on the forward strand.
GGATTTTCAGTCCATTGCTCTACCAACTGAGCTACCGCACCTAATGATGTTTTCTTTTGGACACAATGCCAAAAGGAGTGCAAAAATACACAGTCCGTTTTTTTTAAAAAACTATTGACTCAAGTTTTAACTTATATTTTTGAGGACTCAGCAGAAAATGGAATTATGAAGATCATATCAAGTGTAATTTTTGTGGCGTTATTGGGTGTTTCCATTTGGTGGTTCGCCCGAAACGTGGGAAGGATACGTAGGAATATACTGCTCGGCAGGCATGAAGATCTAACCGATCAAAAACCACTCCGTTGGAAAACCATGTTGAAGGTTGCCTTTGGTCAGACCAAAATGTTCTGGAGGCCATTGCCCGCCATTTTACACTTTGTGGTTTATGCCGGATTTTTATTGATTAACATAGAGGTTCTGGAAATCATATTGGATGGCATTTTGGGAACACACCGTATTTTCATGCAGCCGCTTGGATCGCTATACACCTTCGCCATCGGCTTTTTTGAGATATGTGCCGTTTTGGTGCTCCTTGCTTGTGTGTTTTTTCTATCGAGAAGATATGTTCAACGCTTAGCAAGATTAAACTCTCCTGAAATGGAGGGTTGGCCCAGAAATGATGCAACCCTCATACTTGTTGTTGAAATAGTTTTGATGGCAGCCTTGCTTATTATGAATGCCGCAGACCGACATTTTCAGGAATTGACCAACATGCCCGTTAGTGGAATCATCGCTCCCTGGTTCAGCAGCTGGGATGCTTCTAGCTTGCACACGCTAGAAAGAACGGCTTGGTGGTTTCACATCATCGGCATTTTCGCTTTTCTCAACTACCTGCCTTACAGCAAGCATTTTCATATCATTCTGGCATTTCCAAACACATGGTATACCAATTTCAAAGCACTGGGCAAATTCGCCAACATGGATTCGGTAACCAATGAAGTTAAAATGATGATGGATCCTGCTTCTGCTGATCCAAATGCAGAACCCCCCGGCAGTTTTGGGGCAAAAGATGTACAGGATTTAAGCTGGAAAAACCTCATGGACGCCTACACCTGCACAGAGTGTGGGAGGTGCACGAGTGTTTGTCCTGCAAATGCAACGGGTAAGCTCTTATCGCCAAGGAAAATCATGATGAGCACCAGAGATCGTTTGGAAGATGTTGGAAAAAACATAGACCAAAAAGGAGAAGTCCATGATGATGGAAAGACCCTACATGACTACATATCAAAAGAGGAGCTATGGGCCTGTACAACCTGCAATGCTTGTGCAGAAGAATGCCCCGTGAATATTAACCCGGTAGACATCATCTACCAAATGCGGCAATACCTCGTGATGGAAAAAGCAGAAGCACCCAATGAGTTGAACATCATGTTCAACAACATGGAGAATAATGGAGCGCCTTGGCAATTTCCTCCTTCTGATCGCGCTAAATGGGTGGAAGATATGAATGACTCAAATACCAATTGATACCCTAACAGACCCTATTGCTCATGAAAAAAGGCACAATTCAATTGCTGTATGTAAAGAGTTTAACAGCATAAAATTATAACTAGAAAAGATGATAAAAGTACCTACCATGGCCGAAATGGCCGCTGAAGGAAAAGCACCTGAAGTTCTTTTTTGGGTTGGTTGCGCAGGAAGTTTCGATGAAAGAGCGCAAAAGGTTACCAAGGCAATGGTGAAAATACTTCATCAGTGTGAAATAAGCTTCGCAATTCTTGGTCAGGAAGAGAGCTGCACCGGCGACCCGGCAAAAAGAGCCGGCAATGAATTTTTATTTCAAATGCAGGCCATGGCCAATATAGCCACCTTGAATGCATATGAAATTAAGAAAATAGTAACCACCTGCCCCCATTGTTTCAACACCTTAAAAAATGAGTATCCAGACTTGGGTGGAACCTATGAGGTGGTTCACCACACCCAGTTTTTGCAGGAACTGATCAACAATGGTCGCCTCAAAGTTGAAGGGGGGAGCTTCAAAGGCAAAAAAATAACCTATCATGACAGTTGTTATCTGGGTCGTGCCAATGGAATTTACGAGGCCCCCAGACAAGTGCTCGAGAAGCTTGACGCAGAGTTGTTGGAAATGAAACGATGCCGTAAAAATGGTCTTTGTTGTGGTGCCGGGGGTGCACAAATGTTTAAAGAGGCTGAACACGGCAACAAAGAAGTGAATGTTGAACGCTCAGAGGAAGCCCTGCAGACCGGGGCTTCGGTAATCGCAGCCAATTGCCCGTTCTGCATGACCATGATGCGAGATGGGGTAAAGCACTTTAATAAAGAGGCGGAAGTACAGGTGCTAGACCTAGCTGAACTAATTGCCCAGGCCAATGATCTCTGAAGCATTTAAATCTTTTGCCCCGGAGTCTAGACTTTGGATTTATCAGGCAGATCGCAAATTGTCTGATAACGATGTGGAAAGTATTCGCCCCCTCATCAACGCTTTTTGCCGTCAATGGACTGCCCACAACAAGCAACTCAATGCAGCAGGCGACATCTTGCTGAATCGTTTTCTGATTTTGGTGGTTGACGAAAATGCACACGAAGCCTCTGGTTGTTCAATTGATAAATCGGTTCACTTTCTCAAGGAGCTACAGGCCGAGTTTCACCTCGATTGGTTCAACAGGCTTCAACAGGCATATTTTACATCAGCTGATAGTGTCGAAACCTTTGCAATGTCAGAGTTGAATGCGTTACTTGATTCGGGTACCATAAAAGCGCAAACCAGAGTCTTTAATAATAGCATCGTGCAACTAAGCCAACTGGAATCCGACTGGATATGCCCATTGGATAAGAGTTGGTTAAAAAAGAAATATGAACTTTGGAATAAGTCTACCGCAACTTCAGATTTATGAAAAGAGAAAAGAGCATGCAGACTTTTTTTGATGAATATGCCGAAAGCCATCAAAACCCATTGAACAAAGCCATTCATTGGGTCTGTGTTCCCTTGATTGTCTTCAGCCTCATTGGTTTGTTCATGAGCATTCCCTTTCCGTTTTATGAGAAGAGTTATTTTGCCAATTGGTCGTTTGTGGTTTACATCGCCAGCATGCTTTTTTATTGGAGGTACTCTCAAAACATCTTCCGTGGACTTGCCATCGTTTTTGCACTTTTTATATGGATTAACTGGCAAATCTATTTGCAGGGATGGCCCTTATTGCCAGTTTGTGCCAGCATTTTTATCCTGTCATGGATAGGGCAGTTTTATGGGCATAAAGTGGAAGGAAAGAAGCCCAGTTTTTTAAAGGACTTGCAGTTTTTATTGGTCGGTCCTGCCTGGTTGTTGCATTTTGTTTATCGTAAAAGAGGAATTTCATATTGAGCGATTATTTGGCATTCTTTCCCCTTGAATTGGTGGTTTTCCCCAGCGAGAACCTCAATTTGCATGTGTTTGAAGAGCGCTACAAGAAGCTCATTCAACACTGTCAGTTAAATCGATTCAATTTCGGAATCCCTTCTTTGATCAACGGAAGACTCTCCGGCTACGGCACCGAAGTGAAAATACTGAGCATAGCCAAAACCTATCCCAATGGGGAGATGGATATCAGAACAAAAGGGGGGCGGCCTTTCCGAATGCTCAGTTTTAGGGAGGGTGAAGACCTCAACGCATACGCAGAAGGAGAAGTGGAATACCTGGAGTATTTCATGAATGAAGATAAATCCACATACCTCAAACTTACAGACCTTTTGCGCTCATTCTACGAATTGTCGGGCAGTGAATATTGGATTGATCTCGACGAGGCCTTCACCTCATTTGATGTTGGACATAAGATTGGTCTGAAGCCGGAAGAAGAACTTGAATTGTTTAAGCTTAAAGTGGAAAGAGACCGTCAGTTATACCTGATTGAGCATTTAAAGAAAATGATTCCAACCCTTCAACGCGTTCAGGAAATGAATTTCAAAATCAAACAGAATGGTCATTTCAAAAAACTGCCTTAATGAATACAGGCATAAAAGCGAATAAAAAGTACATATGGTTGATTGTTTTCCTGTTGGCTGTAGTTCAACTATTGAGTTTTATATCGAAGCTCCCGCTCAAGGACGATCAACCCATAGACCTTAGGCAGTTATGGGTTTCATCGAGCTTGTTAAAGGAAGCAGCAAACCCATATGATGATGGCCTCATAAAGAACCACTGGAAAGCCCTTGTCGAATCTGAAGGGATTAAGAGCACCAGCCAGCCTGGAGCCCCAGAAAACTTTTCAGTATACCCCCCGCATGTGCTGTGGTTTTTTAGTCTTTTTCCTCGCTTGAGCTGGCATATGATTGGGGCTTTTTGGCAGCTGTTTCTAGCGGTCTGGATGCTTTTTTTATTAATATCAGAAGGACTTTTAACCAACTGGAAAATCCCATTCATTTATCTGGCCTTTAAGTCTTTTTTTTCAGCATTTGAAGTGGGGCAACCCATCCTGCTCATCCTTCCTGCGTTCGCGTTTTTACTTAAATCAGAACAAAACCAGCAACCTCTGCTGTCTGCATTTTGGTTGATGGTGATAAGTGTTAAAATCAATCTTTTAATACCAGTCTTGGTTTGGATGTTGGCCAGAAGTAGCTGGAAGGCCGTTGTTTGGGCTGCCACATTGGGTTTGCTTTGGTTGTTGTTTTTCACCGTTAACGCCGGCATTAATTTGTATGAGTTGTTTTATGCATGGTTTGGAAACCTTTCTCAGCAATGGCAGGCCGCATACATCAGCGCTGAACAAAATCAGTTGCGCTTTCTAGTTACCGATATTTTTGTGCCCATCCGTATGATGTTTGGTATAAGCGTTGGCCCCGTTTTTCATTACGCATTGCTGCTTACGGGCAGTGTTTTTTTATTCCGTTATTTCAAGCGTGGCAAATTAAAAGAGATTGAATTGTTGCTTGGTCTGGTGTTGCTTGAACTGTTGTTCGGTTACCACCTGATTTACGATCTTTTGATATTGATTCCTATGCTCGCGCGAATGGACAAGAGAATGCCGCGCTGGTCAATATTACTCGCCATCCCTTTGTTCGTTCCCTTGAATGGCTTGTTTCCTTATTTATGGGTAAAAATGCATTTGCCCTTTGTTGTTGTACTTTTGGCCATCACCTATGCAGGTCTTTTTTTGCGAAGGCCGCAGGAATTAGAAAATGGATCGGATACTATGCATTGAAACCGCCACCAAAATGTGTTCTGTTGCCATATCAAATGGCGGTAGAATGCTGTATAAGGAAAGCGACGGAAAGGAGCATGTTCATGCCGCCCTCCTACACGTTTTTATTGCCGATTTGCTTCAAGAAGCACAACTTCAACCAACAGATATTCAGGCAATTGCTGTTAGCATTGGTCCAGGTTCATACACTGGTTTAAGGATTGGACTTGCTGCCGCCAAAGGGTTTTGTTACAGCTTGAATATACCCTTGATTGGGATCAACAGCCTTGAAATCTTTGCCTTTGGCATGCGAATGCAATACCCCAATTTTGAAAGCTACAGGCCGGTGTTTGACGCCCGAAGAATGGAGGTTTACACGATGGAAACCAATCATAATGGAGCAATAACCGCATCAACAGCTGCGCAGGTTGTGAGCCCTGATGTATGGCAGGAATGGGTTGGTAACAAGAAAACCCTTATAGCCGGAGATGCGGCACCCAAGCTGATGCAGAACTTTTCATCAAAAAATGTAGAATTCAAACCTGAATTACTGGTTTCTGCGCGCTTTATGCCTGAATTGGCCTCGCGACGGTATGGGGCGGCAGACTTCGATTCAATCACCGATATGGAGCCCATTTACCTGAAAGGCGTAAATATAACCCGGGCGACCGATCCACTGAAGCAATCTGGTCATAAACGCTGAGGCATAGTGCGAGATGTGGCTTATTTTTGTGTCCTTGAGTTATGTACTCTCTTGCCGAAGAAAACTATTTAAAAGCCCTGTTTAGCCTGGAAGAACAAAAAGGAGAGGTAAGCGCTACAGATCTGAGCAGACGCCTTGAAATAAAATTGTCTTCTGTAAACAGCATGATGAAAAAGCTTCTGGACAAGGGGCTAGTGAACTACTCCAGTTATAAACCCATCACCCTTAGCACAGATGGAAAGAAAGTTGCTGCTCAAATCATCAGAAAACATCGGCTTACCGAAATGTTTTTGGTAGAAAAAATGGGTTTTGGGTGGGAAGAAGTACATGAAATTGCTGAGCAAATCGAACACATAGACTCCGATCGTTTCTTTGAGAAGATGGATGAATTGCTAATGCATCCTTCTCACGACCCACATGGCTCACCAATACCAGATGCTCAGGGTAAGCTGGCTTACATTGCTCAAAAAAAACTGCATGAGTTTGAAGCGGGCCAAAGTGTTCGAATAACCGCTGTTGCCGGGGGCGAGGATGAATTTCTGAAACATCTCAATGAAAAGGGAATAGCCTTGGGTTGCGAATTGACCATCAAGCACAAAGAGCGCTTTGATGGCAGCATGAAAGTGGTTTTGGTGGACGGAGAAGAACAAATGTTTAGTTTTACCGTTGCCGATGGCTTGTTTGCCACCAACACGTAAACAGAACCATATGAAAATACCGTATCAAATCAGAACGAAGGAGGCCTACCTGGAAATGTATGATTTGAGCTGCAGGGAGCCTGAACATTTTTGGGCTGTCATTGCTGATCACTTTCACTGGAGAAGAAAATGGGACCGGGTACTAGAGTGGGACTTTAAAAAGGCGCAAACCCGATGGTTTGAAGGGGCTGAGCTAAATATCACCGAGAATATTCTTGACAGGCATACAGAAGAAATGCCCAATGAAAAGGCACTTATTTGGGAACCCAATGAGCCTGGCCAGGCCTCCAAAACCTATACTTGGAGTCAACTAAGCCATGAAGTGGGCCGATATGCCAACGTTTTGAAGAAGCATGGCATTCAAAAGGGTGACCGGGTGGCACTTTATATGCCCATGATTCCGGATTTAGCCATTTCCGTTTTGGCCTGCGCACGCATAGGGGCTGTCCATAGTGTTGTTTTTGGCGGGTTTTCTTCAGAAGCACTTGCTGGCCGAATACAAGATGCTGGCGCTGTTTGTGTAATCACTTCTGATGGGATGTATAGGGGAAATAAAGAACTTCCAGTGAAGAGAATTGTGGATGAAGCTCTAGAACAGTGCCCCACCGTCAAAACGGTTTTGGTTGCTAAAAGAACAAATTGGGAGGTGAACATGAAAAGCGGCAGGGACCATTGGCTGGAACAAGAGCGGGAAAAAGTTTCCTCTGTTTGTGCAGCAGAGGTGATGAAGAGTGAGGATCCCCTCTTTATACTCTACACATCAGGCTCTACAGGAAAGCCCAAAGGGGTGGTTCATACCTGCGGAGGATACATGGTATATGCAGCCTACACTTTTGCCAATGTATTTCAATACGAAAAGGGAGATTTGTTTTGGTGCACGGCAGACATTGGCTGGATTACCGGTCACTCGTATATGGTTTACGGTCCATTGCTGAATGGCGCCACCATTTTAATGTATGAAGGGGTGCCAACACACCCTTCACCTGCAAGGTTCTGGCAGGTGATTGATAAATACGGAGTGAACCAGTTTTATACCGCACCAACGGCCATAAGAGCACTAATGGCTTTGGGGGATGATCATGTTTTGCCCTACAGCCTCAATTCTCTGAAAGTGCTTGGCACTGTAGGAGAGCCCATCAACGAAGAAGCCTGGAACTGGTATCATGTGATGGTGGGGAGAGAAAAATGCCCGATTGTGGACACCTGGTGGCAAACCGAAACCGGAGGCATCATGATCAGTGGCATGGGAGGCCTTTTGGGGCAAAAAGCGGCCCATGCAGGCTGGCCCATGCCGGGTGTACAAGCAGTGCTGGTCGATGCTGAAGGCAACGAGATGGAGGAGAATGAAAAAGAAGGGTTGCTTTGTATAAAATTCCCTTGGCCGGGAATGATACGCACCACCTATGGTGATCACGAAAGGTGCAGAACCACCTATTTTGCGCCTTATCCCGGATATTATTTTACAGGCGATGGCGCTAAAAGAGATGCCGAAGGACGTTATCGAATCATTGGGCGGGTAGATGATGTGATTAATGTTTCGGGGCATCGGTTTGGTACTGCGGAGATTGAAAATGCCATCAATATGCATCCGCATATTGCCGAATCTGCCGTGGTGGGTTTTGATCACGAGATCAAAGGGCAGGGTATTTATGCCTATGTGGTTTGTAGAGAGGAAGGCATTGAGCCATCTTTATTGCATGCAGAGGTGCACAAAGAGGTGGTGAAGCATATCGGACCCATCGCAAAGCCTGATAAAATTCAGATTGTTCCCGGTCTGCCTAAAACCCGTTCTGGAAAGATTATGCGCAGAATTTTAAGGAAAATAGCCAACGGAGATGTTTCCAACCTTGGTGATGTTTCCACACTTCTCGACCCTGAAGTGGTGGGTTTGATAGCCGATGGGGCAATCATGGATTGATCAAAATCAATATTCTATGGCAGCGATGCCGGGCAACTGTTTGCCTTCGAAATATTCCAGCAGTGCGCCCCCCCCCGTGCTTACATAGCTCACTTTTTCAGATAAGCCAAACTTGTGAATGGCTGCTGCCGAATCCCCCCCGCCAATCAAACTGAAAGCACCATTTTCGGTGGCTTCGGCTACAGCGAGAGCAACGGAACGGGTGCCGTTCTGGAAAGCTTCCATTTCAAATACTCCCATGGGGCCATTCCAAAGAACAGTGCCTGAAGCATGGATTACTTTGCGGTATTCTTCAACGGCCTCAGGACCAATATCCAACCCCATCCAACCATCCTCAATCCGGTTGCTTATGCTGATGTGGGTATTTGCATCTGCACTAAAAGCATCTGCCGTTACAGAGTCGGTTGGCAAATACAATTGAACCCCTTTGTTTTTGGCTTTTTGTATCAGCTCCTTACACAGATCAATACGGTCGTCTTCCAGCAAGGAATTTCCAATTTCACCGCCCATGGCCTTGAAAAAGGTATAAGCCATTCCTCCGCCAATGATGATGTTGTCGGCAATGTTCAGGAGGTTTTCAACGATGAGCATTTTGTCGCTGACCTTGGCGCCTCCTACGATGGCAGTAAAGGGCTTTTTAGGATCTGTCATGACTTTGGCGGCATTTTCAATTTCTGCGGCCATCAGGTAGCCAAAGCACTTCCTGCCATTGAAAAATTTGGCAATTATGGCTGTAGAGGCGTGTGCCCTGTGTGCTGTTCCAAAGGCATCATTCACATAGATGTCGCCCAAAGCTGCCAGTTTTGATGCGAATGCCTCATCACCTTTGGTTTCCTCGCTGTAGAAGCGGAGGTTTTCAAGCAGTAGAACTTCCCCATTTTTTAGTTCAGAAGCTTTTTGAACAGCAGCATCCCCAATGCAGTCATCGGCAAAATGCACATGACAATCAAGCAAATCGGAGAGATGGCTGATGAGGTGTTTCAACGAAAACTTTTCTTCAGGTCCGTTTTTGGGTCTGCCGAGGTGCGACATGATTACCACAGAGCCCTCATCACTCAGCACTTTTTTGATGGTTGGCAAGGCCGCCACCATTCTGGAATCATCGGTTATGATGCAATGTTCATTCAAAGGAACGTTGAAATCAACCCTGATCAGGGCTTTTCGGTCCTTGAAATCAAAATTATCAACGGTAATCATTAGCCTTTCAAGTCGTTGAAGGTCTTCAGTGCATCAAAATTTTTCGCTTCTTCACCCACGCGAATAATTTCTACACGCTTCATTTCATCCCCTTGTAGGGTTGCTGAAACCACCTCTTGCCCTTCAATTACTTTTCCGAAAACGGAATGTCTTCCATTGAGCCATGGGGTTGCAACCAGCGTAATAAAGAACTGGCTTCCATTGGTGCCTGGACCTGCATTGGCCATTGATAGCACTCCGGGGCCGTCGTGAATAAGGCTCTGGTCAAATTCATCGCGGAACTGATAGCCAGGCCCACCCATTCCTGAGCCTTGTGGGTCACCGCCCTGGATCATGAAATCCTGCTGATCTCCGTTGTTGATGCTGATCACCCGGTGAAACTTCAAACCATCGTAATAAGGAGTGCCTGCAGCTCTTGCATTATTGGGCATATCGCCTTCTGAAAGGGCTACAAAGTTGGCAACAGTTAGGGGTACTTTGTCATAGTGAAGACGGATAAGAATTTCACCTCTGTTCGTGGTGATTTTAGCATAGATGCCGTCTTGAAGTGTTGGTTCATCTGGTGTCATGGTATCTTTTTGTTCGGTTTGTTCCTTGTTCTCTGCATTCTGTGAAGAGGCGTTTTCTTCGGTTTCTTTTCCACAGGCCAACGCCATAGCCGCCAGGGCAAATACAGTCCAAAATTGTTTCATAGCACTGAAATTAAAGGGCAAAAATAATGGACAAGAGCACTCCAATGGCAAATTATCCGTCTGCTTTCTTTCTTCTTTTGGATTGAAAGAATGACTTCATCAAGGTTGCACACGCTGTTTCCATAACTCCAGATACAATTTCAACATTGGATGAAACAATGGAAGGAGCGTACAAACCAAAACCAAACTTCGGTTCTGAAGCCCCAAAAACAAGCCTTTTTGGCCGTGCCCATTGTATGGCTCCGGCACACATTGCGCAAGGCTCTATGGTGACATATAAGCTGCACTCATCAAGCCATTTCCCACCCAAAGAGGCAAAAGCAGCCGTTAATGCCAGCATTTCTGCATGTGCGGTTACATCATTTAATTTTTCGGTTTGGTTGTACCCCTTACCAATAATTTTATTGTTCAGGACCACCACGGCCCCAATCGGCACCTCATCTTCCTCATAAGCCATTTCTGCTTGTCGGATGGCCTGCTTCATAAAAAAGTCGTCATTCAATTCGAGCATAGGTGCAAATCAAGAACAAATCAAACAAATCTAATGCCTATGGGTATCGTGGAAAAAATGCAACTTTGTGCAATGGCACGGATCGATAGGAAGTTAGAGCACATCCTTTTGCAACATGAGATTACTGAGATTTTGAGAAACGACAACGGCGTTTCCGCTCATTTTGATTACCATGTAAATCTGCTTAGTTCTGATGAAACGGTTAAGCTCAACTTGCTCACCTTCAACCCCAGACATAGCGAATACATGTTGTTGCACACCACCACTGGCTCAAGCTCTATCGACTGTCTGAAGAAAATGATGGATTACCTGCGGGGCAGCCACTCGGCCAAGACCAAGTATTCTTTTACGGTGAAATGGAGAAAAAAAGGAGAGGAGGCATTTATACATTCTTATTTCATGGCTTCCGATAATCAGGAAGCTGAGCAGAAATTTCTCCATGAAAAGTCAAAGGATGAATACGAGTATCAAATAGAGCAGAACCCACTGGCTTGATCACATTCAAGCTTTTGGTTGTCCAAATCGGCGATCGAGCTCTTTGATTATTTCTCGAGTGAAGCCATTGAGCTCGTCAAATTTTTTCATGCTTTTCAAAAGGTTTCTAAGTAGCAAATGAACAACCACAAGAAGCAGCATCATGAGTAAAATGAGCCACGAAAACATCTTTTTTATAGCGATGTAACCTCCGCTCATCTCTTCATCACTAACGCCAAGCAACCATTCGGCCCATGAGCTTACTTTTTCGGCGGTTAAAAATTGCATCCAAATGAATACCAATGCCAGCAATACGGCCAGAATGATCACTAAATAACGAAGACCAATGACCACCGAGGTGTTAAGAAAGCGGTGAACTGCACCAGCTTGCCATCGGGTGTAAACCTTTTCATATCCTTCCAATAATTCGCTGATGCTTTGCTCGGGAAGCTTGTTGCTTTCATTTACGTTCATATTTCGAATTTAACTGATATTGAATGCGATGCTTTTATTATTCAGCTGATCTTTGTCGCAACTTGGCCATGGTGTATTTCTGAACGCTTGTTTTGAACACTCTTGGCAGCTGGAGCATGAAGCGAACGGACATAAGAAAAGCGAGTGATGCCCTCAAACGCATCAAAAATCAGGGATGTGTGTAGGTTTTCTTCCATTGAAACCACCCCCATATAGACAGCAGGGAGAAAAGCACCATTTGCATGGCCAGTATATCCAGGCCTCTGCTGCTGTAAAGCCAAATGCTGAAAACGTTGATGCCGATCCAGTAGATCCAATGTCTGAGAATTTTTTTGGCTTCTAACCAAGTTGCTACAAAGCTGAATGAGGTCGAAAATGCATCTAGCATAGGCAGTTGGGCTGAGCTGAAGGTTTTAACCAATGTTCCGAGAAGCAATCCGCCCAACAAGGCAATGGCAATGGCGGTCGTATGAAACCGACTGTTTTTGCGCACAATGGCCTGTTTTTGAGGGCGGCTCCAACTCCACCAACCGTACAAACCAAAAAAGGCGTAAAACAGGTATAAAATGCATTCGCTGTACAGCAAACTTTGGTAAAACAACCATGAACTGATTAAAGAGCCCATGATGCCTGGTAGCCAGCCCCAGATAATATTTCGTGCTATCAGCACAACAAAAGATACATTCAAGGCAACCGCCACCCACTCCCAAAATTGCATCATATCTCTATTTGCTTGGCCATGTGTTCCCCAGCAATCCAGGCGCAAGTCCATGCGTTCTGAAAGTTAAAGCCCCCGGTTATTGCATCAATGTCTGTAATCTCTCCTGCGAAATAAAGCCCTGGAATTTTTTTACTCTCCATTTTTCTAAAATCGATTTCATCCAACTTAACACCACCCGCAGTAACAAACTCTTCTTTAAAATTGCTTTTTCCGTTCACTTGTAAACAGCATTTGGTTAAGCCATTGATAAGGTGTTCCATTTCTTCACGCGTTAAATCTGCCCAGAGTTTCTGTGGGGCAATCCCCGATATCTCCAGCAGTTTGTGCCACAACCTCCCCGGAATATGACTGGGTTTACATTTCTCGATTTTTTTAGATGCGCAAGACTTTCTTTTTTCTTGTATGAATGCTTCCACATCGTTAGAAACCATAAAGTTTATGATGAGCCGAAAACGATAATTGTGTTCGAACATTTTTCTGGCGCCCCAGGCAGATAGGCGAAGTACCGCAGGGCCACTGATCCCCCAGTGTGTAATCAGCACAGGTCCGCTTTCACGCAAACCCAGCTCGGGAACACTTAGTTCTGCATGGCAGCTCAGTCCTTCCAAACCTTTGAAAACAGGGGGTTTTAGGTGAAAGGTGAAAAGTGATGGAACCGGAGATACAATGGTGTGACCAAGGCTCTCCACCTGATCCCAAACCTGTTTGTTTCCACCGGTGGTCAACAGCAAAAGCTTGCAATCATATGGTTGATTTTTGGTTTCAACCTGAAACCCATTCTCTATACGCCGCAGCTTTGATACCCGTTGACCTGTAATGACTTCAACCCCGAGTTTGTGGCATTCGTTGATCAAGCAATTGGCGATGCTTTCAGAGCGATTGCTGGTAGGAAACACCCGCCCATCCTCTTCTATTTTGAGTTCAACCCCTCGCTCTTCAAACCATTGCATGGTATCTCCGGGGCCAAAGCGATGAAAGGGGCCCAGCAGCTCCTGAGAACCCCTGGGATAGTGCAAAACGAGTTCTGCCGGTTCGAAACAAGCATGTGTAACGTTGCATCTTCCCCCTCCTGATATCAGCACTTTTTGTAAGGGTCTCGACTGTTCGATGATGGCAACACGGGCTTTGGGGTTTGTTCTTTTCAAGCGGCAAGCACCAAAGTATCCGGCTGCTCCTCCGCCAACAATGATCGCTGAATATGTTTGGTTCATTCCCTCGCAACTTAATCAATGCCGGGCATTTCTCTTTGCACATTCCATATCTTTGAAAGCATGCACATTCAACGCATTTTTCTTGTTTTTTCACTCTTCATTCTAACAGAAGAACTTACGGCCCAGAACCGCAAATATGCCCAAGGCATGATTGACACCCTTAGCAGCAGGCACTTCTTTGGCAGAGGTTATGTAAACGAAGGACACACCAAGGCGGCACAATTCATTGCCTCTGAGTTTAGCCGCATGTCGCTTTTGCCACTGGATGGACAATACCTGCACCCCTTTGAGATGCAGGTGAATACTTTTCCTGAAAACATTCAAGTTCTTTTCAATAACCAAACAGCACAGCTGGGTTATGACTATTTGGTATCTCCTTACAGCGGGTCAATTAACGGAACGTATGAGGTAGAAGTTTTTCCGGAAAGGTGGTTTACAAAGCCCAAAAAATTTAAGAAACTTTCTCGTGATAAGTACAGAGAAAAAGCCATTCTTCTACCGCCAATAAAGGGTTTACCCTTGACAGAAGTATTGAAATGGTACAAGGGACCACTGATCATTGAACAGCAAAAGAAATTTACCTGGAGTGTAGGCAGGGGGTCTAGCGGAACAGCCTGGATTTGGGTAAACCCTGATTCCCTGAGCATAAACAAGGGTAACCGCGTTCAGATTCAGATAAAACAGGAAGTGAAAGCCATCCAATCGAACAATGTTGCCGCCCTTGTTCAAGGCATGGAACATCCTGACAGCCTCATTGTCTTGTGTGGTCATTACGATCATCTCGGTGGTATCGGGAACGAACTTTGGTTTCCCGGTGCTAATGACAACGCCAGTGGCATTGCCATGTTGCTAGACCTAGCCAGCTGGTTTTCGAATCATCCTCAACCCAAAACGCTTGCATTTGTGGCGTTTGGTGGCGAAGAGGCGGGTCTACTGGGATCGAGAGATTTTGTTTACCAGCCAAAAAAGGGCCTCCACCCCGACAACATTCTTTTTGTAATGAACATGGATTTGATGGGCAGTGGAGAAAAGGGGGCAACCATCGTGAATGCCACCGTTTTTAACGAGGAGTTCCAACTGCTCGACAGTATCAATGCCACCCATGAGTATTTACCAATCATCAAGAAAAGAGGCAAAGCAGCCAATAGTGATCACTACCACTTTAGCGAGGCCGGTGTGCCCTCCTTTTTCATCTATTTGATGGGTGACTACAACTATTATCACGAGCCTGATGACAACGCACAACAATTGAAATTAGGTCCATATTACGATCATAGTTTTGAATTGATGCGCGACTTCATCATTGAGCTGATGCGATCATAGTCACATAAGATTTTTAGATAAACAACGAAATTCGCTGAATCATGGTCCTGGGGCTGTTTAACTCATTTCTATCTTGGTATTTTAAAAAGCGCATCGATCAACTGACCTATGCGAGTGAAAACCCTGCGGAAGTGCAGGATAAAACCTTTAAGCGCTTGTTGAAGGCGGGTTCGAGAACAGCCTTTGGCCGGATGTTTGATTTTCAGTCGCTCAAAACTCCTGAGCAGTTTGCACATCGTGTTCCCGTGCAAGACTATGAGAGTCTGAAGCCTTTCATTGATCGCATGATGAAAGGTGAACAAAACGTGTTGTGGAATACCGAAATAAGGTGGTTTGCCAAATCTTCAGGAACCACAGCAGATAAAAGTAAATTTATACCCGTAAGCTATGAGGCACTTGAAGAATGCCACTTTCGGGGAGGTCGCGATCTACTCACTTATTACTGCAACAACAACCCCGATGCAGGGATATTCCAGGGCAAAGGCCTTTTGATCGGTGGAAGCCATCAAATCAATCATTTCAATGAACAATCGTTCTACGGTGATTTGAGTGCGGTGATGATGAACAACCTGCCCATGCTCGGAACCCTATTGAGCACCCCTCGACTCGATATTGCATTGATGCCCAATTGGGAAGAGAAAATTGAGAAGATGGCACAGGCCACTAAAGATGTGGACGTAACGAGCATATCCGGTGTCCCCACTTGGACCCTTGTTTTGATTCGCCGATTATTTGAATTAAAAGACACGGATAACTTGCTGGATATTTGGCCTAATTTGGAATTATACATGCATGGTGGGGTGAGTTTTGTGCCCTACCGCGAACAGTTTGAAAAGCTGATTCCCTCATCGAAAATGCGCTACATGGAGAGCTACAATGCCTCAGAGGGTTTTTTCGCCATACAGGACGACCTCAGCAGAGACGACATGTTGTTAATGACAGATTACGGGGTGTACTATGAGTTCATTCCACTCGGAGAAATAGACAAGGAGTACCCCAAAGTGTTGCGTTTGGAAGAAGTGGAGATAGGCAAAGTCTATTCAATGGTAATCACCACCAATTCGGGACTGTGGCGGTATGCCATTGGTGATACGTTGGAATTCACTTCTATAAAACCATATCGAATCCGAATAGCCGGAAGAACCAAAAGTTTCATCAATGCATTTGGTGAGGAATTGATGGTGGACAATGCCGAGCAAGCCATTCGGTACGCCTGTGAGGGCACAAACGCAATTATATGCGATTATACTGCGGGCCCGGTTTACATGACCGCAGATGATAGTAAAGGTGCACATGAGTGGCTGATTGAGTTTAAACAACAGCCCGATGCACCTGAAAAATTCATGAACCTATTGGACGAAAAGCTTAAAGAACTCAACAGCGACTATGAAGCAAAGCGTCAAGGCAGCATCGCACTTGATCGGCCAATTTTGTTGATGTTACCCGAGGGAACATTCTATGATTGGTTGAAAACCAAAGGAAAGTTGGGAGGGCAACACAAAGTTCCCAGGCTGAGCAATCACAGAAAAATCATCAATGAAATAAATGATATCTTAAACAATAATGATTATGAAAACAATTAAACAACTCATGGTGGCAGGTTTTCTGGCCGTTTTCGGTCTGGTATCTTGCAGTACTTCCAATGGACAACAAGTAGAGAATGTCAATGTAAAAAGCTTTAATGAGCAAATGCAGCAGGAAAAAGAAGGGACCTTTCAATTGATTGATGTCCGAACGGCCGGAGAATTCAGTTCAGGCCACATTCAGAATGCAACCAATATTGATTTTTATGCCCAAGACTTCAAAGATCAAATTGCCAAGCTCGACAAGAAGAAAACCGTATATGTTTATTGCCGAAGTGGAGGAAGAAGTGGCAATGCTGCGCAAATGATGAAACAAATGGGTTTTGAGAAAGTGGTGAACATGCAAGGTGGCATGATGAGCTGGAATGCCAGCGGCTTGCCAGTGAGCAAATAGCAAGCTATTTCTTGCGTTCAATCACGTACTGAACCAAAGCTTCAAGGGATTTTCTGGATTCATTTTCCGGGAAATCCCTTAATATTTTTAGGGCATTCTCGTAGTGATGCAGCATGCGATCTTTCGCATATTCAATGCCCCCCAAATCTTTCACGGCAGAAATGACCTCGGCAACCCGATTTGCCTCCTGTCGATTCTTTTTTACGGTTCGCATCATCCGCTTTTTCAAAGATTTATCTGCTTTTTGGAGGCTGTATATCAGCGGCAGGGTCATTTTTTTCTCTCGTATATCCTGCCCAGTAGGTTTACCAATTTGATCCGGACCACCATAATCAAATAGGTCGTCTTTTATTTGAAAAGCAATGCCCACCTGAAGGCCAAAATCCTCCATTTTCCGAACGGTTTCATCATCTGCACCGGCCGCCAAGGCACCTATTCCGCAACAACTGGCAATTAAGGAAGCCGTTTTTTTAGTGATGATATCGAAATAGACCTCTTCTGTTATATCCAATCTTCTGGCCTTTTCAATTTGTAGCAACTCACCTTCACTCATTTCTTCAACAGCGGTGCTTAGTACAGCGAGCATATCATGATCCTTGTTCTTCAGCGCCAATAGCAATCCTTTACTCAATAAATAATCGCCCACCAAAACGGCGATCTTATTTTTCCATAGTGCATTGATGGAGAAAAACCCTCGCCGCATATTGGAGTCATCCACCACATCATCATGCACCAATGTTGCAGTGTGCAGCAATTCTACCAATGACGCACCGCGATACGTCCGCTCGTTGATGGAGCCCAGCATCTTGGAGCTTAAAAGCACAAACATGGGTCGCATTTGCTTCCCTTTGCGCTTAACGATGTAGGTCATGATGGTATCCAAAAGAGACACCCGGCTTTTCATGCTCTCTCTGAAGCGTTTTTCAAAGAGGATAAGCTCGTCTTTAATGGGCTCCTGGATACGATGAAGTGAATTAATCATTAGAGAAGGTCCAAAAATACGAACACCCTGAACATGAATTGGTTTAAAATAAAAAAAGGCCACAATCCGTGGCCTTTTTATTGTTCATGATCAATGGGTGATATTAGTCTCGTTCAGCATCTCTTGAAGCCGAGTAATTCAGCTTTAACGAGTTTACCTTTCTCAGCTCTTGCTTGATATCGGTAATGATTCCCATTTTGCAGTCCACATCTCCTTTGATGGAAGTGGTTAAAAAAGGAATCAACGCCTCATCTACTTTGGTGCGCTCAAGGGTGATATACTCTTGAACATCATCCACGGTGGCAAAAGCATCATTCAATTGAATACGTGGGGTTTCACCATAAATTTCTTTCTTCATGGGTGGTCCTACGTAAATGTAATTCACAAGCGACTTCTTTTCCAGCTTTTCTACTTCAGTGGCCTTGGGAATGCGGGTTCTTACCTTCATTTCCACATCGCGCATTTTGGTAGCCACCATGAAAAAGAAGAGTAGCATGAATACAATATCCGGAAGCGATGATGTGTTGATGGTCTGCCCACCGCCCGCTTTTTTCTTTTTGAACTTAGACATCAGTTGTTTCCTCCTATGTTTACGGGTTCTGCTTCAGATATTTTCTGGGGATACTTTTCTTTGACAACCTTCGCTTGATTCTCATTGAGTTTGGCGTAAGGCTTGCCATACAGCTTTTGTGCTTCTTCGTCACGCACTTTCCGGTAGGCTCTTTTCAATTCATTGTAAACATTGACATAGGTTTCATAAGAAGTTCCTCGGTCGTTTTTCAATGATACAATGGCTTTTTCGGGCTTGGTGCTGTATTTGGGATTCACCCCCTCATTGGTTAAAAATGTAATGGTCAGTTCTGTCAATTCCTCTACCTCCAACAACTCACCCTCCACCAACAGTTGATTGTTGGCATTGATCAGTACTTCCAGCACATCTCTGTTATTTTGAGTACTGGTGGGTGGTGGCTCGTTGGGATCGGGAATGGGTGGAAGACCGACCTGCAGTCCGGTATCGATATCCATAGTGGTGGTAACCAAAAAGAATATCAACAACAGGAATGCAATATCCGCCATGGATCCTGCATTGATTTCTGCGGTTTGTCTGGTTCTTCTCGACATAGTTGCTGTTATTTAAAGAATCCCGAAACTTCTGAATACAGGGCTCCTATGATGGCACCACCTGCAAGCACATAGACAGAAATCAATCCGCTGTCAACCCATTTAGATCCGCTTGCAGTGGAAATACCAAAACCGGGATATTTTTCGAGAACCTCTCCCGGACCGGCGGTGTATCCAATGAATACAATGGCGGCAAGTATGGCAATGCTAATTAAGCTTCTAAGACCTTGCTTGGGGTGCGTAATCATGAAGTACAATGCTGCGATAATCGTTCCCGCTATGGCCAACCCCATCAGGGCGTAAGTGAGATAAAGACCTGCATTGGTTCCTTTTTCGGCATTATCACCATATAAGTTCGTTAAGGCGATAACCGTAACGATGACTACAATGAGGTAATATGCCAATCTTATATATCTACTCATGAGAATTAACCTTTTACGATGTTGTGCTTGATCAAAAGATCAACCAAGCTGATAGAGGCATCTTCCATCCGGTTTACAATGCCATCAATTTTAGACATGAGGTAATTGTAAAACAGCTGAAGAATGATGGCAACAATCAAACCGGCAACCGTGGTGAGAAGAGCGATTTTAATACCTCGGGCAACAACTGCCGGAGAAATATCTCCTACTCTCTCAATTTCGTCAAATGCTTCAATCATACCGATTACTGTTCCAAGGAAACCGAGCATCGGAGCCAAAGCAATGAAAAGAGAAATCCACACCAGCCCTCTTTCCAATTGACCCATTTGAACGGAACCATATGAAATCACTGACTTCTCTACGATATCGATTTTTCCTTCATTGGCGCGGTCAAGTCCCTGGTAGAAAATACTGGCCACAGGACCACGGGTGTTGCGGCAAATTTCTTTGGCTTCCTCTACACCACCTGATTTGAGAGCGTCTTCAATGCGCCCCACAAACTTGTCGGTATTTACAGATGCGAGATTCAAAGAAATGATACGCTCAACAGCAATGGCCAAGCCTAGAATAAGACAAAGAAGAGGAAGCGCCATAAAGCCGGCACCACCTTCAATAAATTTTTCTTTCAGCACTTGATGACCACTCTTTTCAGGGGCAGCTGGGGCTTCTTCTGAAGTTTCTTCTGAAGCTTCAGCAGCAGCAGTATCTTCTGCGTTGCTTTCTTCAACCTCCGTTGCATTAGCGGAATCTACCACTTCTTCAGTAGCAGCGGGAGCTTCTTCGTTCTGGGCATAGATTTCAGTGTTGAATGCCAGAGAGAATCCAAGTAATAGGATCAGTGAAAATACCTTTTTCATTGCGATGTTTGATTTGTTTTTTATTCAATGGTATGTGGGCAAAAATAGAAAAAAATGCATACGCTAAAATTAAATAAATGCGAATTTTCGGGCGCTTAAAAGACATTGATGATTTCAGAGTGGCCAAAGTAAAAACGATATATGTTTGTCAAAACTGCGGTGCATCCGCCTCAAAATGGATAGGAAAATGCCCTGCATGTGGAGAGTGGAACACCTATGCCGAGGAAAAAAGTGCGAAGGAACCAGCCTCTGGTTTTCGGGAAAAGAATATCTATGACGGGGAGCTGACTCCAGATGACCGATTGAGTCCTGTGGGCCAAATTTCCACGGGCGCAGAGATTCGCACAGTGCTAGCTGATCAGGAGTTAAACAGGGTCTTAGGAGGAGGCCTCGTTCCGGGATCGCTCATTTTACTCGGGGGAGAACCAGGCATAGGAAAGAGCACCCTCCTTTTGCAAATGGTATTGAAAGCGAAAGAGGCCTGTTTGTATGTTTCAGGTGAGGAAAGTCTCAGGCAAATAAAGATGCGGGCCGACAGGATTGGCATCGACAATCAGGATTGTTATCTGCTGGCCGAAACAGATGTTGATGAGGTGGTGAAAGAAATGAATCGTATTAAACCCTCAATGGTGGTGATTGATTCGATCCAGACCCTGTACAGCAAATACATCGATTCTACCCCGGGAAGCATCAGCCAGATCAGGGAGTGCGCTGCTTTGCTCATGCGTTTTGCCAAGCAGAGCAATGTGCCGGTTTGGATCATCGGCCATATAACCAAAGAGGGAAGCATCGCAGGTCCTAAAATACTTGAGCACATGGTCGATACTGTTTTGCAGTTTGAAGGAGACCGACACCACAATTACCGCATCGTAAGAAGTCTCAAAAACCGCTTTGGGTCAGCCTCTGAATTAGGCATTTACGAAATGCAGGGAAGTGGTTTACGAGAAGTGAGCAACCCTTCGGAAATATTGATCACCCGCCGCGAAGAACCCTTAAGCGGCATCACCATTAGCTCTGCACTTGAAGGCATGCGGCCCTTGTTTGTAGAAACCCAGGCACTGGTAAGTTCAGCGGTGTACGGAAACCCGCAGCGAAATGCCAATGCTTTTGACCTCAGGCGCCTGAATATGTTATTGGCTGTATTGGAAAAGCGCTGTGGGTATTACCTCCATTCAAATGATGTTTTTGTAAACATTGCCGGTGGTTTAAGGCTCGATGACCCCGCCATTGACCTCGGTTTGGCAGTGGCCATCGTGAGCAGTCTAGAAAACCAGCCTGTTCCTCCTGCATTTTGCTTTGCCGGCGAGTTGGGCTTAAGTGGTGAGATAAGACCTGTTCAGAAGTTGACGCAACGCATAGCCGAAGCTGCAAAACTGGGGTTCAATGACATTGTTGTGAGCAGTAACGCACAAGAAACTGCAGAACCAAAGGGCATTAAGGTGCATAGACTGGCTAGAATCGATGAAGTGCTTTCTTTGGTCTTCGGCTAATCGATACAATTCATTGCAAAACCCGAACTTTGCGGGCTTATTGATTAGAATATTCACCATGAATTTTATTACAGGACACATGAGACAGATCATTGCAATTGGAGCAATAGGTCTAAGCCTTCCCCTCATTGCGCAAACTGAGTTTGAATCAAGACCATCCGACCCTTCTGCCACAAGCAGGGAGCACCAAACGGATATGGAAAAAATGGTGCTGAAGGTTTCTTTTAAACCCGAACAAGGGTTGGTAATGGGCGAAGTGACACACACCTTTAAACCCCTCAGAAAACGCGTGGATAGCCTGGTTTTAGATGCGCCGCGAATCAGGGTTTCTGAAGTGTTGCTCGACGGTAAAAAGTCGCTGAAGTACAAGTCAACAACAGATCACCTTATCTGCTATTTTGATCAGCCCCTGAGCTGGGATGAAAGGCACGAAATGAAAATAACCTACGAGGCCAATCCGCGCAAAGGCCTTTACTTCATTGGTTGGAACAGCGGGGATGTCAATGACCCCATCAACCAAACGCGTAAGCAATTATGGACCCAAGGGCAGGGCATAGATAACCGCCACTGGATACCCATGTACGATGACATGAACGACAAGTTCATCACCGAAACCATCATCACATTTGATAAAACATATAATGTGCTTTCAAATGGGGTTTTGAAAAGCGCCAAAGAAAATCGCGATGGTACAAAAACCTGGCATTATGCCATGAGTAAACCCCATGCAGGCTATTTGCTCATGTTAGCCATTGATCGTTTTGCAGTGAAAAATACCAAAACCAAAACGGGGGTTCCAGTTTCATTTTGGTATTATCCCGAACATCCTGAACGCTTGCAATGGACTTCGCTTTACACCGAAAAAATGATCGAATTTCTTGAGAGTGAAACAGGAGTGGCCTATCCGTGGGAATCTTATAGCCAGGTAATGGTTCAGGATTTCATGTACGGTGCCATGGAAAACACAACAGCCACCATCTTTGGAGACTTTTTCTGGGTGGATAGCATAGCCTTTAACGATCGGTATTATGTTGGGGTGAACGCACATGAACTCACCCATCAATGGTTTGGCGACCTCATTACTGCCCGATCTTCAGCAGATGTTTGGTTGCAGGAAAGTTGGGCCACCTATTACGCCAAAATGTTTGAGGCTTCTGTTTATGGCCCTGACCACCTCAAGTGGAGTCAGCGGCAAGAGGTTGAGTCGGCTCTCAGGGCTTCCCTCAAAGACAATTATCCGGTGCGTCACAGCAAAGGTGGTACAAGCAGGGTATACCCCAAAGGATCAAGTGTTATACAAATGCTGCGCTACGTGCTGGGTGATGAAGCTTTCAAAAGGGTGGTAAGGGCTTACCTTGAGCAATATGCATATAAGAATGTGGAAACCAACGACTTCTATCAGGTTATTCAAGATGAACTAGGCTTATCACTCGATTGGTTTTTTGAACAGTGGCTTTACCGCGGAGGCGAACCGCACTACAAAGTGAAATATGATCTCTTGGAAAATGAGGTGGTGCTTCAGGTGGAGCAGGTTCACCCCATTGACCAAAGCATTGGGCATTTCAAGATGCCGGTGAAGTGCAGGCTGCAATACAGAGAAGGAGGATACGATGAGGGAACTTTTTGGGTGGATGGCCACTTCACAGAGATACGTCTGCCGCGAAAGCGCGATAAGAGCCCTGCCTTTGTACTATTCGACCTGAACAGTGAGATTACCAAAAAACTTGAAATGCAACAACAAGATGAAGCATGGTTGTTACAATTTCAGCAGGCCGAACACATGATTGATCGCTATGATGCCTTAATCGCCTTGAAAAAAGTAAATCATGCTTCGAAAAAAGAAACCTACCACAATCGCTACCACGAAGAGCGCTTTTGGGCCATGAAGACCGAAATGTTAAAACAACTAAAAAGCCTTGGCGATGAAGAATGGGTGGTACAAACCTTAGTGAATGAGGACGATATACAGGTGTTGCGATCATTCTTGTTATCAGAAAACTCAACCGAAGGCAGTTGGAAAGGGCTTTGGGAAAAAATGCTCAGTGCGCCGAGTTATCAGTTGCGTGAAAAAGCCTTGGGTCTATTGTGCAAAGCGTATCCGAAAGAAGCCAACACTTACTTAGACCAGCTGCGTGATCAAAGAGGGCATATGAACAACATTCGTATTCAATGGTTGGAGATACAGTTGGGCATCAATGCCAATGAAACCATGCACCTCAATGAACTTATTGCATTGAGTTCACCTTTGTACGAATTCAGAACACGCACCAACGCTTTTGATGCAATGAAACGTCTTGGTGTATACAATGAGCAAACCATTACCCATGCGTTGGATGCCAGCATTAGTAGCAATCGCCGATTGGCTTCACCTGCCAATGCTTATTTGCAACACTTCTTACAGGGGAGTTTGAATAAAGAGCTCTACCTGAGGGTGCTGAACCAGCTTTGGCCTACTGGCGAAAAGAGAACTTGGTTACAAGAATCAGGATTGCCTTTGAACTAGCCTTTAAATTGTAAATTGCGAACGTTAAAAAACTAAGAAATAACATGCCATATTTATTCACATCAGAATCAGTTTCAGAAGGCCATCCGGACAAAGTAGCTGATCAGATAAGCGATTCATTGATCGATCATTTTCTGGCCTGGGACCCGGAGTCGAAGGTAGCCTGTGAAACACTTGTTACCACGGGTCAAGTAGTGCTTGCTGGAGAAGTGAAATCAAAAATATACCTCGATGTACAGCACATCGCCAGAGAAGTGATTGCCAAGATTGGGTACACCAAGTCTCAATACATGTTTGAAGCCAACTCTTG
>CAZYJD010000027.1:0-23122 GCA_964647785.1 uncultured Chitinophagaceae bacterium
TTTTAAATCCTGCAGAGAGCCCGGTTTTGCGCGTATGATGAATTCAAAGCTCTTTCTAAAGCCGTTGGGAATCCAACTGAAGGTGAACTCCCAGCAGTGCAAGTCACGATACAAATCAATTTTACTGATCATCAACTCTTTGCTGCTTAAATCGTAGCCTGATGAATAACCAATCTTCCAGCCCGGACTCAGATTTACATCACCTTGAAAAGTAACACTTTGAACCAGCTCGGGTTTTTCGTAGCCACTGCGTCGCATATTCAGGTTGTAGTTCAGGTTGAGACTCCAAGGCACGTTAAAATCGACAAAGGCATAGGGGTGGCTGTTGATGATTTGCCGGTCTTGTTCACTCAAACGATTGTTTTGTTGCACCGACTTCAGGGCATCGCGGTTTAAATTGGTGTTGAAGGAAAGTCCGGCCTGGCTCAAACGACCTATTTTCCCATTTTCATTCCATTCAAAACGATTTACCGTTTGCAGTCTGCCATTTACACTGTCCAAGGCATAGGGTTGCAATAGTCCGTTGAAATTCATCCGCAGCTTGCCGTTGAACAGGGCAGTTTGACCATTGATGCTCAAGGGGGCCAATTTCAGGCTGTCGGCCAGGAAATTGTAAGAGCTAGAGAAATTGAGGGCTTCCAATAATTTCACCTTTTTTACACCTCCGTTTGCGGTGTCTTTGGCCGATCTGACTTTCATTTCGAGATTGTTTCCAAGTGAGAAGGAAAGTCCACCGCGAGCGGTTCCTGAAGGAAAGCCCATCAGACTCTGTTCATAGATGCTGTAGCGAAGGGTGTTTCCTGAGCTGTCGGTTTGTACTTCCCTAAATCCGGCACGCCTGCTCATGGTGTAATCTGGGCTGAAATTGGCAGAAATCTGCGGTCGCATTACATGCCTCAGAGCGTAAATCTTTCCTCGTTTAAAGCTTTTGCTGCCATAGATAATGGTGGTAAAGTTCACCGAAGCAGAATAAGCACCTGCACGGCTAAATCCACTCAAAGTATTTTCTATTAAGCTGTCGTTTTCTTGATCATAGCTTCTTTCAATGGTGCGCATGTACCAGTAATCGGTATAACTCATTCCAGGATTGACCGTGATGTGCTTCAATACTTTAAACGAAGTATTCACCGGTATGCGATGAACCATGCCCACTTTCATGCTATCAAGCGTGCTCGCCCTAAAAAGGTTGCTATCACGCACCGTGATGCGGTTCTGTAAGCTTGATGAGTAACTGAATCCAAAGTTCTTGAGAAACTGTTTTCGAACACCCGGCTTTGAAAAAGGCACGATTCGGCTCATGGTTAAACCGATGTCAGGCAAACTTAAATCCACAATGCCGGTCCCCAGGTTTTGATTGAGTCGTGCAGTGCTGTTCAAATTGAGCTTATTGTTCAAAAACGATTTGCTGTACCTAACGGTGGAAGTAACCGTGTTGGTGAGGATGTCCTGTACTTCGTTGGCATTGTTTCTTAGGTAGCTGCCAGTGACGAAATTCACGTCTGCACCAAAACTGCTTCCAGGTCTGGCTTTTGCATCCTGATTATAAATCCATTTCACCCTGAGGTCTCTAGAACGACTGAAACTGGGGGTTTCAGGTTCTCCGAATCGGTTGTCATTGTATGATATGGCTACTTCACCATTGTATTTGTATCGTTTTCGATATGCCGATCGCATGGCAATGCCCCAGCTTCCTCTGAAATAGAACTCGCCGGTGGCTGTGAGATCGATGAAATCATTGATTGGTAGATAGTATCCCAAACCCCTCAGAAAAAAACCCCGATCCTGGGTTTCACCATATGACGGGAAGATGATGCCTTTGCTACGGTCTTGTTGCAGTGGGAAAAATGCAAACGGGATCAATAGAGGCGTTCGCACATCGGCAACCACCAAATTCGCAGGGCCCGTAACAACCTGTTTGCCCGGTACAATCTTGAACTTCCCGGCAGCAACATAAAAGTGGGGATGCGGATCGTTGCAGGTGGTGTATCTCGCGTGCCGCACATAAATGTTTTCCTGTGAAT
This sequence comes from uncultured Chitinophagaceae bacterium, assembly GCA_964647785.1. Classification (GTDB taxonomy): domain Bacteria; phylum Bacteroidota; class Bacteroidia; order NS11-12g; family UBA9320; genus CAZYJD01. The sequence goes on from CAZYJD010000027.1 coordinate 2,022, forward strand.
CCCGCAGCACTTTTTCTCCATAAACAAAACCATCGCCCTCCGTGGTTACCAAGCCCGAAAGGGTGCCTTTTTTACGTTCAAAATTGTAGTGCATTTCTTCAGCTTCGTAGCTTTTGCCCTGATCGCTGAATATGGGGGTTCCCTTTAATTTTCCGGTGCTGTCGGGCATGCCCTTGGCTTCTATATCTTTGGTGTTGAAGTCAATCACCATATAAGCCGCCTCCAGTTTCATGTCTTCATAGGTGACCACGGCATTGCCGAACAAGTACACTTTTTTGGCCTCCAAGTCAAAATAAATGGAGTCTTTTGCTTTGTAGCTGACCGGAAAGTCAACGGCAGCCTTTGAGACGGGGATCTGCAAGCTATCTGTGATGGAGCTGTCTGCTAAAATTTCGAGTGAATCATTTTGAGCTGCGGCACGTTCTGTACAGCAAAACATGGCTATCCACATTGCAAGGGGTATAAAATGACTGGTGATTATTCGGACTAAGGTCGTCAAGCAGATACTTTTGAGGTTCAATCGAGTCTTCAAAGCTAAAACTTTGGCAGGAAGCTTGTTGTATAATTTATCACCGATGCTGTTCGTTTGCTATTGAAACTTATGTTACGCTGGATCATTTCCATAACGCTTGCCCTGGTATTTGTTGTATCTACATCGAAACCATTGAACCCACTTCGCAGCGAGGTTAAAACGATTGTGATCGATGCAGGTCATGGGGGGCATGACCCCGGGGCATTGGGTAATGGAGCGAGAGAGAAAGATGTTGCACTCAGAATTGCTCTGAAGTTGGGGAAAATAATGGGCGATAGTTTGAAGGATGTCAAGGTTGTTTATACGAGAAACAGCGATCATTTTGTGGAGCTTTGGGAAAGGGCTAGTATAGCGAACAAGAACAATGCCGATTTATTCATTTCCATCCACTGCAACGCGAATGCATCAGAACATGCGCATGGTTCCGAAACGTATGTGATGGGGCTTCACAAATCAGATGGAAACCTCGATGTGAGCAAGCGCGAGAATTCTGCAATATTGATGGAAGAAAATTATCGCGAGAATGAACAATACATGGGCTATGATCCCAATTCTCCTGAAACACATATCATCTTATCTCTCTTTCAGAGTGCTTTCCGTGAGCAAAGCTTACAATTTGCCAATAAAGTTCAACAGCATATCCAGAAAAATAATAGTCTGAAGAACCGCGGTGTGAAAGAGGCAGGATTTCTAGTGCTTTGGAAAACGAGCATGCCAAGTGTGCTCATAGAAACCGGTTTTATCACCAACCAATCGGATAAAAATTACCTCAACTCTGAGTCGGGTCAGTCGCAAATGGCACATTCAATATTCAGGGCGGTTAAAGAGTACAAGCAGAATTATGAGCAGTCAATAGGGGATTAGTAAGCGCTAAATTTTTTCAGCCATTGAAAATTGCCGACTTTTGCAACAGGCCTAAAACAGAAAATACATGAAGATTTCAAACGAGACCAAAGTAGGAGTTCTGGCTGCAATCAGCATTGTGATTCTTGTTCTCGGCTATAACTTTCTGAAAGGCGAAAATCTATTTACGCGTTACAATCAGTTTTATGGCGTATACCGCGATGTGGATGGCTTATTGGTGAACAACCCCGTACTGATTCACGGCTACAAGGTTGGCCATGTGAGTGAAGTGAATTTTAACAATGAAACCCTGGCCCTCTATGTTGGTATCAAGGTTGATAACACGGTAAAAGTTCCTGAAAATACCATCATGAAGATCATCAACAGCGATCTCATTGGTTCAAAAGCAGTTGAACTTCTCATTGGTGATGCACCTATACTGGCTAGGTCGGGAGATACGCTTGTCTCAGAAAAAGATCCCGGTATGGCGAAGTCCATTTCCAATATTCTCTCTCCCCTGAATGATAAAGTTAGCTCCGTACTCGGTGGACTGGATTCCGCACTTGGAGAAGGACAGCTGAACAGAACCATGAATGACCTGAGTGTCGCTCTCAAAGCTTTCAGACGCACTGCTGATGAAGCGACCAAAACCCTCCACGGAAAAGGACCAAAACTGGATGCTATATTGACCAATGTTGAGGTTACCACCCGTGATTTGAAAGAAACAGGTCCGAAATTGAATGAAACCATCGAACAACTTCAATTGGCTTCTGAGAAGATCGCAGAACTCGAACTTAAGCAAACCATCAATAAGATAGAGGAAACTGCTACCGAGCTTCAAACCCTCATTAAGGCCATCAATCAAGGCGAAGGAAGCCTGGGACAGTTGGCAACGAATCGTGAGTTGTACGATAATATCAATAAAGCCAGTCTGCAGCTTGAAACATTGCTAAAGGATATTGAACAGCATCCCCGCAGATACACCGGCATCACAGAACGACAACGCAAAAAAGGCGACAGCGCCAAGGAAAGCAAGTAATAAAGAGGCGTTTACCTTCGTTCTCTTCTCGTGTATTTATACCTGTGAGATTTTCCTTCACTTTCCTGTACATCCTCTTTGCATTTTTCGGCAATGCACAAACCATTTATGATGAGCTAACGGCTGAATCTAAAGGCAAAGTCAAAACCTTAAAAATTAAGCGATCCTACGGTGCTGTAGATAAAATCGAAGTAAAGACAGGCATTTGGAAGTACTTTGATGCGAATGGGATTTTGCTTAAAGAAGAGCAATATGAAAAGAGCTCTGAATCATCTGTAAAACACGGCATCTGGTCCTATTATAATCAAGAGGGTGAGCTGGTGCGCGAAGAAGCCTACGTCTTTGGTAAAATGATTCGTTTACGCCTACACCTATCAGATTCATTGGTGAATGGGAAAGAAGCCTATAAAATTGAATGCGACAGCCTCATTTGTCGTGAGTGGGTGTATTATGATGGTGCTTTTAAATACCAGAGAACAACTTCCAAAGGACAATGGAAAGATGTGCTTTCCACCTTTAATCCTAATACCTATATGGATGATTTACCGGAAAAAGATGCCATACAGGAACAATATGTAAAAGCCCTCAATTATCAGAGTAGCTTTCGAGGACCGCAAAGGACTAATTTGCTGAAAAATGGAAGTTTTTCGGAAGTTAGCCTTGAGTCTACTTACATCGAAGGCATTGCCGACTACCTTCCACATTGGCTTCCGGCCTCAGGAACACCCGATTATTTTGCCATGGCACCCGATACAAATGGTGCAGTAGGAATTCGAGTAGCAACGGCAGAGGGCAGTTACCTCGAGTACATTGCACAGAAACTTGAACAACCTTTAAGAGCAGGTTTTACGTATGGTTTTCGCATGAAGGTGAAGCTGGCAGCAGCATCGGCAATGGCAGCGGATGCCATGGGGGCATGGTTTGGTCCTAAGGTAATGGACTTTGGTTATTTCAGTCAGTTGCAGCTGCCCGATCCTCAAATCAAGCATCCCGAAAAAGTGTTATTGGTGAACACTGATCGGTGGGTATGGGTGGAAGGCGATTTTGTGGCAAAGGGCGATGAACGTTTTGTGGTCATTGGCAGTTTTATGGAACAGCGAAACATGAAGCTTGAATCATTTAAAGGGGCGGCCCCTGAAGCCTATTATCTGGTAGATGATGTTGAACTGTTTGTGCTGAATGCTTCCAAGCGCACAACGCCTTTTGACCATTTAAAGAAGGGAGATATTCTAACCCTAGAAAATGTTTGGTTCGAAAACGATCGTGATGAATTATTGCCACAATCGCTTAAAACGCTCGATGAATTGATCCAATATCTCAATCTTTTCCCCGAACGAAAAATAGCCATTAATGGGCATACCAGCAGTGTGGGCGACTACCAGCACAATGTGGATTTATCAGACCGTCGATCCAAACAGGTGAAAGCCTATCTGGTGGGCAAAGGCGTATCCGAATCTAGATTAACTACAAAAGGCTTTGGACCTGATAAGCCGATTGCCGAAAACAGCAGCCCAGAGGGACAAGCTTTGAATAGGCGGGTGGAAATTGAAGTATTGGAATGAGTTTTTCATTCACGATAACACTATTTCAAAGCATTCCATGAAATGGGTCTTCGATCCTGCGAAATGATTTGGTCCTCATCATGAAACGAACCATCCTACTTTCTCTCTCTGCAAAGACCGTTGGTTGGTTGTATGACGCAAACATTTAGGCCCCTTCGTGGCAATCCTTTTCGATGCACGCTTGCTTTTTTCTTCACATTTCATCCTACTCCCGAATGAGCGTTGAAAGTCTAATGAGAGCAGGATGAACTACATGAGATTATCTCAAGCAGACCTATTTTAACTCAAATGGTCCGACATAATACACACAGAATTGTCTGGTCACAATCCTTAAGTAATAGACTCCGGCAGGGGCACTCGACAGATCAAAGTCATCACCTACCGGATTTTGTACACCCGGCTTGTTGGTCCAGGTTGACTGTCTGCAGGTCATGCAAATATTTGAGACCTCAACATCAATACTGCCGTCTGACTGCCCAGGGGTGGGAGGAGTGATATTGTTTACCTCTACTTTAGGACGTTCCCCTCGGATGCGAAGTGTAACGATATCGGTGATCATTCCGGAATTACATCCACCCCCAGTAATCACACACCTGAATTTTGTGTTGTCATCAGCTTTTTTAACATCTCCTATACCATATGTTGAACTGTTGGCGCCGGTGATGTCCGTCCAACCTGTCCCTGTATCTTGCTGCCATTGGAAACTCAATCCTCCCCCCTGGCAAATTACTTCCAACGGGATTGAATCACCTTCACAACTTGATGAAGGCATGCCAGGTTGTGTGATGATTAGTGCTGATTGGGCAACAGTTAGAGTGGCTGTAATAGAGGTATCCGCCCCGCAGCTTCCGTTGACAATGCATCGGAATTGAAGCGCATTCATGAGGGTGTCGGCATTGGTGATTTGGAGACTTGCAGAAGTGGTTCCGGAATACTGACTACCGCTAAGGTTGACCCAAGTGCTGCTGGAGTCTACCTGCCATTGATAGCTGAGGTTATTGCCAATTGCGGTAATGGAGAAAGCGGCATTGTTTCCTTCGCAGATACTGCTGTCAGAGGGTTCAGCATTGATGAAAGTGGTTTGGTAAACAGTGAGGGTTGCGGTGTTGGAGGTATCGGCCCCGTAAGTACCGCTGACCACGCATCGATATTGGTTGGCATTCATGGCCGTATCGGCATTGAGAATGTACAGGGTTGAAGTATTGATGCCGGAATGGTTTGCACCGCTGATGGAGGCCCACCCACTGCCGGAGTTTACTTGCCAGTTATAGGTCAGTGCGTTCCCATCTGCTGTCACGGAGAAAGCGGTGGAAGAATCAACACAGATTTGCTTGTTGTTAGGATCGGTAAGAATCTGGGTATTGGCAAAGACGGTGAGCGACACGACAGCAGAAGTGTCGAGGCCACAAGTTCCATTGACCAGACAACGATAGCTGTAACCATTCATGGTGCTATCAGCATTGGTGATCAGAAGTGTTGCAGAAGAAGTTCCGGAGTAGGATGCACCAGAAGCGCTGGCCCAATTAGCACCATTGTTTACTTGCCAGGCATAGCTAAGATTGTGCCCATCGGCAGAAATCGAGAAAGAAGCAGTTCCACCGACATTGGTGGTGTCATTGGCAGGTTCGTTGATGATGTTCGTCGTTTTATAGACATACAGAGTAGCTGTAATAGAGGTATCCGCCCCGCAGCTTCCGTTGACAATGCATCGGAATTGAAGCGCATTCATGAGGGTGTCGGCATTGGTGATTTGGAGACTTGCAGAAGTGGTTCCGGAATACTGACTACCGCTAAGGTTGACCCAAGTGCTGCTGGAGTCTACCTGCCATTGATAGCTGAGGTTATTGCCAATTGCGGTAATGGAGAAAGCGGCATTGTTTCCTTCGCAGATACTGCTGTCAGAGGGTTCAGCATTGATGAAAGTGGTTTGGTAAACAGTGAGGGTGGCTGAAGCAGTGGTGTCCGAACCCGCTGTACCTTTTAATATGGCTCTGAAAAGATGGCCATCCATGGCATCATTGGTGATGATTTCAAACACGCTATCGCCCAAAACCGTTAGATTGCTCCAGGAGCTGCCATCAAATTCTTGCCAAATGATTGAATCAGGCTCTCCGGTATATCCCACCTTAAAAGTAACCGTATCACCTGAGCAAGCCAATTCATTGTTGGGAGATGATACAAGAACAAATGTTGAAGGGAGATTGGTGCAACCCACACACATGTAGGCATCATCTTCAACATAGGAGCTCTCGGATAAGTACGCCTGAGATTTTAGATATTTTATGCTCGAATCGGAGGTGCAGTTGGTGAGCACCTTGTATTGGAGTAGCAAAGAGTCATTTGCCGGAATTACCACTGATAGGAATGGAAATAAACTTGTTTCAGCACCACCGATAAATTCTAATCTTATTGAATCTCCCTGCGAAGGTTGGCTGATGAGCATGCTATCTAACAATTGAGAAGCGTTTGTCAATTCCAGATATTTAAATCCACTGGGCAGAGAATCTACAATCTTGCTTACCATAATGTTCTCATTGGTGATATTTCTCAATCTCAATGAAACAATTGCGGTATCGCATGCCGCAGAGAGAACACTGTCTACACTTTTTGTTATGGTAAGCGTATTGGATGAGCTCGCTGCTGAAAAAGAGCCACCTGCGACCCCTTGGCCGTAGTTCCCGGTGTGTTTTAAATTCGTGTTTCCACTGGTTTGAAAAGAATAAGGCAATAAAGTTGTGGACACTTTATCCAAATTATTTATGAAGTAATAGACCACTTCAACCTGATTGCCAGTCCCCCCCCTTGCTGGTTGTGGCAACAAAATAGAAACTATCCGTAGCCCCTGTTCTTATAAATGGCAGGTCGGAGTAAATAACCTTGGCACTCAGTAACCTTAAATTATTGGCCTTGAATGATTGGTTACCAGCGGGTTGAAACTCAAATTCATCGCCTACCTGAACATTACCGAATCCATATGAAACAGTATCAGTGGCCAGGCCTCCCAGTACGGTGCCTCCCGGTTTTTGATGGATTACCAAACCACCTGCATTTGCACTAATCGAAGACCTCGTGATTATCGTGTCTTTTATAACCATGGTGCCGGATTGTGATGTCAAAGTGAATTGCAGAAATACGTTCTCGTCATGTATACAAGGATAACTCAAGTAGAAATAGGCATTTCTTTTTTCCCCGGGTCGCAATCTGCCTATGAAAATGCTCGAATCAATAGGGCTTATTAAATGAACGGTTGAATCCGGAATAGAGAAAAGGACACTGTCGAGCTGAATGCTAATCTGATCAATATTAGAACTGCCACTATTCCTTAATTCAAGGCCATAGAAAGCAGACTTTGGTCCAGAGCAAGGTGTGTTGCTATCCAATATGAATTGAGGGCCGGTTATGTTTCTCAAGGAAATATTAGGGGAGCTTTGCGCAAGGGCAATACCTGTGTTTATAATGATAAGGGCCAACAGGAACATGAAACCTGTTACACAATTTGGCTTTGACTTTTTCGGTGGTTGCTCGTAAGGATTAAAACAAATGCCGTAGCTTTTCCTGGCCAAACCATGGGCTTGGGAAATGGGATTTTGTAAGAAAGACATGGGTGGGGTAATTTTTTATTATTTCCTTAGATAATTAGACTGCAGTGCTTTGGATTAAATCGCGGTACAAAAGTTTTCGATTTTACATGGTAATAATATAATCGCAAAAATAACATATTACTCCTATGGGTGTGAAAAAACACGTATGGAGACTATGAAATTTATTTATTGCATTTAGACCATATTAATACTGGGTTTAGCCTAAATTATTGTTTAGAAAATAACTATTTCCCAAAACCACCCATACATTGCCGTCAGGCTTTTTTATACAGCAGGTTCAAGATGGACTTCATTTTTTCTTCACCCCGGGCGATACGAATTGCCTGCTGCCATTCTTCTTCACTCAATACGGCCTGAAGTGGCTGTTCAACACTTGGGAGAAGCGGATACGCTTCTTTAAGAGATTTGTCCCACTTGCGATGAAAAGTGACTAGATCATCTGGGTACACCATGTTGCGTTTGCTATATCGTTCTTTAAAAGCTGCGAAAGGTTCGTTCAAGTTGAGATATCCGTAGTCATCCGTTAACTCTTCTCCCTTTTGAATGTCGCGAACAGCCAGTTCGTAGTGGTAGGCAGTTGAAATGCAATTGCTGCGATAGCTATGGTTCACATAACGACCGTGATCCCAGCACAGCATGCGCTGTCTGTGTCGATCCCGGTAGCAATACTTGTCCATAATTTCCTTGTACAAAGGTCTCATTGCCGATAACTGCGAGGGACCAAAACTGCGATCAAGTTGGTCCAATGCCCAGGTGATGGTGTCTTTGGGTATGAAGCGTGTGGCAAAATACCATTTCCTAAATCTGGACTTATGAAGGGAAGTTCTGCATGTGGGAGGATGATTTGTAAGGAGGCAAAAATTTCAGCCTTCAAGATCCAATGATGATTCATTGGTCGAAATCTTTCAATGAACGGAAACCGCTTTATTTTTGTCTCATGGGTTTAAGCATTCAAGAAGCACAGGAAAGGGTTGATCAATGGATTAAGACCATTGGTGTGCGATATTTTAATGAATTGACCAATACGGCCATTTTGATGGAAGAAGTCGGAGAGCTGGCACGTCTCATGTCGCGTAAATATGGCGAACAGAGTTTCAAAACAGGAGAGAATGCAGATCAACTGGCCGATGAAATGGCCGATGTATTATGGGTGCTCATTTGTCTGGCGAACCAATGTGGGGTGAATCTGGAGGAAGCATTGGAAGCCAATTTCGAGAAGAAAAATGGCCGCGACTCCCAACGTCATCTCAACAACCCTAAGCTCAAATGAGTCTGGATTCTGAATACTGGAACAATCGATATGCTCAGCATCAAACGGGTTGGGATATGGGAATGCCCTCGCCTCCCCTCATGGAATATCTGCGCAGTTCTGTGAGCAAAGAAGCCAGAATTCTGATACCTGGGGCAGGAAATGCGTGGGAGGCAGCACAGGCTTTTCGCGAAGGTTATCATAAACTGTTTGTAATTGATTGGGCCCCAAAGGCAAGGGAATTATTTCTAAAACGTTACCCCGATTTTCCGGAAGAACAGTACCTCTGTGGGGATTTCTTTTTACTCAATCACCGCTTTGACTTCATATTGGAACAAACTTTTTTTTGTGCCCTTGATCCGGAGTTGCGCACCAATTATGTAAAGAAAATGGTAGAATTACTTACTCCGGGTGGTGTGCTGGCAGGAGTGTGGTTTGATGTTGAGATGGAAGGTGGCCCACCTTATGGAGGAGGGCTTGCTGAATATATTGAGCGATTCAGTCCGTATTTTCATATTCGCAAGGCCGAGCCTTGCTACAATAGCATTGCAGCTCGAAAAGGAAGAGAGGTATTTCTGATACTGGTCGCGAGGACTCGAGATAAGTGCCTCGATTCTTCAAAAAAAGCTGGTAGCTAGAAGCCTTTCGCGAGAAGATAGGTGTAAATAGGAAGATCATAATTGAATCGAAAGCAGGTCAGTGCTTATTTCTTCGTATCCGTTCTCATATAGGGAAGAGCATCAATCCCCTTGTTGATAAGGATTGTTGAATCTTTTTATTCTCTTCATTGCACAAAGAAATTGAGTATGTGGTTTGTGATTCTGATGCTCTAAATGTTTGGAAAGTTATTTAGAGCCAAAAATTCGGCCTCATTTGAATCTATTTTTCGTTCGATATGACATTTTCACGGCTTTCATGTAAAAATTTTATCAAATTTTTTAGACTGAAATTCAGATAGATAGCTCTACACGTCAAGAAATTTCGTCGTAAAGGCGAAACAATGTGAATTCTTTTTGTTTAACTTAGTTGAACCAAACATTAAACAATATGCAAACAAATTTTACTATGATTCTGGCAGAGCTGGTATCCATCCAAAAGGATGATCCAGTTGCATTTACCTTTTTTACAGGTTACATGGCCATGTTGGCTGCTTCTGTATTTTTCTTTTTTGAAAGAGGCAGGGTGGAAGGAAAGTGGAAGACTTCACTTCTTGTTTCAGGCTTGATTACGGGTATCGCAGCCGTGCATTATTATTACATGCGCGACTATTATGCTGCAACCGGTGAAAACCCTACCGCCTTGCGTTACATCGATTGGACCTTAACCGTTCCATTGATGTGTGTGGAGTTCTATCTCTTAACAAAAGCAGCGGGTGCCAAAAAGAGCCTCATGTGGAAACTCATCATTGCTGCTGCATGGATGCTTGTGGCAGGTTACATCGGCGAGGCCTTTACAGACGGATCAGCAGGACACTCAGTAACGTGGGGAGTTCTTTCGACCATCGGTTATGTTTACATTCTGTATACCGCATGGTTCGGTGAAGTAAAGCAATTGGCAGACAACAGCGGAGATGCTACCGTAATTCGCGGTATCAGAACACTTGCGTGGTTTGTGCTGGTTGGATGGGCCATCTATCCAATTGGTTACATGTGTATGCCAGGTGGTTGGTTAAACACCGGCCTTGGTTGGGATTCCAGCAACGTAGACCTCTTCTACAACATCGCTGATGCGGTGAACAAGATCGGTTTCGGATTGGTGGTTTACAGCATTGCTGTTAGCTCTTCTGAAAGCAAAGACTAATTCTTTCGAAAACATAAACCAGAACTCCGCATGTCCATTTAACATGCGGAGTTTTTTTTATGACAAAGGCTATATTCATATTCATTGTGGCGCTTTATCTCGTGCTTCCACTAACGCTGGCCGCGGGAGGAATATCGCTCAATTGGCAATTGGCTTTATGCTTGCCAATCATATTGGTACTCGGCATACCACATGGCGCCATTGACTACGTCCTATATCTCAAAGAGCGAAAGCCAAGTAAAAAATCTTTTATCTTTTATTATGTGAGCGTGGTAGGCTTGAATGGTTTTTTGTGGATTTATCAACCGCTGCTTGCATACATCATTTTTCTGCTGTTATCGGCGTATCATTTTGGTCAATCACAGTTTTCGCACCTGTTGGAAAATTCAGGTTGGTTGAACAAAATCCTCTATGCAAGCTGGGGCCTTGCCATCATATGTGCTTTGGTGTTTTTTAACCTTGATGAAATCCAGGCCATCATCCATCAATTTCCTGATTTTATCGCATTATCCCCTTTGCATAATGCCGCATTTCTAAAGTTAGGCCTGTTCTATTGTGCTGCCTTGGCCCTCCTTACATTGTTGTACTTAACCTACACCAAAAAATTGAGTAAAGAGGCGCTATTGATGGAAGTGCTCGTTTTCTTTATGATCCTGCTGAGTTTGTATTTTTTGCCACTGATCATTGGTTTCACAACTTATTTCATCATTCTACATTCCATCAAGGTGCTGAAAGAGGAGTACACATTTTTGTTAATAAATGATCAAGTGAAAAGCTTCAAAGGTTTTCTGGCCATGATTGCCCCATTCTCCCTTCTTTCAATCATGGGCTTGTTCATTTTATTTGCACTCATCTACATAGACATTCTTCAATTCTCTTACGGCTATATATTTTTAATCATGATATCTTCCATCACCACCCCTCATGCTTTTGTGATGAATCACTTTTATTCAGCCATTTCTGCTCTCAAACTCAATAAGCAACTCAGTAAAACAGCGTGAGACAAATCACGCCTGTTATTATCGAAGCAGTTGAACGGTTTCTCTTTGATAAAAAAATCTTCCTTTTAAATCTTGTGCTCGAATGATCACAAGGTACTGGCCTGCCGGCGCATCACGCCCCATGTAGCCTCCGTCCCAACTCGTGTACTTGTTTTCTCCCTCAAAAATTAGATTTCCCCATCGGCTGTATATCTGAAAGCTGAAATCTCTTGCACCTGTGATTACCGGAGCATATTCATCATTGATACCATCCATGTTCGGGCTGAAAGCATTGTTTCCTAAGAATGCAAAGTTCCGAACGAAGCGTATCACAGCCATGGAGTCCTTGCTGCATTGATCCAAAAATGCCGTTAATCGAATGGTATAAAGGCCGCTGTCGCGGAATATATAGGATGTGCTGTCTCCATAGCCAAAAGCCGTTCCATTGATGGTCCACAATAAGCTGTCGTAAATTTCCTCACGGGCCCTGAAAATTACCCGTGGCTGGTTCTCATTGGGTTCTTCCGGACTAAAGGTGAAACTTGCATCAGGGGTGGGTTTAACCAGAATGTTGAAGTTGAATGTATCGGTACACCCTTGATCATTGGTGGCAATCAGTTTGAATTCATAATATCCTTCATTCAGATTCATTTCACTTGAGTTGGGTTGTAGCCGGTTGTTCGAAAAAAGTTCAAATTGACTCTTGACTTTGCTCAGATCCCTTGGCATGAGGAAGTGTACATAAGGCTCACATGCAGTGTCGGCAGGTTGATCCAATGCAATACGGGGTTTGGAGGCTGCAATGCCACGCAGCGTATCAGAAGGCGTGCTGCAACCATCGGTGAGCATCACTTGATAAGTGTAAACTGAATCGCCGCGAATGATCGTGCCCGAATCCTGTGTAGATGAGAATTTCCCATTGATCCTCCAGTTAAAGAGATAATTGTCAGGAAGCCCGCCTGAAGCATTGATCCTGATTCCCGTTGAATCATCAAAGCAGTATTTGTTGTTTTTCTGATTGATGCTTAAGGGCGCCATAACTTCAACATTGAAATCTATTGTTGGGCTGTTGTCCGAGCAACCATCACTAAGATTCAGGGCAATTCTTTGTGTCTGCTGAACATTCACCATAGATAGTTGGGCATTGTTAGAAACAATGGTGTTTGGATTCGACGAAGTCCACCGCCATTGGTATTCCGAAGGTTTACCACCCGAGCCCTGTGCGTTTTTTACAAGCGAACTGCCAAAACAAACCAGGGTATCACCAATGAGTGGAAGGCTTAAGCTATCCAGTACATAAATATGGATGGACAGGGTGTCGTAAAGACCGCTGCAACTATCATATCCAATGGCTCGGAGTTCATAATCAGAACGGTCGGTTTCATAAAGGCCGGGACCAAACAGGTATTCGGTAGAATTTGATAGAACGTTTTGATCAAAATACCATTCAATGCTTTGTCGCAGGTCAGCAGTGTTGTGGAACTTTGGTTTCAATAACAGGCTTTGACCATAACAAAGGCTGGTGTCGTATTGTTGCCCTAAAGCACTGCTATCATCATTCAGAGACAGCACCATTCGGTTGTTGATGAAAATTCTAACGCTGTCAAGGCCTCGGTATCTGCTGCATTGATCTTTTGTTTCAAGAACAATCAATTCTTCCTTGTTAATAAATGGATTGCTTTTCAGCGCTTGATACGGGAGTGAATTGCTGTTGGAAACAGTTGTTCCGTTTATCTGCCAATCATATTCATATGTTGAAGGTCGTCCGCCATTTGTGGCTGCCGAAAAGGTCGTGATTTTGTTCAGACAGAGGTATACAGAGTCTTCTACCCCAGAGATGGTCGTTTTTAGAGAGTCAGGGATGGTCACTTCTGCTCCGAGCGTATCGGGATGACTGCATTGGTCGTTTAGAATTAGTTGCAGTTCATGAAGACCGCTGCTGAACATGGAAGGCACAAACTGAAAGATCGAATCAGTCGTTATCAAATTACCGTCTACCTGCCAGCTGAAGGAATAATTTTGGGTTCCGCCTGCTGAAATACCCGCAAAAAAGAGCGTGTCGCCCTTGCAGAAAATGCTGTCATTCACACACCAACTATTGAGTTGCAGCCTAGGTAAGCTTCGCACCAACAGGGAATCTTCAGCCCATTTTGAAGAGCAGGAGTCTGTAAATCGCAATTTCAACCAGAATGAATCAGTTGTATTTTGATCGATGGAAGGGATTTGTTCAATAGCCAGACTAACCAGTGAATCGGTCGAAAACAAAACACCGTCAAGGAACCATTGAAAATGGTGTTTTCCGTTTCCGCCTTGTGGTTTGGCGCTGAATGCTGCCGTTTCACCTATGCAGTATTCCGGCTTTGAAATCTGCGGTTGTATATCAATGCTCAGTGAATCCAAAACCGATATTCGAACGGTATCCTCGTATTGAAGTTGGGTGCATTTGTTCTTCAGAACATAGCTAAGATCAAAATTTTGGAAAACCGGTAGATTCCAACTGAACTGAACGGAATAAAGGCTGTCATCTACATACCAGGCTATTTCGAGTGAATCCTGACGAATGTAACTGTTAGCAACCTGAATGTCGAGCAGATTTCCATGGCAAAGCAGGCTGTCTTGCAAGCTGGGCAACGGAACTTTATCGCGGACCAATTGAATTCTGTAGAGGCTGGTGTCTAAAACTGAAGAGCAGCTATCGGTTAGAATGAGAAAGATGGTGCTATCGCCATTGAAAGCAAAGCGGAAGGTGTCTGAATTCGGGCTTTGGGCCATTCTGAGGATGTTGCCGGAGCTGTCCTGCCAAATGGCGGTGTAATCGCCGGTGCCACCTTCAAATTTGGCGGACAGAAAAACAGGTTGACCCAAACAGGCAACGGTATCGCTTTGGGAAGCGTTTCTGATTTCAGGAGCCGGCAGCAGGCTGACCTTTATGCTAGCCGTGTCGGGCGCACCACAACCCGAGCTGTCGCCAATGATGATTTGGTAGGTGGTTGCGCTATCAGGCCACACCAGAGGGGTCCGCAAAGAGCTGTCAGTCATATTGAGGGCAGGAGACCAGTTCCAGGTGGTTCCGCCATAGGTGTTGAGTTGCAGGGTATCGCCTATGCAGATCGCAGTATCCGGACCGGGATCTGCTTTGTCGGTGGAGTAAATGAGCAGGTTCAGGGTATCTTCCTGATAAAAGCTCTGTACCGCTGGTGAAGTCGATCGGATGCGTATGCGGTATTTGTTCGATGAAGGCACTTTGAGAAGGGGCAATTTGCCTGTAATGACTGAATCGGAGGTGGATTTTATCCTTCCCAGCTCTCTTTCCGTACCATCAAAATTTCCTTCAGGGTTGCTGATCTCGGCGACAAAGAAATTGGACGTATCGTACACCCCGGTCTTGTTATAGGGCACCTGGATGGAATCTCCCGCGCAATATGGACCACTTAGCACCGGTCCTCTTTCAATGCTGAAATCATAGGTTTTGGCCAGAAAGCCCCAAAAACTGCTGTTGGTTTTGGCCAGTAAAAAAGGTGGCAGCCGGACAGAATCCCTGAACTGACCGTAGTACACCACATCTCCATTGTTGAGGGGCTCTATCAAGGGAGGACTAGAAGAAGGGGTAGGGAGCATCCATAACGCATTGCCAAGGGTATCAAATTTGGCAATGATGCTTTGTATTCTTAAGGCTCCTGGCTTATTCAAACGCAGTCCACCCACAACGAACGAATCGGCTTCCACATCGAAACTCGTATATAATGCTCCACGGGTGTAAACCATTTCAGAAGCTCCAATAATCATTTGTGGGCTGGAGGTACTCGATTGCAGCCAAATTGCAGAATCAAGATCGTGAAAAAGACCCTGAAAATAAAACGGACGTATTCCTCCAAGGCGATTTCCTGAATACACTTTTCTGCCGGCTATTTCAATACTGTCGCCCTGCATATAGCCTTGCAAGTAGATTTGATTGGGCTTGGGGCACACGATATTTAAAGTAACGCCTCTTCCGTGGTTATTGCTCTTCGTAATTTTCAGGATATTCCCATTTGAGGAAGCAGCCCTGATGAATACCAGGGTTGGTTGTGTTCCGGTTGAGAGCCCGTGTATGGTTTTGCCCGATGCTGCCCTGAAGCTGTGAATGAGATTTCCATTTGGCTCCACGGCCATACTGCCAATTTCAATATGCTCAGTGTAATCATAGTCCTTGGACCATATGAGTTGCTGGCCCGAGCTGTCGTGTTTGCAGAAAATGTATTTGAAGCCTGATCCGGTTGTATTCCCGTTAGAAGATATGATTCGCCAACCTCCGGTCGAAAATCCGTTCAGATAGATATAGGTGTAGATTTCATCTTGTGGACCCAGTGCAATGCGGTATCCTTCGTTGTAGGTGCTGGCAGAGGCAAGATTTCTCGCAGCGGTAAAATTGCCGGATGAATCAGCAAAGGCAAGAAAGATTCCTCGCGGTAAATTAAGGCTATAGCTGCCGAATGAAATGCTGGGGTTGATTGAAGAAGTGGTGTAGTTCCCAAAGAGGATCATTTTTCCCCGACTATTGATTACAATGTCTTTTAGTTGCGCATTCAGTGCCGAGGTGATGGATTTGCTCCAAATGAGGGTGCCGTCATTGTTGAATTTAGCTAAAAATATAGCTCTGTTTGAACTTGTAGGCGCAAAAAAATGGGTGTCATTTTCTATATAAAGCGTGTCTCTAAAATTGCCACCTATGTATACATTCCCTTGAGCATCTGTGGCAAGAGCAGTTGGCGTTACACTATTGCTGCCGGTATAGGGGGAGCACCGAATACTCTTAGCCCACTGATGTTGTTGTGCATGAGCAAATAAGCCGGATAAACCAAGCAATAATCCAAGCAGTAGTTTTTGCAGATGCATTGAACTTGTAAGACACTTGAGGGCTGCAAAAAGTTGCGAATGTGTGTTACTTTTAAGTTGTTTCTGCACATTTTACACAAAATGTACTTTCCGGCTTGATCAATATTCGTCCCAGAGGGATTTCTTCACCACATTTTTTGCATTTGCCAAAATGAGGCGCATCTACCTCATTGAAAGCGCGTTCTAGTTGCAATAACTTTCGTTCAGCCTGTCGCAAGGCTGCTTCGGTAACGCTTTTATTGTTGATGGCATCCATGCGGGAAATTCTTCCGATGGCGGCATCAGGTGCAACCGGCTTGCTCATTTCGCGGTATTCTTCAATGGTTTGTTCTGTTTTTTGAATTTGTTCACGGATTTTTTGTCGGATTTCTGCTTTGTCCATAGTCCGAAAATAAGAAATGACCAATTGAATCCTGTTCTCTTGTAGTTCCTCTTTTAACTTTGCTGCATGGAACAACGCATTTGGTTTATCACAGGTGTTTCGGGCGGATTGGGACGCGCCCTCATGGAAGAGGTCTTAAAACAGGGCGATATCTGTTTTGGAAGTGTTCGCAAGGAGGAGCAGCTACAGGAAGTGCAGGCCATGCATCCCACCAACAGCCGTGCAGTGCTTTTGGATGTTTGCAAGCACGATCAGATCATCGATGCGGTAAGAGCAGTTGAGCAGGAGTTTGGTCGTTTGGATGTACTTGTAAACAATGCGGGTTTCGGTTATTTCGGTGCCATGGAGGAGTTGAGTATGGAGGAGTGTCGCGATCAATTTGAGACCAATGTTTTTGGAGCCATTCGAATGACCCAGGAAGCATTGCCCATGATGCGCAAAGCGAGAAAGGGGAATATTCTTCAAATATCAAGTGTTGCCGGAATGCGCTCGGCGGCAGGACTGGGGATATACAATGCCAGCAAATACGCTTTGGAAGGGTTTAGTGAGGCCCTTTATTTCGAGCTGAAGCCACTGGGTATTCACGTAAGTTTGATTGAACCCGGTCCATTCCGCACTGAATTTGCAGGGAGCAGTGGAAAGGAAGCGGCCGTTAGCATTGGCGATTATGATGCTACTGCAGGGCAGTTTCGCAAAAACATGCGGGCCAAAAGCGGTAATCAGGAAGGCGATCCCCAAAAGGCTGCACAGAAGATGATTAAACTGGTGCATGATTCAGAGCCTCCCTTGCGCCTTCCCCTGGGCAAATATGCGCTTGATGGCATACGCGCCAAACTTCAATGGGTAGAAAGGGAGCTCAGTAGCTGGGAGAAAGATATCGTCGATACCGACTTTGAGCAGTAAGTATACTCAGGTTCTTTTTTGCCGCCATGCCGAGGGGAAATCTCCTTCCGGCAAGCGTGAGACCTGAATTTCATCCCTGAGGGCATGGGCCAGAAGTGCGGCAACTTTTGCCGATTCAGCATCTTCTTTTTCTAATTCATCCGGATTCCAATAGCGCTGAATGAATTGGGTGTCGAATTGCCCGTTTACGAAATTGGGGTGATTCATTACGAAGTAACCGAATGGAAGGGTGGTCATAATGCCTTCCACTTCATAATCTTTAATGGCCTTCTTCATGCGATAAATGGCTTCCTCCCGATCCCGACCCCACACAATCAATTTGGCGATCATGTTGTCGTAATAAATCGGGATTTCATAACCCGTTTCTGCGCAATCATCTATGCGAATCCATTCTGCTTCGGGCTTGTTATATCGAGTTAAGCGGCCGATGTTGGGGAGGAAATCATTCATGGGATCTTCAGCACAAACGCGCAATTCTATGGCGTGCCCGCTGATTTGAAGATCGTTTTGGCCAAATGCCAGTTCCTCGCCACGTGCTACGCGTATCTGCCACTCCACCAGGTCCAGTCCGGTGATGAGTTCTGTTACCGGATGTTCCACCTGCAAACGCGTGTTCATTTCCAGGAAATAGAAGTTCAGCGATTCGTCTACAAGAAACTCCACCGTTCCGGCACCATAATAGCTTGCTGCCTTGGCAACATTTACTGCCGCTTCGCCCATTTTTCGGCGCATTTCATCGGTTACTACTGCCGAAGGGGCTTCTTCCACCAGCTTTTGATGGCGTCTTTGAACACTGCATTCGCGTTCAAACAGATAAACCACATTGCCGTGTTGGTCTCCCATGATTTGAATTTCAATATGCCGCGGGGAGCCCACATATTTTTCAATGAAAACGGCAGCATCGCCAAAGGAAGAAAGTGCTTCGCTGGCAGCCAATTTCATTTGGCTTTCAAGTTCAGCTTCATTTTTTACAACCCGCATTCCCTTGCCTCCTCCACCTGCACTGGCTTTGATGAGCACGGGATAGCCTATTTCATTGGCAATGCGTTTGGCCGTTACAATATCGTCTACAGCATCTTTGGTGCCCGGTACCAGGGGTACGCCAAAGTCTGCTACAGCGGCCTTACTGGCCAGTTTGCTTCCCATCAGATCCATGCTCTCGGGCGATGGACCAATGAGTGTCAAGCCGGCTTCCTTTACTTTTCTGGCAAATGCCGCATTCTCACTGAGAAATCCGTAACCCGGGTGAATGCCCTCTGCACCGGTTTGCAAACAGAGTTCAATGATTTTATCGCCGAGCAAATAGCTTTGATTGCTGGGCCCGGGGCCTAAACAATAGGCTTCATCTGCATAGCGAACATGAAGGGCTTCACGGTCGGCTTCAGAAAAGACCGCAACCGTTTGTATCCCCATTCGCTTGCAGGTGCGTATAACTCTGAGGGCAATTTCTCCCCTGTTGGCTATGAGGATTTTCTTCATCAGTTCTCCGATTTAGCCGGATCTTTGAGCATGTCTAAAGAAAGCAGCTCTTTTTCGGAAATGCTCACACTGCCCATTCCGAGTATCCCGCCGCTGGCATTGGCTACACTTACTGCCATGCTCCTCAGGCTTTTGTACAACTGACGTGCAAAAACGGGGTCGAGTTTTTTAATGATGGGATTGAGTTTTTCGATTTCTGAACTGAGGCTTTCAACACGGGCACCCGCATCAGTGGGCAAGGAAGCTACCGTGTCGGCAATCATCTTTTCAACTTCGTGGCTGATTTCTTCGTAGAGGTCGCTCACATCATTTTTTTCTGAAAAAGTTTTGGTGTGAACCGTTCTGGCGATGCGCTCAATTTCTTCGGGTTCAATATGATGATCGGCCGCAGCGATAAGAAGTCCTACCAGTACGGGAGCCTTTTTTACGAGGGCCTGTTCTTCTTCTTTAAGTTGTGAAATTCTGGAAAGCATTGAATTGGCGTAATTTTGGGGCGAATTTATGCAAATCGGCACAATTCGGCAGTTGAGATTGCTCATTTGGAAAGAAGCAAGACAGGAGTGGAGAAAACCCTATGCCCTGAGCGGGGTATTGGTTCAAATGCTCGCTACGGTTTTTGTGACTTTTCTCAGTGTGAAAATTTTACGCCCGCCTGTATGGAATGCGTTGTTCTGGGTGGTCTTGCTGTTTACATTGATTCATGCTGTGGCAAGAAGTTTTATTCAAGAGAGCAAAGGGCAAATGTTGTATTATCATCAATTGGTGCATCCTGTAGCCCTGATCCTTGCTAAGTTGATCTACAATGCATTGCTCTCCCTGTTATTGTCGCTCTTGAGTCTGATGGTTTATAGTTTGCTTTTAGGTGCAGTGGCTGAAAACTGGAGCGCATTCCTGCTGGTGGTATTGCTTTTTTCGGTGGGACTATCATCTATTTTTACCATGGTATCGGCCATTGCGGCAAAAGCTTCAAACAGCCATTTATTGATGCCGGTTTTGAGCATCCCGCTCACGGTTCCTTTGATGTTGGTGAGCATACACGCGGCTAAATATGCCATGGATGGCATAGCCGGTAGTTTGTTTTACAAAGATCTGGGGGTGTTGTTCCTGATTGATGCCCTCATTTTGCTGCTGGCATCGGTACTGTATCGATTTCTTTGGAAGGAATGATGCCAATCTAACAGTAAGTTTTGAAGCCCGCATTCATTCGCAAACTGCGTTGACTTACGCTTGTCGGATCATCGCTTCAATAAAGTCGCCTACGTAGTAAGAAACGGCCGCTGCAATGATACCGAGCAAAAGTGTTTCCATGATGCCCCTTATCACATGGGTGTGATTTACATACGCCTTAAGCCAGCCTACCAAGATAAAGGCGATCCCGGTAAGCAGGGATGAGATGAGGAACAGATTCCTGCCCATAGGGTTGATGTAGTCAACCACATAGGCAATGAGCGGAATGAGTCCCACGATGACAAAAGAAGTATAGGTCACAAGTCCGATGGTAATCGGAGAACGACTTTCCTCCTTCATCTCCAGTTCATCGTTCATCATTACGTTTACCCAGCGGTCGCGGTCATTGGTAATGACATCCACAACCTGTTCCAGAAGTTCGCCTTCGAAACCTTTGGCAGCATATATCTCTCTGATCTCCTCTCTTTCTTTTTCAGGGAGATTATCCACCTCCCAGTATTCAATCCTTTTGTGCTTGTTGTAATTGTCTTTTTCCGTTTTGGTATCTTCATTATAGTTTTCGGCTTGGCGTCTGAAGTTGATCGCATTCTTGCCGAGGTAAATCGATTTGATTGCTGCCTGGTCGAGGGCGAAAAGGGCACAAAACTCGTAAAAGCGCAGCCAAAGA
>CAZYJD010000028.1:0-23120 GCA_964647785.1 uncultured Chitinophagaceae bacterium
TGTATAACCATAACCCCCAAAAATCTGAACGGCCTCAGTGGAAGCCCTAACGGCTACTTCACTGGCATAATATTTTGCCATGGCGCCTTCTTTGGTGACTTTTTGGCCATTGTTTTTAAGATAGGCTGCTTGGTAGGTTAATAGTTCTGCTGCTTCAATTTGTGTGGCCATATCAGCCAACTTAAATGATATGCCCTGGAACTCTGCTATTGGTTTGCCAAATTGTTCTCTTTCAGTGGCATATTTCATCGAGGCTTCCAATGCGCCCTTGGCAATGCCAAGTGACAGTGCAGCAATCGAAATACGTCCGCCATCCAAAATTTTCATGGCCTGAATAAAACCATCTCCAACTTCACCAAGACGGTTGCTGTCGGGAATGCGACAGTTATCAAAAAATAATCCGGCAGTCTCCGATGCGCGCATTCCCAACTTGTTTTCTTTTTTACCTCCGCTGAAGCCGGGAGTACCTTTTTCAATCACAAAGGCGGTCATTCCATGGCTATCTCCTTTCTCTCCGGTGCGCGCTATAACCACCGCTACATTCCCGCTAATGGCATGGGTGATGAAATTTTTTGATCCATTGATGACCCAATCATCGCCTTGTTTTAATGCAGTGGTATGCATACCTCCTGCATCACTTCCTGTGCCGGTTTCGGTAAGCCCCCAGGCCCCGATCCACTCGCCGGTGGCCAGTTTAGGAAGCCACTTGTTCTTTTGCTCTTCATTTCCGAATTGAAGAATATGACCGGTACACAATGAATTGTGCGCGGCCATGCTCAAACCAATCGACCCACAAACCTTGGCGAGTTCTACAATGGCGGTAACATATTCGTAGTAACCCATTCCTGCACCTCCGTACGTCTCGGGAACCAACATGCCCAATAACCCCATTTGTCCCATCTCATGAAATAGCTCAATTGGGAAAATCTGTTCTTCATCCCATTTCATGAGGTCTGGTTTGATATGCTTTTCGGCAAAATCTCGCACCATTTGACGGATCATTGCCTGATTTTCTGTTTCTTGAAAGTTCATAATTATTTGCCGTTGGCGAAGTTAATAATTAAACGCCGGAATGACATTTAGGTTTGCTACTCAAAAGAGAGGTATGGAGCCAGTTTTTCCATGTTCTTGTTTTTAAGCAAGTATACCTTTTTTAAATCACCCATTGATCTGAATGTACCATGCTGCGCTCGGTAACGCACAATGGCCCTTGCTTCCTGATAATCGATATAAGGATGCTTTCTGAGTTGCTCTTCATTGACTGAATTCACTTCAATGACATGAACACCGTTTTCTGATAAATAGAAATGAGGTTTGATCTTTTGATAAACAGAGTCGGGCAGATTGTAGGTTTCTTTCAGTTGATCCAAATGATGAAATCCACCCAAGGCATCTCTGAACCGGATGATGCGTTTTGCATAATAACTTCCAATGCCCTTGATTTCTTTCAACTCCGCTGTGTCGCAGCTATTAAGGTCCATGTAGGGGAAATCAAGTTTCAGCTCCATGGGATTTTCTTCATCCTGTTTTTTCGTTGTTTGAAATGGCCTTGTTGTTTTCTTGTCTGGTAATAGAATATATGGCCTCAACATTTCATACTCTCCGCTTTGGAGGTTGTAAAGCTTCTTCAAATCTTTCACGCTTTGAAAGTCCCCTACTTTATTGCGATAGGCGAGAAGGTTGCTCACCAGCGATGGCCTGATTCCCATTTCAAGTAAATCCTTTTCATGGACCGTATTCGGATTGAAGGGGACGAGTTGTAGGGAGCGATTTTCTTCGGATTTGATGTTCCCTTTCTTATTCGAGGAAACCATGAAGTTCGCGAGGCTATCTGCGCGCCTAATATGACCCGGCGATAACTTGAATTCGTTTTGTCGTTGACCTGCTCGAACGAGTAAAAACAGCAATACCAATCCAATCACGGAAAAAAGACCGTTGCGCTCAAAATAACTCAGATGCTGGTTTTTGCCCCTCAAAATATCCGTCCCATTTTGATATTGGAGGGCTAAGATACCGAAAAGGGATTAAGATGTCAAGACCCCACGTTTACCAGATTTTCAGCCCGGTATTCGCCATTGATCAGTTTGCCGTGAATGCTCTGGAAAGCTTCGATGGTTATTTTAACATCTTCTAAAGTATGCACGGCGGTAGGGATGAGTCTCAGCATGATGATGCCTTTGGGCACCACCGGATACATCACAATGGAGCAAAAGATATTGTAGTTCTCCCGTAAATCATAGGTAAGGTGAGTGGCCTCAGCAACGGTTCCATTCAACATCACAGGTGTAACGGGTGAGGTGGTGGTGCCAATTTCAAAGCCTGCTTCCCTCAATCCATTTTGCAGGGCTCGCACAATTTTCCAAAGGTTGTCTTTCAGGGATGGATCCGTGCGCAGCAGCTCGAGACGCTTTCTCGCCCCAATGACCAATGCCATTGGAAGCGACTTTGCAAAAATCTGAGAACGCATGTTATATCGGAGGTAGTTCACCACTTCTTTGGTGCTTGAAATAAATGCACCAATTGAAGCCATAGACTTGGCAAATGTGGAGAAGTAGATGTCAATCTCATGCTGTATGCCTTGCTCTTCACCGGTGCCTGCACCTGTGGCACCCATCGTTCCAAAACCGTGTGCATCATCAACCAAGAGTCTGAACTCATATTTCTTTTTCAGATCAATGATCTCTTTCAGTTTTCCCTGATTCCCCGACATGCCAAAAACACCTTCAGTGATTACGAGGATGGCACCGCCGCTCTGTTCAACCAGCTTGTTCGCGCGAATCAGCTGTTTTTCAAGATTCTCAATATCATTATGGGCATAAACAAATCGTTTACCTTGGTGTAAACGAACCCCATCAATGATACAAGCGTGCGACTCAGCATCATAAACTATTACGTCTCTCCGATCCACCAGCGCATCGATCGCTGAAAGGATGCCTTGGTAGCCGTAATTGAGCAAAATGGTATCTTCTTTTCCAACAAATTCACTCAGTTCTCGCTCAAGTGCTTCGTGTTCATTGCTGTTCCCCGACATCATTCTGGCTCCCATGGGGTAGGCCAAACCATATTGCGCTGCAGCATCGGCATCGGCTTTTCTTACCTCGGGATGGTTGGCAAGCCCTAGGTAGTTGTTCAGACTCCAATTCAGCTTTTCAGTACCTCTGAATTTCATTCTTGGAGCGATATCACCTTCAAGTTTTGGGAAAGTGAAATAGCCATGTGCCTGCTCTGAATACATGCCGAGAGGCCCCATATTGTTGGTCAGTTTTTGAAAAAGATCCATGATGTTCTTTGAAAATTTGCGCGAAGATAGTGGTTTTTAAAAACCTATGCTTGAAATTGCAATGAGACCAAGCGGGAATATGCGCTATTTTTTGTGCTCATGAGGCTTTCGTGCGTTCCCGTTTCAAGGATTTGCCCTGATTGCATGACTGCGATCTGATCTGCAAATCGGATGGTTGAAAGTCTGTGCGCAATGATCACTGAAGTTCTGTTTTTCATGATTTCTTCAATGGCCTTTTGCACCTGTGCTTCCGACTCAGCATCCAATGCACTCGTAGCTTCGTCGAGTATCAATACCAAGGGGTCTTTTAAAAATGCCCGGGCAATGGCAATGCGCTGTCTTTGTCCACCACTCAATTGCAAACCTTTTTCTCCCACGAGGGTATCAAAACCATTCGGCAGTTTTTCTATAAACCCGATGGAGTATGATTTGCGTGCGGCTTCTATCAAATCTTCTTCAGTCGCTTCTTCTTTGCCATATCGAATATTATCACGAATGGTTCCTGAAAAAAGTTGAACATCCTGCGGAACGTAGGCGATGAGTGATCTTAGTTCGCGTATGTTGTAATCCCTTAAATCGGTTTGGTCTAAAAATATGCTGCCCGAATTCGGATCATATAAGCGAAGCAAAAGGGACGCAATGGTGGACTTACCTGCACCGCTTTCACCGACCAAAGCGAGTTTTTGTCCTGCACCGAGATTCATGCTTACCTCATTCAATACCTGCACTTCGGGCCGGGTTGAATAAGAAAAAGTAACACCTGCCAAACGGATGGATCCGCGGCCACCTGCATATGGTTGATTGCCACCCTTCTCTTCTGGAGTTTCAAGTATCTCAAAGATTCGTTCTGTTGCTCCAAGGGTTTTGAGTAGTTGATTGTAGTTCTCGGCAAATCCTGCCATACTGCCGGCGATGAACATGCCGTAGAAGATGAAGGAATTCAACTCCCCTAGGGTCATTTCGCCTTTCTGAATGAGGTTGAACCCATACCACAAAACTGCAAGTATGGCAGAGAACATGAGAAAAACCACGCTAGCGGCAAATGCCCCGCGGTACTTACTGTTCAGTACCGCCAGATCAACAACCTTAAGAAGCGCTGTTTGATAACGTTTGCTTTCATATGATTCTCTGGTGTAAGATTTCACGTGAACCAAGCCTGAGAAACTCTCTTCGGCCACTTCATTGGCTTCCGCCAATTCATCCTGCGTTTGCCGACTAATCTTCCGTATTTTCCTTCCAAAAAACAGGGCAAAAAGCACCACCGGTGGAATTACTGCCAGCATGAGCAGCGCCAAATGGGTGTTGTTGATTAAGATTACACTAATCCCTGCAATCAACACGATGATTTGACGAATGAGGTTTGCTAGAAAAGTGCTGAGGGTGTCTTGAATTTGAGATAAATCGTTGTTGATGCGGCTCAAAAGTCCGCCTGTGCTGTTTTGATCAAAAAAATCCTTCTTCAATTTGAGGGTGTGAGCAAAAACTACCGATCGGATGTCGGCCAGTGATTTCTCTCCTACCTGTGCAAACCACATGATCCGAAAAAAACTCATCAATGCACTCAGTGCCAAGAGTGTACCTATGAAGAAAATTAAAGTGTTTAAATCTTTGAAAAACAGACTTTTACTACTCTTTGTGCCCGATACCAAATCCACCATTGCTCCCAACAACCAGGGAAATAATAAACTGACCCCACTGCCTGCGCCAAGTAGAATTAGTGCAAGGATGAACTTAGCCCGGTAAGGCTTCAGGAAATTGAGTAGAAATGAGGCCTTTCTAAGGGTATCTTTTCTGATGCTCGATTTACCGAGTTCTTCGGTGCGAGGGCCTGAGGAATTAAATCTTGACACCCTGCAAACTTAGGTTTCATTCTTTGCTTTTTTTCTTAATGGCTGATAGACAGAAGCCGGCTGTAACTTTTTTCGCTCCATTTACGTTCATTGTTACATCCGCAAAAGGCCCGCTTGAAGTGGTTTAAATGAGTTCAGCAAGCAGTATGATATCTACTTGTTTTGAAGCATTTCAACCAGTGATTAAAGGCGAGCTAGGAGCGAGATTTTTGTCATTAATTTGATTATCTTTGCAAACTTTCTCAATGCGCAAGTACCTCATTTACATTTTGCCTTTGTTTTTCTTGTCATGCGATGGCTACAACAAACTGTTGAAAAATGGCACGCTTCAAGAGAAATACGATGCCGCAAAAAGATATTATAACAAATCTGACTATGCCAGAGCGCTGCCATTGTTTGAAGAGTTGAGTCGCATTTACCGGGGAAGAAGGGAGGCAGAAGAACTTTATTTTTACTACGCGTACTGCCATTATGGGCAGGGAGAGTATCTCATGGCCAGTTATCACTTCAAGAATTATATCGACAATTATCCACGAAGCAGCCGTGTTGAGGAAGCTGCTTACATGAGGGCTTATTGTGATTTCTTTAGAAGTCTACCTCATGAACTGGATCAAACGGCCTCCAAGGCAGCCATCGAAGAGTTGCAATTATTCATCAATCAATACCCTGAAAGTGAGTTCGTTCTAAAGGCGAATGCACATATTGATGAGCTCAGGCAAAGAATACTTTTCAAAGCATACGAAAATGCGCGACTCTGGTTTGATATAGGAGATTACAAGGCAGCCATGACTGCTTGCAGCAATGCTGTTGATGATTATCCTGATATCGATCAGCGCGATGAGTTGTTGTATCTGGCCTTCAAGGCAGCTTATCTGTATGCCAAGAATAGTGTTGAGAGCGTTCAAAAGGAAAGATTCAAAGATGCCCTTGAGTATTACAATGTTTTGAAATCAACGATTGCAGAAGGCGAATATTTAACCAAAGGAGAGGAGCTCTATAAGAAATTGAAAGAAGAAACCAGGAAACTGGAACAAAAAGAAAATAACACCTAATAGATATTAAAACGAACATGCAGAATTATCAGGAAACCCCAGACAGCACCGTCAGTCGCGATACGCGCAAATTGGACCTTCCAACCGGTAACCTCTATGAAACTGTTGTGATCATAGGAAAGCGCTCCAACCAGATTGCAGCGCAAACCAAAGAGGAATTGAACTCAAAGCTTGAGGAGTTTGCGACTGAAAGCGACAACCTCGAAGAGGTCTTTGAGAATCGCGAGCAAATAGAAATCTCCAAATACTACGAATCACTTCCAAAGCCAACCCTTTTGGCTACCCAAGAGTTTTTAGACGGTAAGATTTATTATCGCAACCCGGATGCCGAATCTGAAGGGTAAAAAAATACTCTTAGGAATTACTGGTGGCATTGCTGCCTACAAGGCTATTATACTTATCCGTTTACTAAAACAGGATGGGGCAGAAGTGCAGGTGGTAATGACTCCGGACGCTTCTGCTTTTGTAACGCCACTTAGCCTTTCAGCTTTGAGTGGCAAGCCGGTATTAACGCATACCTACAATGAAGAGTCGGGTGCATGGAACAATCATGTTGCCTTAGCAGAAGAGTGCGATGCCATGGTGATTGCACCGCTCACCGCCAACACATTGGCTAAAATGGTCACAGGTGTTTGCGACAATCTGCTCATGGCCTGTTATTTCTCTGCAAGACAAAAGGTAGCGGTGGCGCCGGCCATGGATCTTGAAATGTATCGACATCCTGCGGTGAACAGAAATCTGAAACGCTTAAGTGAAGATGAGGTGTACATCATACCTGCGGCAACAGGATATTTGGCCAGTGGCTTGCAGGGTGAGGGGCGCATGGAAGAGCCCGAAAATATCATGGCACACCTGCAAATCCTTTTGGCTTCTGAGAAAGATTTACATGGAAAAAGTGTAATGGTGAACGCCGGCCCAACAAGAGAGTATATAGATCCGGTGCGTTACATCGGAAATGAGTCGAGTGGTAAAATGGGAGTGGCCATTGCGAATGAACTGCGTTCACGCGGAGCAAACGTACAACTCGTTCTGGGCCCCGTGCAAGACCAAATGATCTTCCCCGGTATAGAGGTGCATCAGGTATGCAGCGCGCATGAGATGGCCGAACGTTGCATCGCGCTATTCGAGCATTGTGATGCTGCAATTCTCAGCGCTGCAGTTGCGGATTTCAGTCCGGTTGAAAAGGCTGAGAATAAAATCAAAAAAGGCAATGAATCTGAAATGGTAATCAACCTGCGTAAAACCACCGATATCCTGAAAACGCTCGCTGAAAATAAAGGCAATCGGAAATTGATTGGTTTCGCCCTTGAAACCGATGATGAATGGAACAATGCACGCAATAAACTGCTCGAAAAAGGAGCGGATGTCATAGTTTTGAATTCACTTCGCGACAAAGGAGCTGGATTTGGTGTTTCCACCAATAAGGTTAGTTTGATAGACAATGACAGTGAAACGTCATATCCTTTGATGGATAAGACAGAAGTTGCCCGTATTATCGTTGATAAATTAACGGCATGTTTAGGTTAAAATCGATCATCATTTGTATCCTCATTCTGCAGTCAGCAAATACGTTGAGTGCCCAGGAAATCAATTGTAAAGTAGAGGTAGATGCCTCGCGGGTCCAGCGAACAGATGTTCAAATATTCAAGGATCTTGAAAGCACAATAACACAATTTCTGAACAACCGAAAGTGGACGGAAGATAATTTTAACTTCAACGAAAAAATCAATTGCAATTTCTACATCCAGGTAACAGCACTCAACTCGAACCAGTTTCAGGCGGAAGTTCGAGTCCAGTCGAGTCGCCCGGTATACGGTACGTCATACAATACGGTTGTTTTTAACCACCAGGATAATGACTGGAGTTTTGAATTCACGCAATTTCAACCGATGGACTTTCAGGATGGTGCCAGCCTTTCAAGCTTAACAACCCTGCTGGGGTTCTATGTTTATATGATCATCGGTTATGATTTTGATACCTTTAGTCCGCTTGGAGGTGCAGAGTACTTCAAGAAAGCGCTTGCCCTGCGCGATGCAGCAATGGCCAAAAATGAGCCAGGCTGGGGCCCGATGGACGGTCGAGGTCTTCGTAATCGCTATTACCTCATTGATAACTTGAATGACGAACGTTTCATCCCCATGAGAAATGCCATGTATCGGTATCACATGAAAGGCATGGATAAAATGACCAAGGATATAGAAGCTTCTCGTCGTGAAATATTTGCCAGCCTCGAAGAGGTGAAAAAGGTATTTGATGTGCTTCCCAACGCCATGTCTTTGCGTATTTTTTTCAACGCCAAAAGAGAGGAGCTGATCAATCTTTATTCGAAAGCAAATCCGGGCATGAAAAACAGGGTTGTAGAACTTCTCACAACCATGGATGCATCAAACAGGGATCAATATCAGGAGATTACTTCGAGTCGCTAGATTTTGAAACGAACTTCATTTAAAGACTGGATTTGTTTCGAGCATGAGCAGTTCATTGCCATCAATAAACCGGCCGGGATTTCTACCTTGCATGAGAGGTCGGGTGAATCCTTGTCTATCATTGAGTTGGCTGGGGACTTTGATGCAAACCTGAGGCTTTGTCATCGCATAGATCGGGATACCACCGGTTTGCTTCTCATGGCGCGCAATGAGGAGTGCTACAAGGAGATCAACTCGCTTTTTGAAAAGCGCTTGATCACTAAAAAGTACTTGGCCATCGTTTGGGGAAAGCCCAATTTGGATCACACCACGGTTTCCTTGCCACTGGCTCCTGCAAAGCAAGGTCGATCTAAAGTAGACCAACGGAACGGAAAGCCCAGTGAAACGGATTTAAAGTTGTTGAAAGCGTTCAAGAGCAGTGCGCTTATTGAAGCAAGCCCCAAAACCGGACGCCTGCATCAAATTCGCGTACATACCTCTTCCATTGGTTTCCCCATTATGGGCGACACAACTTACGGCGGAAACCTGCCCTACATGCAAAATTTCAAAAGGAACTTTAGTCCTTCTAACAAGAAAGCCGCTGCTCCAATGATTCGCAGAATGGCCCTTCATGCCCAAAGCCTTGCGTTTGAACTAGGGGGGCAACAGTTTTTAATTGAAGCTCCGGTTCCTGATGATATGTTGGTGCTCATGAAATTACTAGACAAATACGATGTCTAGGAAAGCTGCCATATTGCTCACCATAACGCTCTTTTTTTTACAGTCGTACGGGCAATATGATTGGCAGCAAGATTTTTTGAAAGGCAGATATCGTCGCTTGCATCATCATTTTTCAAACGAAATGAGGGCTGCCGTATCATATAAACAATTTAAAAAATCACTCCATCAATTGGGTGCTGTCTATGGCCAATTCGAATCCATTGATACCCTCAATGCCGCATCAGGAATCTATTTGTTGTACGCTGAAAATGGCGCGCTGCAGTTGATTCATCGCGGAGAAAAAGAGGAAGTCCATACCTTTTTTCTAAAAACATTGACGTATGAAATGACGGATGATGCCAGATTCGTTCGAATTTTACGAGAAAGGCATCAACTGGCATTGAATGATAGCCAGGCATTGCGGGCGGAATTATGGATGCCCGATGGGGTTGAAAAACCACCTGTGGTGGTGATGGTTCATGGCTCAGGACCACTTGATATGGATGAAAGCGTTGGGGCTTCAAAAGTTTTTCTCGATCTCGCCTATGCCCTTGCCAAGCAGGGCATCGCCACATTTAGGTTTGAAAAGAGAACTGCGGCCTTTCCTGAATGGCAAGAAAGCGACAGCCTAAACCTGACAAATGAATGCGTGCTAGATGCAATTTCAGCCTTGCACATACTGCGACAGTCCACGCATATCGATACCGCTGCGATATGGGTGTTAGGACATAGTTTGGGTGGCTATGCGTTGCCCCTCATTCTATCGCAAGGAAAAAACTGGGCCGGTGGAGTGATATTGGCAGGCAGCAGCCGCCCCATAACGGAACTCATCACCGAACAAGTTCGCTACCTCTCCATGCGCGATGGAAAATTCTCATTTTCAGAAAAACGCCTGTATAAAAAGTTGAAGAGGCTTGATCAGCTTTACAGAAATGAGCAATGGCAATTGATGGATAAAATGCTGAGAAGGCACGCATCTATTTACTATTGGCCTTTGGCTTTTTTTAAAGAGACCAGGCATTACAATCCTCCGATGCATCTGCAAAAGAACACTTCACAAAGGGTGCTGGTATTACAGGGCGGGCGTGACTACCAGGTAGATACAACAAATTTTACACAATGGAAACAGGCTGCCGATTCAGACCGCATTGCTTTTGAGCTGCTGCCTGCAAGCAATCATTTGTTCATGGCAGGAGAGGGGGCGTCATACCCTTCAGAGTATTTTATCCCGGCCAATGTTGAACCGCTTGTTGCTGAGATGATCGCAGATTTTATTCTGAATCAGGGGGCTTTTTTCAACATTTCGGAGCCATAGTGTTAGCTCAGACTATATTTGTCAAAATAATTTTGTCTTGGAAGTAAATGCATTTCACTCAGCTGTTCTTCTTCTGGAAGACGGAAAGTTTTTTAAGGGAAGAGCAATAGGTAAAATAGGTACAACAACCGGCGAAATCTGTTTCAATACAGGTATGACTGGTTATCAAGAGGTTTTCACAGACCCCTCGTATTACGGCCAAGTGATTGTAATGACTTCCGATCATATTGGAAACTATGGGGTGCTTGAATCTGAAGCTGAGTCAAATGGCGTGAAGATCAATGGATTGATTTGCAAGAAATTTTCTTCCACCCATAGTCGAGAGCAATCCAACGGAAGTTTAAATGACTATTTGATTGAGAACCAATTGAGTGGTATTTCTGATGTTGATACCCGTGAATTGGTGAGGTATATCAGAAATAAAGGGGCCATGAATTGTATCATTTCATCGGAGACCGATGATGTTGAACAGTTAAAAGAACAATTGGCGGCCGTACCTTCAATGGAAGGGTTGGAGCTTTCCAGCAAGGTGACCGCGATTGAGCCCTATTTTTTTGGCAACCCTTCTGCAGCCCACAAAGTAGCGGTTTTAGATTATGGGGTGAAAACAAATATCCTTCGTTGCCTAGCTGATCGAGATGTCTACCTGAATGTTTTTCCCGCGGATACCTCCTACGCCGAAATGAAAAAGTGGAATCCTGATGGTTTCATGCTTTCAAACGGACCGGGCGACCCAGGTTCAATGGATGATGCAGTGAATACTGTTAAGGAACTGTTGGAAGCAAACGAGTCATTGTTTGGCATTTGTTTGGGTAATCAGATACTTGCCCGTGCCGTTGGTATGCGTACGTTCAAGATGCACAATGGCCATAGAGGGCTGAACCATCCGGTGAAGAACCTGATCACAGGTAGATCAGAGATCACCACACAAAACCATGGATTTGCCATCGATTCCAATTCAGTAGGCGAGCAGGTGGAGGTAACGCATTTGAATTTAAATGATCAAACCATCGAAGGCATTCAAATTAAAGATCGAAATGCGTTTGCTGTACAATACCATCCGGAAGCAGCTCCGGGCCCACACGACAGCCGTTACCTTTTCGATCAGTTTATAAAGCGTTTGAAAACAAAATAACTATGTCATACATTTCAGATATCAAGGCCAGACAGATCCTTGATTCCAGAGGGAATCCAACCGTAGAGGCCGATGTAATTCTTTCCAGCGGAGCTACGGGCCGCGCAGCGGTGCCCTCAGGTGCATCTACCGGACAACATGAGGCGGTAGAATTGCGCGACGGAGGGGATGTGTTTATGGGAAAAGGCGTTCAAAAGGCCTTGAACCATATAGAAACTGAAATCTTTCCTGAACTGCAGGGGGTGGATATTCGTGATCAGCGGTACATCGACCAATTGATGTGTCGCCTGGATGGCACACCAAATAAAGGAAGGCTGGGAGCCAATGCAATTCTGGCAGTTTCACTGGCTGCAGCCAAGGCCGCGGCGCAGGAATTTGAACTTCCGCTTTATCGTTATTTGGGGGGGGTGAATGCTTGTGTTTTACCCGTTCCCTTGATGAACATTCTCAATGGAGGCAGTCATGCGGATAATAGCATTGATTTTCAGGAGTTCATGATTATGCCCATTAAAGCAGAAAGTTTTAGTCATGCCCTGCAAATGGGGGTTGAAGTTTTTCATCACCTTAAAAAAGTATTGAAGGATAAAGGGTACAGCACCAATGTAGGAGATGAAGGTGGATTTGCTCCCAATATCCGGTCGAATGAAGAGGCGATCGAAACAGTTTTGCTGGCCATCGAGAAAGCGGGATATAAAGCCGGCGATGAAATATTCATTGCCATGGACGCTGCAACCACAGAGTTTTACAATCCGGAAACCGGTTTGTATACCTTTTCCAAGTCTAGCGGCAAAAGCATCAGCTCTGAAGAGATGGTGGCTTATTGGAGTGATTGGACATCGAAATACCCCATCAAGAGTATTGAAGATGGATTGGCAGAAGATGATTGGGAAGGCTGGGCGAAACTGACCGATGCCATTGGCGATGCTGTTCAACTGGTAGGAGACGATCTCTTTGTTACCAATGTGAATCGATTGAGCCGAGGTATAGAAGAAGGGGTGGCCAACAGTATTCTGGTTAAAGTAAACCAAATAGGAACCCTCACAGAAACCATAGAGGCCATACAATTGGCAACCCGCTCAGGTTACACCAATATCATTAGCCATAGAAGCGGAGAAACAGAAGATGCCACCATCGCTGATTTAGCCGTTGCCATGAATTCAGGTCAAATAAAAACGGGGTCAGCATCAAGGTCTGATCGCATGGCCAAGTACAACCAACTGTTGAGAATAGAAGAAGAGTTGGGCGAAGATGCGGTGTATGCCGGTCGAATGATGAATCTGTAAAAAGCGCAGAAATAAAACTGAAATACCCGCTAAGGCGGGTATTTTTTTGTCGATTTTTCAAATGAAAATTATTTGGTTATGAATACATTGAGCTGACTATAATCAGTCAGGAGAGGTAGTTGTGTTTCTTGAGTTAACCAATACTTGAGGTGGTTGAGTTCCGCTAGATAATTGATGATGGAGCGTTTCCTCTCTTGAATTTCGTCGTCAAAAAAACGTCTTTTCTGGGTAAGGGCTGGTTTAAGATCATCATGCTTTTCAAAATATTCATTGAAAGTGCTATAAACCAGAGAGTTAAGATCTCCAATGCTTTTGTGCAACTCACTAAAATCCTTCCATGAAACATGTTTTTGAAAGGCCGATTTTTCAAGCATTTCTTTCA
Source organism: uncultured Chitinophagaceae bacterium (assembly GCA_964647785.1). Lineage (GTDB taxonomy): Bacteria > Bacteroidota > Bacteroidia > NS11-12g > UBA9320 > CAZYJD01. Next base: position 13,423 of record CAZYJD010000028.1, read on the forward strand.
CCCCATGAAAGTGACCTTCTGCTTTGGCCATTTCAGCCTTGATACGTTCCATCTCTTCTTTGCGATCTTTCATGAGTTCTATTCTGAATTCTTCTACCGGTAGAAAGTAGGTTTCGAGAAGGGCTTTTTTTGTGAGCTTATGGTACAATTTATCATGAAGAATGATGCCATGAGAGCGCAAAAGCAGGATGGGGAAAGGACAGTTCCAATGATCGAATATGGGCTTCAATTGCAACCAATATGCCAACTCACTACCTCCGGCTATATAGGCTAAATTAGGAAGAATGAATTCTTGATAGAGTGGTCTTAGCAATGCATTGGGACTAAATTCTTCCGCACTGAGATTCGAGGGGTCAATATCGAAAGTTAAATCGCCATCTATGGCAGTGAAGTGCCCTTTTTCTTTTTGATCCATTCGTGAACGACGACCGTCTTCAAGAACGAAAAGGTTGATGTTTCGTCCTTTTATTTGCGGTTTGTACCCCATTTCAATAAGTTGGGTGTTAACACCGCTGATGAGATTGTTGCTTCCCTGTGTCTCATATTCCCATCGAAATACCTCCATAAAGGTTTCTTTGAGTGTTCGATCATCGGGATCTAAAATCAGTAAGCCTTGATCTTTAAAAAGTTCATGAACAATGATGCGTGTGGCATCTGCAAGGGTGTTGGCAGTTGAATAGGCCTTTTTGCAAAGCCTTATGAATTGAACATTTTCATCACTCGGGTCGATGCGTTCCAATATTTGATCGGCCAATTGAGGAAGTCCTGTGGGCTTCATTCTTCCCACAGCTCCTTTTTGATCCGTTTCCCATGTGTAATTTTCGTTGTACAAGTTGACCTCTTGGATCTCTTCAAGATCGTGATCTTCTGTTGCCATCCAAAAGACAGGAATGATCTTCACCCCCTCCAGCTTTGCTTCCAATTCTTTGCAATGCGCCAGTAGACTTAAAATTTTATACCAAACGAAAACCGGCCCGAGAAAGACATGGATTTGTTGTCCGGTGGTTATCGTAAAAGTTTGTTCATTGCTGAGGGACTCAATTCCTGAAAGAACCTGTTCATTCCCTTGTGCGCTGAGGTCAATGCCACTTTTTTTGTATTGATCGATAAGTGCCGCTTTCAGCCTCTCTCTGGGTACATGCAATTTTTTTGATTTCGCTTGTTCCTCCCATTCAACTGCATTCAAGCCACGTTTTCCGTAAAGGGGTGAAAGGGCAATGTTTTCTCTGAGATAGTCTTTGGCAACTTCTCCCAAATAGGGCGTTTTTATAAGGGGAATGCTCTCTTGTTTAATATCCATGGTTACACGGGTTCTCCGTAAAGGTCAAAATCTTCAGATCTTGTAATTTTAATATTCGCAAAATCACCCACTCTCAGGAAATTTGTACGGGCGTCAATCAATACTTCGTTGTCCACTTCGGGGCTGTCATATTCTGTACGTCCGATGAAATAATCTCCTTCTTTTTTGTCAATTAACACCTTAAACTCCTTACCGGTTTTGGCGGCATTAATTTCGGCCGATATATCTTGCTGTATGAGCATGAGTTGTTCTGCCCTTGACTCCTTTACTTCTTCAGGAATGTCATCTGCAAGGGTATGGCTGTGTGTTTGTTCCTCATGACTGTAAGTGAAAACCCCAAGCCGTTCGAAACGAGCCTCTTCAATGAATTCGCACAATTCATTGAAATCTTCTTCTGTTTCGCCGGGATGCCCTATTAACATGGTGGTGCGTATGGCAATGCCCGGAACTTCTTCCCTTATTTTTTGAAGCAGCTCAATGGTTCTTCTTTTGGTGATGCCTCGTCGCATGGTTTTGAGCATGTGATCGCTGATATGCTGAAGCGGAATGTCTAAATAATTGCAGATATTTTCTCTCTCTGCCATCACTTTCAATGCATCCATCGGAAATTGAGAGGGGTAGGCGTAGTGCAATCTTATCCAGTCCAAACCATCAACATCGGATAATGCCCGTAATAAGTCGGCCAATTTGCGCTCTCCGTATAGATCCAATCCGTAATAGGTGCTGTCTTGAGCGATAAGCATGATTTCTTTCGTCCCATTTTTCACCAGGTGACGAGCTTCTTCTACCAAATTCTCAATGGGTCTGGAGATGTGTTTGCCTCTCATGAGGGGGATTGCACAAAAACTGCAGGGGCGGTTGCAGCCTTCAGATATTTTCATGTAGGCGTAGTGTGCAGGCGTGGTTATGCTGCGCTCTCCAATGAGTTCGTGCTTGTAATCGGCCCCGAGGGTGTGGAGCAATGAAGGCAGCTCCATGGTTCCGAACCAGGCGTCTACCTCCGGTATTTCAGTGTGGAGTTCATCTTTGTATCGATGCGATAAACATCCCGTTACAAATACTTTCTCAATTTTTCCGCTGGCCTTTTCATCTGCAAAATGTAAGATGGTATCAATGCTTTCTTTTTTTGCATTATCAATGAAGCCACAGGTATTAATGACCACGATGTTAGCATCAGAGTTGTTTTCCTGATGCACGGCATTCATGTCACTGCCCTTTAGCTGAGCCAACAACACTTCTGAGTCGACCAAATTTTTAGAGCAACCAAGCGTAACTACATTTACCTTGTTGTTTTTGATTCCTTTTGTTCTCATGATGCATCAAATAAGGAGTCCACGAAAGTTCGTTCTTCAAAAATCTGTAAGTCATCAATTTTTTCTCCCACCCCAATGTATTTCACGGGTATGCGAAATTGGTCGGATATGCCAATGACCACACCGCCTTTTGCTGTGCCATCGAGTTTTGTTAAGGCCAGTGCGTTTACATCGGTTGCTGCGGTGAATTGTTTGGCCTGCTCAAAGGCATTTTGGCCCGTAGAGGCATCCAGTACAAGAATAACCTCATGCGGTGCCTCCGGTATAACCTTACTCATGACCCTTTTTATTTTTGAGAGTTCGTTCATCAGGTTTACCTTGTTGTGCAATCGCCCGGCTGTATCAATGATTACCACATCGGCATTTTGTTCAACGCCTGCTTTTACTGCATCATAGGCCACAGCTGCCGGGTCTGCGTTCATGCCTTTTGAGACAAAGCCTACGCCTGAGCGATCTGCCCAAATTTTTAATTGGTCAACAGCAGCAGCTCGAAAGGTATCAGCCGCTCCGAGAATCACCTTTTTCCCTGACGATTGAAACAAATTGGCCAGCTTGCCTATGGTGGTGGTTTTACCAACACCATTCACCCCAACCACCATGATGACATAAGGTTTGGCACCTTCCCAGTCTTGTAGGGTTGAATGCTTATGCTCGCGTAGCAGGTTGGCAATTTCTTCCCTTAGCAGGTGTTGCAATTCATTTTGTCCGAAGTATTTCTCTTCTGATGCCTTTTTTTGGATCCTCTCAATGATACGCACCGTGGTGTCAACTCCCACATCACTGGTGATTAAAATCTCTTCGAGTTCGTCTAATACGTCATCATCAATGCTGCTCTTGCCAAGCAAAGCCTTTGAGAGTTTTCCAAGAAAAGAGGTTCTAGTTTTTTCGAGACCTTCATTCAATCGGTCACGAAGATCTTCCTCCTTGTTCTTATCTTTTTTATTCCAAAAATCAAAAAGCCCCATCGTTTGTAAAATCAGGTATAAACAAAAAAAGCTCCCTTCTAAAAGGAAGCTTTATCAAAATTTACTTACATACAATTATTTCAAAGCCTCTTTGGCCAACTCCTGAGGAAGCATTTCTTCCTTGAAGGTATAAGCTCCTGACTTGGGAGAACGAACGGCACGAATAACTTTGGCCCATTCTTTACCGGCTCCGGCTTTTTTCAGTGTTGCAACTACTTTCTTTGCCATCTTTCTTCTTATTTAATTTCTTTGTGTACGGTGTACTTCTTCATGATTGGATTGAATTTTTTCAATTCCATTCTCTCAGGTGTGTTTTTCTTGTTCTTGGTGGTGATGTACCTGCTGGTGCCTGGCATACCACTGTCTTTGTGCTCTGTGCACTCAAGTATTACCTGAATTCTGTTACCTTTTTTCGCCATGATTTACAGACTTCCTTTTCTTTCAATTCTTTTTATGGCTTCTGAAATACCTATCTTATTGATGGTTTTCAAAGCCGAAGTTGATACCTTCAGGGTGATCCACTCATCCTGCTCAGGCAAATAAAACTTCTTTACCTGCAGATTTGGGTAAAATCTGCGCTTCGTTTTTCTATTGGAGAAAGAAACGTGGTTTCCTTTCAGCGCTTTCTTTCCAGTTAAATCACAAACTCTTGACATCGCCTCGATTTTTTAAGGAGTGCAAAGATGACACTTTCTTCTTATTTATCAAAGATTTTTTCGGAATTCGTAAAGTCAGGGTAAAGCAAGTACCCGGATCGCATGGCCATATAGGTTTTTAGTTCGTTTTTCCATGATTCACGGATGTTTTTGCCTTCTGTTTGTTCAGATATTTGCCTCTGAAGTTCAGCTGTTCCTGCCAGTTTGTCGAAAGATGCCAGAAAAAAGTTGCCTTCTGATGCCTTATTGAGTGGGTAGTGCTCCAGAAGCCATTCAATGCGCAGAAATGGCTTTTCAACGATGGCCATAGCGGTATCTCGAAGCAACAATCCTTTGCAGGCTTGATTCTCAAATTTTGGATTTTCTGCCACTCCCGGAATCGATTTTGGGGTGAACTCAAAATTACCCTTGTACGAAGGTTTGCCTAACAATTGAAAAGGGTAGGGCGTGCCCCTCCCAATGCTCACATTTGTGCCTTCAAAAAGACCCAATGTCGGATACAGGTATACACTTGCCATGTTGGGCAAATTGGGCGATGGTGCCACCGGTAACTGGTATAAACTATCATGGGTGTAATTCAGGCAAGGAATAATGGTTAGAAGGCAGGATTCGCTGTTCTGAATCCATTTTTCACCCTTGATCATGTTGGCAAGTTCACCAACAGTTAGGCCGTGAACAAGCGGGATGGGATGCATGCTGATGAAGCTTTTAAGGGTTTCATCGCGCATCGGACCATCTACATAAAAGCCATTCGGATTGGGACGATCCAAAACAATCATTTCTATCCCGTTTTCTGCTGATGCCTCCATGAGGTAATGCATGGTGCTGATGTAAGTATAAAATCTCACCCCTACATCTTGAATGTCAAACACAATGCAATCAATGTTTTGGAGTTGTTGGGCTTTGGGTTTTCGGTTCGATCCATAAAGTGATAAGATAGGAATGCCTGTTTTGGCATCGGTCATGTCGTGTACTTTCTCTCCTGCACTGTGATCACCTCGAAACCCGTGCTCTGGGGCAAATATTTGAACGATGTTCAATCCCAATTGCAATAGGGTGTCTACCAAGTGAGTATTACCTACCATGGATGTTTGGTTGACTGCAAGGGCCAAACGCTTGCCGCGCAACAGTGGATAATATTGAGAAATACGCTCCGCGGCACATTGAATATGTTCTTCCGAAGCGTGTTTTTCAGCTGAACTAATGCTTCCTTTGCACGACAAGCCGAGGCTCGTAGAAAGGAGTAAAAAGCTCATCATGAGGATGTACAAGTGTTTCATCTCTATGAATTAACGAAATTTGGCAGCAAAAGTATGAATTACGCTTTCTATATCTCTAAAACCTTGCGGCAGCGTTCATCGGGTTCATTTACCCGCCTAATTCTGCGCCTTGCTTTTGTAGGGATTGCGTTGAGTGTAGCGGTCATGCTCATTGCTTTTGCTACGGTAACGGGATTCAAATCAAATATCATTGAGAAAGTTACCGGTTTTGACGGTGATTTATACGTTCGGAAATTCGACGCAAACCGCAGCCTCGAAGGCAGTTATTTCAACCGCCATGATGTGCCGTTTAATGCGCTAGGGCAACATGGGGTTGCTGCCTCGCGTCCGTTATGTGTGAAAGCAGGAATTATCAGGCATTCCGGTGAAATGGAGGGATTGATGTTCAAAGGAGTGGACTCCACTTATCTCAGTGAATTCATGCAGTCGTGCATGCAAAAGGGGCAATTCCCCTCTTTTAATGGTGATAGAGAAGGATACCAGTTGGTGATTTCTTCCAAAACGGCTGCTCGTCTTAATTTAGACACCGGCCAGTATACCGAAGCCATATTCATTCAAAACGGACAGGTTAGACGACGACGTTTTTTCATCGAAGGCATCTACAACAGCGGACTTGCTGAACATGATCAAACCTTTGTATTTTGTGATTTACGTGTGATTCAGCGCATCGTAAGTAACGGTTACGACACCTTGAATAACATAGAGCTGGTGCTTGAAAAGAAGGTAGATGCAGAGGAGGTACAAGCAGAAATTTCGGCCATGCTTCCTTTACAACTAAGGGTAAATACCGCCAAAGATGCCAACTTTAATCTATTTGAGTGGCTCAATTACCTCGACACCAATGTATTGGTTATATTGGTGCTCATGTTTTTTGTGGCTGCTGTGAATATGCTTTCGGCCATGGTGGTGCTCATCATTGAACGCACACGTATGATTGGCGTTCTAAAAGCCCTGGGGGCAGCCAATAAAGGTATACTTCGAATCTTTTGGTATTTTGCTTTCAGCTTGGGTGGGAGAGGGATCCTTTTAGGGAATGTTATTGCCTGGTCAGTGATTCTGTTGCAATGGAAGACCTCCTTGCTGAAACTGGATGAAAGCATCTACTACCTGGATCGGGTGCCTTTTGAACTAAGTGCATGGAATGCCGTGTACATCAACGCAGGGGTGCTGTCCATGTGTGCAATTGTTTTGCTCATACCGGTTGGGCTCATCCAAAAAGTGTCCCCCTCCAAAACCCTTCGTTTCGATTAGGTTTTTCTTCGGCTTAAGAGTACTTCTTTTAAAGCTGCATTTTTGACCGCATCGTAATTAAAGGGACAATGCAAACAGCCACTACCACAACAATAACCTCTTCTTAGATGGTAGGCTTCGGTAAAAACCATGAGCCCTCTTTCATTGAAATAATAATCTTCTGGCATGACTTAATTTGCAGGCTGAGGACGATATCTCAAAGCCAATAAAACGCCCGGGCTCGTTCCTCTGCTGCTGATAATAACCGATCGCTGCCGGTCATTGTTTGAAGAGTAATCAAGAGAATACTCATTGATATAAGACATGGCAGATCTAAAGAAAATTTCCCCGCAGAGGTAAATGTTTTCGTATAGCTGCTTTTCTGCACCCAATTGAAGGCCAACTAAAATGTTGCTACCGGTGAGGTAGTTGGCCGAAACTTTATACTGCAGAAAATCTGTTGTTCCTGTGCCGGGATCCTGATCGATTATTTGTGCATCGATACCCGGTTGTCGATTAAGATTTTCACGCACCATGACATAAGCTCCAAAACCGTAATAAATACTCCAGTTGTTATCAAAGCCTTGGTAAAGGTTCAATCTCAAGGGAATCAGTAATGTATTGAGGGTGGGAAAAACCACCTGGCCCGAAGGAATTCTTCCACTCAAAGAGCTCAATTCAAATGAACTTTGCATTTGATTGTTAAACAAGCCGGTTTCCAACATTACTTTATCCTCGAAAATTGCACCGATCATTGCACCAGCCGTGGCTCCGGTCATGTTTTTAAGTTGCACAAATTCTTTGCTTCCATTGGTAATGCGATATATATCGGCTTTTGGCCCCATATGGAAACTTGCATACCATTTTGGCGGCGATTGTGCATTGGCACATTGCATGATACTTGTTAAGATTAGTAGCTGGAATATTTTCCTGAACATGGGCTTCATTCAATGGACAAATTTAATTGCACAGCTTTAAGTCGAAATGAATTGCGGTGTTCTGGGCATCTACCATGCTGATTTATGGCATCGCGATGATATAAGGTGCCGTAACCTTTATTCTTATCCCAACCGTATTGGGGATATTGATTGTGAAGCGCCAGCATAAAATCGTCTCGGTGTGTTTTGGCGAGTATAGAGGCAGCTGCGATATTAAGAAAGCGTCCGTCGCCCCCTATAAAAGTGCGATGTTCCAAATTCTTGTATTTTCTAAAGTAGTTGCCATCAATCGACAAAAAAGCGGGTTGTACTTTCAATTTTTCTACCGAACGGTGCATTGCAGAAACGCTGGCTTGCAATATATTAATGCGGTCAATCTCTTCCACGTTGGATGAGGCAACAGCCCAAGCTACTGCCTCTTTTTCGATGATTTTACGCAAGGCATAGCGCTTCTTTTCACTTAATTTCTTCGAATCTGTCAGCTCTGGTTCTGTAAAATCGGGAGGCAATATGACGGCAGCAGCAAAAACAGGCCCCGCAAGGCATCCTCTGCCTGCTTCGTCAATTCCTGCTTCAATCAGCTCTGTTTGGCTGCAAAGAGGAAGAATGTCTTTTTGAACTTGTATGTTTGCCATTCGCAATTTTCCTATGTTCGGATACCGCAAAATTTTATACTCGGCATATCACCAAACCCAGGCTGGCCGTTCCCAGTTGAAAACCGGCAATCAGCTGCTCGAGGAGCAAAAGTATTATTTGAAAGAAGAATTTGCACTTCTTTTACCTCCAAATAAGGATGCCCATGTCTTGGATATTGGCTGTGGTTATGGCGCCTTTGTATCCCTGATGCATGACTTGGGTTATTTGGCTGCGAAAGGGATCGATTTGAGTGAAGATCAAATAAATACAGGTAAAAGCATGGGGATAAAAGGGCTTGAAGTTGCCGACCTCAAAGATTACCTGATTCGAGAAAATAGGCAGTGGGATTGCATCACGGGGCTGGATATCATTGAGCACTTCAACAAAGATGAATTGGTAGAGTTGCTGCTGCTACTGAAGAAAAGTTTAAAACCGGAAGGATTGATGTTATTCCGAACACCAAATGCTGATGCAGCTTATAGCAGTTTATTTGCTTCTGGTGACTTCACCCACGAATGCATTTTAAACAAAAGCTCAGCCTTGCAACTATTCAACGCCTGTGGTTTTCATACAGAAGTGATGCCTTCATTCATGGGGGGACCTTCTCGCTTGAAGGAAATGATCAGAAAAATACTTTGGAATCTACACCTACTTCAAATCCGTCTGGTACTATTCGCCACTGGTCGAACCTGGCATCAGGCAGTTTTTAGCCCTAACATCATCATTCTGGCGAGATCAAATGGCTGACTCAACCTCGGTAACTCGTCCATTCTTTGTCTGGAATATGGTGCCGGGATATTTGTTGATGAGTCGGTAATCGTGCGTAGCCATCAAGATAGCCGTGCCTTTTTCACTGATATTTCTAAGCAGGTTCATGATTTCATCGCTCACATCGGGGTCTAAATTTCCCGTGGGTTCATCAGCCAGAATAATTTCGGGATCATTCAACAAAGCCCTGGCAACAACAACCCGTTGCTGTTCTCCTCCGCTGAGCTCATGAGGCATTTTGTAGCCTTTTGCACCCAGGCCAACGAGGTTCAGCACTTCATCAATTCTTTTTTGCTTCAATTTGCGGTCTTTCCAGCCTGTGGCTTTGAGCACAAAGTCGAGATTGTCTTCTACCGATCTATCGGTGAGTAGTTGAAAATCCTGGAACACAATACCAATCTTTCTACGGAGAAAGGGGATTTCCTTTTTCCGAAGCCCGTTGAGCTGATAACCGGCAATTTCACCTGCCCCTTTTTGCAGGGGCAATTCGGCGTATAGGGTTTTTAGTAGGCTGCTTTTTCCACTCCCGGTGCGACCAATGAGATAACAAAAAGAGCCCTGTTGAATTTGCAGATTTACATCACTTAATACCAAAGTGTGATTTTGCTGAAA
>CAZYJD010000029.1:0-22344 GCA_964647785.1 uncultured Chitinophagaceae bacterium
ATGCCTGGCATTTCGGTTCGAGAAGCTTGGATGGTGGAATTGATTTATGGGAAAGGGGGACACCCTCCAATGATTTCAATTCTTCAGATTACAATGGATCAAATGCCTGGGTAACAGACTTGGATGCAGATATTACCATCGGAGCATATCGCTGCGCTTTGTTAACACCCGATTATAACATGAAACGAACTGGAACATATACCTTCAGCTTTCTGAAATCCATGGCTGTTAACTACTGCAATGCCCCTTTTGCTGTTCAAGTACAATATTCAACAGATAAAGGTGCTTCATGGCAACGTTTGGGCGATGAGAACTCCGGCAAGAATTGGTACAACAGGGGATCGAGTACTTGTGCCACCTGCTGCATTGTGAGTTCAATTTTCAGTGACAGAACGGGTTGGACAACGAATGCAACAAAAGATACGACCTCTTATAATATTTCGTTTCTAGGAGGAAATGCATCTGTTCGGTTCAGATTGGTACTTTCAGTGACATCCGGTTACGGCTCTTTCGGTTATCAAGCAGATGGGTTTCTGCTTGATGATATAGCCATTAGCGGTCCCACCAATGCCCCCATTGAGCCGGAAATTGAAATTGTCAAGGCCATCAAAACAGAGCCATTGGGTCCGAATGATTCGATCGATTTTTACTCGCCCAATGGTAAAATCATGGCCACCATCAAGAATAAAAGCACACATGATTTTGGTCTCACCCGTGTTGAGATAGATACCGCTGCCATTGCCACCAAAAATTTCAGCACCAACACCGATAGTTCGCGGCGAATCATGTTTAAAACCATTAAGGTGAAGCCCACATCAAATGATACTGCAGCTGACTATGATATTTGGCTATACTTCCGCTCTGAAGAAAGAGATAGCTGGGAAAGCACCACCGGTTATTCGAAGTTCTTATTAAACCTGATCAAGAGTCCCACTGACATCGATAGCGGTACCATTGCAAATACCATTTATGGTTCATCACCGCAGGTGGTGTTTCGATCGGACTCAGGCATATCAGTTCGCGCGAGCTTCAGCAATGGGTTTTCAGGTTTTGGCGCCGGCAGAGATGGATCATTGGGGCCATTGAATGTGAGTTGGCTCAGTTTCTACGGAGAAAGAGCGCCAGAGAAATCGACCCTTTATTGGAAAACTGCTACCGAAACCAACAATAACTTTTTCTCCATCGAAAGGCATCAGGGTGACACCAATGCGGTGGAGCTGGTAGGGCAGATAAATGGAGCGGGTAACAGCACAGAAATTAGATCTTATAGTTTTGAAGACTTCGGATCGGCGGCCTTTAACCCAAAAACACTGTACTACCGAATTAAACAAACCGATTTCGATGGCAAAAGCAGCACCACTCCATGGATTCAGCTGGAACTTGATAAAACCGGAGTACCCAACATTGCCATCTGGCCAAATCCGGTGCGTCAAAGATTGTTTGTTCAAAGTTCAAATGGCCAGCAAGAAGTAGCATACCAACTCACCAATATACAAGGGCAATTAATCCGCAGCGGAAAAGGAAAAGGATGGTTTTCAATCGATGTTTCCGATTTGCCCAACGGGCCTTATTCCATTGAAATATTTAACCAAACACTCGGAAGCATGCATTCAGAAACCTTTAAGGTATTGAAGCAATAGGAAGAAAACAAAAAGTAGAAGCGGTGATTAAGCCGATTAAGACTTCAGCAATTCAGCCATCTTAGCTCCAATTTGAGCAGGTGAATCAACCACATGTATTCCGCAGTCGCGCATGATGGCTTTCTTGGCTTGTGCGGTATCGTCTTTACCGCCAACAATTGCACCGGCATGGCCCATGCGACGACCTTTGGGAGCAGTTTCTCCGGCGATAAAACCAACCACAGGCTTTGTACCGTTTTCTTTTATCCATTGGGCTGCTTCAGCCTCCATGCTTCCGCCAATCTCACCAATCATGATGATGCCCTCCGTTTCAGGATCGTTCATGAGCAACTCTACCGCTTCCTTGGTGGTGGTTCCGATAATGGGGTCACCTCCTATACCGATGGCGGTGCTTTGGCCCAGGCCTTGTTTAGAAACCTGATCCACTGCTTCATACGTCAAAGTTCCTGACTTTGAGACGATACCGACCGTTCCTTTTTTAAATATGAACCCGGGCATGATTCCAACTTTTGCTTCATCGGCAGTGATGATTCCGGGGCAGTTTGGACCAATCAGTCGACAATCCTTGTCACTGAGATAATCCTTAACGACGATCATATCCTTCACAGGAATGCCTTCTGTGATACAAACAACCACTTTGATGCCTGCCTCAGCTGCTTCCATTACAGCATCGGCGGCAAAGGGTGGCGGAACAAATATGATGCTCACATCGGCTCCGGTATGTTCAACCGCTTCTTTAACTGTGTTGAAAACCGGTCGATCGAGATGGCTCTGACCACCTTTACCGGGTGTAACACCACCTACCACATTGGTTCCGTATTCAATCATTTGTCCGGCGTGAAAAGTACCTTCACTCCCGGTGAAACCTTGTACAATGATTTTAGAATGCTTGTTTACTAATACTCCCATAGCGAATTGAGCCGCAAAATTAATCTAAAAGTCCACAATGACCTACCCAAAAGAACAATATCAAAGGCCTTTCAGCAATCCAGAGAATCTGTTGTTCTGTGGGTGTTGTGTGGTGGATCTATTTTCCCCCTTCTCAAAGATTCGGAGCCAGCCACTTACGGGCTTCATCCATCGACCAAGCCTTTCTTTGTGCATAGTCTTTCAACTGGTCTTCGCCAATCTTTCCAACTGCAAAATACTTTGAAGCAGGATGGGCAAAATAAAAGCCCGAAACCGAAGATGGCGGCGACATGGCGAAATGCTCCGTTAAGGTCATACCGGTGTGTTTTTCAACCTCCAGCAGTTTCCAAAGGGTTCCTTTTTCGGTATGATCAGGACAAGCGGGATAACCTGGTGCTGGTCTAATGCCTTTGTACTTCTCCCGAATTAATTCCTGATTTTCGAGTTTCTCTTCAGGGGCATACCCCCAGCTCTCCTTTCTCACTTTTTCATGCAGATACTCTGCAAGTGCTTCCGCCAAACGGTCAGCCAATACTTTCACCATGATGGCCTTATAGTCATCGTGCTCCGTTTCATGCGCTCTGGCTATCTCCTCTGCGCCGTGTATGCTCACCGCAAAAGCGCCCATATAATCTTTAGAATCTGAACTTAAAAAGTCAGCCAAACAGAGATTTGGAATGCCTGCACCCATTTTTCTCTGTTGCCTCAGAAAATGAAAACTTAGCTGATTGCCATTATTCAATGATATTGTAACATCGTTATCTTTTTGATACGCCTCAAAAACACCGAACACGGCCCGTGGCTGCAGAAGCTGATTGGCAATGATCTCATCCAGCATGCTTTGGGCATCTGCAAATACTTTTTGTGCTTCATCACCAACGATTTCATCACTGAGAATATCCGGATATCGGCCACTGAGCTCCCAAGCCTGAAAAAATGGTGTCCAGTCGATGTATGCTTTAAGGGTTTCTAACGAAACATCATTTAAAACCTGTACGCCAATGTTCAGCGGGGGAATGGCCTGCTCGCTGAAATTCAGAACAGCCTTATTTCGCTGAGCTTCCGTATAAGGAAGTACAGCCTTTGCACCCTGCCTTCTGGCATGTTCATCTGCCAGGTTCTGATATTCTTCACGGTACTTAGCTGCCACTTCATCTTTATGATCAGACAATAAAGATCCGGCAACAGGAACAGATCTGCTCGCATCTAAAACATGGATGACTGGTTGTGAATACTTCGGTGCAATTTTAACCGCGGTATGCACCCTGCTGGTGGTAGCCCCTCCGATTAACAAGGGTATTTTCATGCCTCTGCGCTCCATTTCTGAAGCAACGTGAACCATTTCGTCTAAGCTTGGTGTGATCAAGCCACTTAATCCTATAACATCCACATTGCGTTGAAGGGCTTCATCGAGAATTTTATCGGCCGGAACCATAACGCCGAGGTCGATGATCTCGTAGTTATTGCAAGCCAATACCACTCCTACGATGTTCTTACCTATGTCGTGAACGTCTCCCTTAACCGTTGCCAATAAAATTTTTCCCTGGGCCCTGGCTTCCGGATTATCTGCTTTCTCTGCTTCAAGATAGGGTAAAAGATATGCAACGGCCTTTTTCATTACGCGCGCTGATTTTACCACCTGAGGCAGGAACATCTTTCCTGAGCCGAATAAATCACCCACCACATTCATTCCATCCATCAAAGGGCCTTCGATCACCTGCAAGGGCTTGTCATAGGCCTGTCGTGCCTCCTCGGTGTCTTCATCAATGAAGTCTGTTATTCCTTTGACCAGGGCATGCTTTAAGCGCTCCCTTACGTCGGCATTTCTCCATTCGAGGGTTTCGGCCTCCTTTTTTTCTTTGCCGCCAACCGTTTTGGCATATTCAATCAAACGTTCAGTTGCATCGTCACGCCTGTTGAGTAATACATCCTCTACCCTTTGCAAAAGTTCAGCAGGAATCTCGTCATACACCTCAATCATTCCCGCATTAACGATTCCCATATCCATGCCGGCTTGTATGGCATGATACAGAAATGCACTGTGCATGGCTTCCCGAACCTTGTCGTTTCCTCTGAAGGAAAAGGAAATATTGCTCACCCCACCACTTACTTGCGCATGGGGCAAATTCTTTTTAATCCATCGGGTGGCTTCAATAAAATCTACCGCATAATTGTTGTGCTCTTCAATGCCTGTGGCCACGGTAAGGATGTTGGGATCAAAAATGATGTCCTGCGCGGGGAACCCTACTTTTTGGGTGAGCAGGTCGTAGCTTCTTTTACAGATCTTTATTCTCCTCTCATAGCTATCTGCCTGACCTTGTTCATCAAAGGCCATGACCACAACCGCTGCACCATATTTCTTAATGAGTTGTGCCTGGCGAACGAACTCATCTTCACCACCTTTTAAACTAATGGAATTAACGATGCCCTTGCCCTGTAAAACTTTTAGTCCGGCCTCAATTATTTCCCATTTAGAAGAATCAATCATTACAGGAACTTTCGAAATATCGGGCTCGGCTGCGATGAGGTTCAGAAAGCGAACCATGGCCTCCTTCCCGTCGAGCATTCCTTCATCCATGTTCACGTCAATGACTTGAGCGCCATTTTCAACTTGTTGGCGGGCAACGGCAACGGCTTCGTCATAGTTGCCTGAAAGGATCAGTTTGGCAAACTTTCTACTGCCCGTAACATTGGTTCTTTCTCCAATATTGACAAAATTAGAGCCGGGACCTACCTCCAGCGCTTCTAAGCCTGATAATCTCAAATACGGATTGATGCTCCTTTCAGTCATGGTTTGCAAATTTAATTGTTTCGATCAGCACCCTTTATACACAGAGAAAGGGAAGCCAATGGCCTCCCTTTCATCTTTTATTGGTAATTAAAAGACTTAATCTCTAATAAGTGTTACTGTGCCGCTGATTGGTTCTAGACCATCATTCTCTTCACGGCTCTTGAGTTTATAGTTGATTACATAGAAGTAGGTTCCTTCCGGACACAATTTCTTGCCTTCATTCATTACCGTACCATCCCAATGCGTTTGGGCATCGGTGCTTTCGAATACCAGCTCACCCCAGCGGTTGTAGATTTTGATCTCGTATTCTTCTTCACCTTTCACTTCAATGATAAACTGATCGTTTACACCGTCGCCATTGGGCGTGAATACGTTGTAAGGAACAATCTTGGCGATGAAGTTATTGTTGATGGTCTGGCATGTGGTATCCTCACAACCCTCAGGGCTCACAGCAATCAGACAAACTTCGTACTGACCCAGTTCCTCTCCGTAGTTGTGACATGGATTCTCATCCGTGCTCATTTCATTGAAGTCGGGCCCTATATGGCGGAAATCCCAACGATAAGAAACCGCCCCTTGAGAGGTATTGGTAAAACAGAACTCAGGTTTGTTGGTGCTATCAATATCAAATGAAGCCTTCACATCCACCACGGTAATGGTCTTCTTCGCTGTATCAGGACAGGTTGGATAGAACGGAAGTGGTTGATACCATGGCGTCATAATTACCTGGTAGGTTCCACTTTGCTTGTAACTGTGGGTAATGCTCTCTTCGGGGAAGAAACGGTTGGCTGTATCGCCATCACCAAACTCCCATGTAAATCGCTTGTATATGGTATCGGATTGTGAAGTGAAGGTGATGAGCTCATAAGGGCAAACCACACTGTCGCTAACGGTAAAGTCAGCCGCGGCTCTTGGAAGCACAATCACTTTCCGATAAATCCGATTCTCAATGAAGCTACTGGTGTCGGGATAAATTCTGTTACAACGGATATTTGTTCCCTGTATCGAGTCTATTTGTGTGAGATAGATGAAATACTCACCTGCTTTGGTGTACTGGTGGCGGAAAGTATCTCTGGTGGTAACAGAAGTAGTTGAGCTATCGCCCCAGTCAAAGATCCAGTCAGGCTGGAAGATAGGGTCACGGCTTACGTTCACCACTTCTACAAAATCATCCACACAGATAATCACAGAGTCTTCCCAGCGGCTGTTCAAAATTTCAAATTCAGGCTGAGGTCCGGCCACAAAGATTTGTTTCTCGATGGTATCCGTACATCCCAGCAGTGAGTGTACAATCAACTTAACAGTAAAGATTCCATTCGAGGTATAGTTGTGAGATGGATTCTTCAGTACACTTCGGCGGGTTCCATCGCCGAAATCCCATTCCCACCAAACGATGCTATCACATGCTTCGCGCTTCTGCGGGCAAGTATCGTTCAATTGACAAGGATCGAATACCTGAGTGGCATCGAAGAAGGAAACAATGTTCTGACATTCCTGCAATGAGCTGTTGGATGCAAAATCTGCAGCAATTCCAGTAACAAAGGCTGTAAGGCGCAGGGTATCGTGACAGAACATACTATCGCGGAAGGCCATGGTAACCTGATACTCTCCAGGTTTGTCATAAATGTGCTGGAATTTGATTGCTTTTTCAAAGTCATTCAATCCATCCGAAACGTCCCAATCAACCTCCTTGATTTCTCTCCAAGCGAATCTTGCAGGATCCTCCCAGAATTTCGTCAGTTCTATTGGATAGAAGCCAGGGTCATATGGATAGAAGTCCGCATCTCCATAATAGTAGTATCTCACACTATCATAAAGCGTAAGCGGTTCACCCATACATGCCGCTTTCTCTTCAAACTTGGCATCGATGAAAAAGCCAACATTCAGCATACCACGGTGCACGTTGTTACAACCAACAGTATTATCGAGGAAGAGTGTTGGGAACATGGCACCTCTTGAGCGCACCATTACCGTATCGGTGATGTTTGGGTCGCAAGCGTCACGAACCAATTGCGGCTCCCAGTATGGGAACTTATATACCCCCCAAATGGTATCAACTCCGCCGCTACCATTAGGCTTGAACAGGGTATCATAACCTTGAATGGAAGAATCTCTGAAGTGAAGTATTTCTTCAATGATAACCGAGTCAACTGCTTGTCCACTGCCGTTGAACACACGCTGATAAACATATTGACCGTGTTGAGCAACGCTGCTGTCTCTTACAATTCTTCTCTTGCTGATGGGGAACAAATCACTCAAACCAGTGGTATCCACGCAACCAAAGCTACCGTCACCCAGCATCAATGGAATTTCTTCTTCGCTGTAGTTCTGTATATCCAGTCCGGCATCTTCAAAATATTGCTTGATTGCAGGGCCTGATCTTGACTTATCGAAGTAATCTTCCCATTCGCGCAAAATAGCCGTAACAATGGTGTCAATGGTTTGAACGCCATATACCGGCCTGTTGGTACGCCGGACCACATAATTGAATTTCCAAGGCTCCCCATTCCAATTCACATCTTTATCGTTTCTGCTTGGAGATGGTCCTTTATAATCTGCGAAGTAGTAGAATTCCTCCACATACTGTTGGGTTTTACCAGGGGTGGTGTAACCCCAGTTCCAGGTAATCACCGAGATGCTATCCTGGTAGAAATCTTCGAGCAGGAAGTAAGCGGTATCACCCGCACAAATGGTTCTGGGTTCTACACCGGGTTCTACAATCTCGAAACGGGCATTCAAATACAGATAACGGAACATGTCGTTGTACCAGAAGGTATCAAGACATTCAGGCGGGTTGCCACCCGAGAAACCATTACCGACAATAAGGCCGGGAGTGAAGCTACCATTCTTTCTAAATTCAGGGTCATTTCCAATTTCACCAGCCGAATAGGCCTTTAGGATGGTTGTTCCCCATGGGGCAACAATATCATATGGCAACACAAATGGCAGTGGTGTAAATCCGGTGGTTAATACCCCACCGCTGTTGAAGGCCACCCAGTTGTTAATTCCTGCCAGTGAGTCATAGTTAATTTCAAACCAACTCTGCGTACAACCCGGCTTGGTACCTCTGAGACTCATGTTCAGGAAATAGTCTGTACGTCCTGGCGAAGCAGGGCAAGGCGCTCCACCTTCCCAGGTCATACCCTTGGCATTTGGCGGCATCATTGCGAGCATGGCTGTTCCGGTATCACCACATCTGAAAGGATGAACGGTATCGATATGGAACAACTGCACATTGAAGCAAGTTGGGGTATTCAGGTAAAAATATTCACGGTGATAAGCCGAGTCAATGAATATCTCAGAACGAGTTACAAAAGTATCGACAAGCAGACCATTGATGATCATGACGGTGTCTTTAACAAAGGTGGTTGCCTGTGCCATTCGCACATCTTCCGGATTGATTACCGTATGTGGCACCGACCAAATGGTATCACACAAACCGTCGAGTGTGAATTGCTCATTGGCATCAAAAACTTCCGTTTTAGGTCCAGTAATGGTTCGGGTGGTAAAGTCATCCACATTGTTCAGAAACACCGTTACACCTGCAGGAATAAAGAACTTTTGTTCATGCGGCCAAACGGTATGTTTGATATGACCATGGTAATACGACTTTGGTCTTTGAACCATGAAGGTGCTATCATAAATTTCATCCGTACCGGCGGTAAAGGTTTTACCGAAATAGGTGCCTGAAGAATCTTGTGGCAGAATCACTGTTGTATCTGCAACGCGAACCATGCGCATGGCAGGATAAACCATGAGCGGAGAACAACGACGAGCGTTTTTGCTGAAGATTACTTTAGGAGCAGGCTGCAAGTAAAGACGAGCATCATCGTAGTATCTGTAAATGTATTCCCATGGGGTGTACCAGTGAACCGGCAAAGAGTCATGCGAGAAGTTACAGTTCAGACCAACGTTTTTATTCGCTTTGGTATCGGTGGTACACTGCGGTGCGTATCGGTCACCAAAATCCCACATTCTCCATACGTGATCATTTCCACGCACAGAAGGTGTTCTTGGCAGCGCTGTCTGATCACCCGTGCGGGTTACCGGATCGAAGTTGAAGCGATAAACATTGTTGATTTGAGAAGGAAACTCTTTGTATTTAGGCACCGCCCTTAATCCAACTTTCACCGAATCTGCCCCACCAAAATTGTACATGGTGGTATCTCCGGTAAAGATGAGCGTGTCGGCACCGGCCAATGTAAAGCCTCTGTACAACCGGAAGTCCTTACCGCCGATCTTCACATTTCGCCGGTAAATCCGGTCCATGTTGTAATCGACATTGAATATGGTCATGGTTGAATCAAAAGCCAGGCTATCTTCAACCCAACCAATGGTTTCAGAACCTACATTGAAATCTGAACTTATTACATCGTCTGTTGTAACCAAGCTAATGACCGTATCTCCATTGCACAAGATGGCAGTATCTTTTTTGTATACCGTAACTGCCGGCTCGTAGAAGAGGGTGTCATAGAAGAAAATATCTTCATCATAAATATTCGGGTCGGTGTGATAGAAGCTGGAATTGTTCGGGAAATGAACAGAGTCTCTGATGATACATTGATAGCGCTCTTTTTCAGCAATTTTTCCGAAAGGAATTTCAATGGTAGAGGCCGGACCAATCACCAATACGGTGTCGTAAGACATTACATTACAGGGACCCACTACGATATTCAAACTGATCATCCAAGGACCCGGTCCGTAGCCTTTTTCTGGTGTGAGGGTTCTGTTATTGAAGTTATCCGGCCCGGCGGGAGGATCTCCGAAGTTCCACAAGAAGGAACGTATACCTGGTATGGGCTGATCCAATCCAAATTCGAAGGTGGCCTGATTGGTGCAGGCAGAATCTTTATTGGCAATAATTTTTGGTGCAATTTTAATGTTGGTTGCAGCAGCACGGTAAGTATAGGTTTCTGAACAACCAAACTTGGCATTGATGGTCAGCTTGGCATCAAATACCCCGTTGGTGCGGTACATTTTTTTGATGACCCCATCGTTGTTAGGGCCAAACCACATATCCACACTGTCTTTTGTACCCACATAAACTTCGCCGTCACCAAAGTCCCATACGTAGGTGTCTACACTATCAAGAGGCAATCGGGATTGGTTGGTGATGGTTGCTTCGGTACTATCACAACGAGTTGGCGCATTTGAAGTGATCAGCGTGCCCAATTTTGGCCAAACCTGAAAGAAGTCGTCACGGGTCACTTTACGCACACAGCCGTTGGCATCTTCTAATTCAATGACCAAATCGAAGAATCCTCCATCGGGGTCAATGTATTGATTGCAAATGGTATCACCTTTCTTCGGACTCAAAGACTCATACAAGCTACCATCGCCGAAGAGGTAGGTCCAACGTACAAGGTTACTTCCCGGCACAGCTTCACTGCTATCGATTACGCAGAAGCGGTTTCCTTCAAAACATTGTGTTCTAGGATCCAGCACGCTGAATTTTATGGTCGGACTGGGTTTTACCACCACGGTGAACGATTTTGTACAATTGTAATTTACAGCGGGGTTGGTGGCGGTAAGTGTAACCGTGTAAGTGTCCGCAGCGCTATAACTATACACCGGATTCTGCTGGGTGGAGGTAAATCCATTTCCAAAATCCCATAAGTAGGTATTTGCTCCGGGTGCATTTGCCCTGAATTGAAGTGCCGCGCCTTCGCAGGGCGATCCTTCTGCCTTGGGATCACATTGTGCATGAACTTGTTGACTTCCCACCCAGAAAAATGCCAGGAGAAGAAGCCAGAGTCCTTTGTAAAATTTGCTGATCTTCATACGTATTGGATTGATAATATTGCTGTTGTTCTTTCGAAAAATGCTCGCTAAAATAATGTTCTCTTTCGTCATGCCAAATTTATCTGATGGTTAGAATGTCCTGACGCACTTGAATGCGCTGTTCTTTCACCGCATATCTCAGGGTGTAAACATATTTCCCTTTGCCACACATCTCACCTTGATTTTTATATTTTCCATTCCAGGCTTCCGCCGGATTTCTGCTTTCAAATACCACTTCTCCCTGAGTGTTTTGGATCACCCGATGATAATATGTGGTTTCTTTGTTCTTTCCATCCTTGCTATAAAGGGTAAAAACGTTTGGTATGAACGGCTCGTATTGGGTGTCTGTTTTGGGGGGGCTTACCCGATGTCTAATCGTATCAATGCAACCATCATTGTATCGGGCAATCATCATAACCTGATAAGGTTCTTCTTGGTAATTAAAATAGTGAGAAACCGCTGACTCGCTGCTCATTTCCACATCACTGCCGTCGCCATAATCCCACCACATCATCTCTGGTTGCTGCCCCTGAACATTGAACTGTATGTTATCACCAGTTGCATTTTCCCAACTGAAATCACTCAGACGCTCACGGTTAAATTTTATGGTTTTTCTCACTCCCTCGTATTCAGCAGTAAGGGTTGCTACACTATCCGAACCTTCTTCATTTTCCCATACAATTTCAAGGGCTAAATCCTTTGCTCTCGCAAAAGGTTTGGTTTTTCCAAGGCTGTACCAAGTGGCCCGAACAGGAGGCTCCAAAGTGATTTCCATCGCTATACGGTCGCAATATGTGTAAGTGGTCGCCTTGATTTCGAAATCAATGGGTTCAGCAGCATTATCGGTTGGAGCAATTGGTTTGGCTTCCGTCGGGGGTGAATTGACCTCATCTGATGGAGGAATTTCATCCGCATTTTTAGGTTGTGCGGTACTGCTAACTGGTTCGGAAGAAGATGACCTTAGAGGTTTATCAGTCTTGTTTTGAGAAGTTTCTGGCTGATTGGCGTCCTGTTTAGTCGATGGTTGCACCGAAATTGAATTTTCACCCCATTCAGCCTTTGTTTCAGACTGATCAGGGAAGTTCTCCTGATCTGCCAATGGTTCTGCTTGAGTTGCTGTTTCAGTGTTTGAAGCCTTTTGCTCAGGGCTGTTTGAAACCATGGAGTAATAGAGAAAACCTCCTGCGGCAGCCATGCCGGCAATTCCCGCACTGGCTTTCCAACCCAATTGCTGAACAATGCTGCGAATTTGATCAATCAATCCACCTGAACCTGCCGAAGAAGTTCCGATCCCCGATTCAATGCCTTGCCAGAGGCCCGAGGGCGGATTGACATTGGCATTCTGGAGACTCGATTTCACCCAGGAATCAAAAGAGGATATGTCTTGATTTTCTTTCAACTCTTGTATAGATGTTTGATTTGTTCCTGAAGTTGCCTACGTGCTTTAAAAAGTTGTGTTTTACTGGTTGACTCACTGATATTCAGCATTTCAGCAATTTCTTTATGGCTGTAACCCTCTATTACAAAAAGGTTAAAAACCGTCCGATAACCATCTGGGAGAGCAGATATAAGTCTTATGAGATCCTGATAGGCCAATTTCTCGTAAGCAGATGGCTGCACCCCATCCGAGAGCAAATCTTCTCCGGGCTCTGAGGTAAACAGCCATTTGTTATTTTTTCGCAGATGCTCAAGGGATGTATTCACAAAAATGCGTTTCATCCATCCCTCGAATGAGCCTGCTCCTTTGTAATCCTTCAGATATCGATACACCCTTATAAAGCCATCTTGAAATACGTCTTTGGCGGCGTTTTCATCCTTGCTGTAACGCAGACAAATGGCATACATGCCTGATGCAAAAAGATCATAGAGTTCCCTCCTGGCTTTTTCATGCCCGTTGAGGCACTGTTGAATGAGCTGTTGAAGGTGCGCTTGATCTTTCGGGGGCATTCCATTAATTAAACGAGGCTTTCAAATAGATGTTTGACACCCCTCATTGGTTGTCCGGCTTATTCTTCTTCTACCCTTTTTACCCCGTACTTTTCTTCGAAATAAGGAGCGAGCTGTTCGGCATAAAAACTGAGACTCATCACTGCATTTTGTATATCATTGCCTTGCAGTCCAGACGCCAGCCGTTTGTGAATCAATGCCACCATTTTTTCTTGTCGGTTGATGATGAAACTACCATAAAAAAGGTGAAAATTGAGTTCGAGCAATTCTTCTTCAAACACTTTGAGCATATCTTCAGTAGGCAGGGTGCAAACAGGGCAAACCACCTGAAATACCGGTCCGGCTGAAGCTTCATGAAATGACTGCCACTGACTCGGCTGATCACTCTCCCATAAATCGACATAGACACCAACATGGCCTCTTGTTAGCAACCAGGCGCCTTCTCCTTCACAACGGGTCTCCTTGGGATCAATTCCAAACCCTTCAAAAGTCTTTTCAATCAGTTCTGCGTATTTTTGATTTTCCACCTTACAAATGTACGTCGCTCTATGAAACCACTTCATTTCTTTGCTTTTGTTTGTTTGATTTTCTCTTTGCGCACCCATGCACAGGATACCGCAGCCAGTGCACGTTTTCAAATGCAATGGTGCGATAGCATGGTTACCATGAAACAGTACCAGCTTTGCTTGTTGAAATCAGGGCCCAATCGCAACCAGGACGACAGCACGATTGCGATGCTACAAGCTGGTCACCTTTTGCATTTACAAAAGATGGAACGCCTGGGCAAAGCGGTGCTTATTGGTCCGGTGGTGGACCCTGAAAGTGATATTCTGGGAATTGTGGTGTATGATGTACCCACCACAGAACAGGCTTTTGAATTGGCAAGTCAAGATCCTGCGGTTTTAAGCGGAAGACTTCGTTTAGAAATTGTACCCTGGTGGTCTAAAATTGGTTACCGCTTGCCCTAATCAGGTAACGGGTTTAAAGGCTTCAAAAGCCTGTTTACAATTCTTGCAGTAATGCATAGAACGACAAAGCGTAGGTCCAAAAGGCGTTTGCATGGTGGTGTTTCTGCTCCCGCAATAAGGGCAGGCGATATCACTCAACACATCCAATTCAATGTAACCTTCATGACGTGGAGGTGGAGCCAAACCATGTTGTTTCAATGCCTTCAACCCCTCTTCACTGATCATATTGGTGTTCCATTGCTTATCGAAAGTGGTTTCAACTTTCACTCCTGTCACCCCTTCTATTTTTTCTACCCTTTCCCTGACCATATCCTCCATCATTTTCAAGGCCGGACAACCGGAAAAAGTAGGGGTCAGCTCTACGTATACCTCGCTGCTCTCTGAAACCTCAATGTCGGTTACTATTCCGAGGTCTACAATTGAAATGGGTGGGATTTCAGGGTCTTTGACATCTTTTAATGCTTCCCTTATGTCTTCAGGTCTCAATGACATTACCAGTCAGCTGTTGGATCGATGCGATATACTTCCGTCATTTCAGTCAGCAAGGGCTGCAAAAATTCAGTGTGCAAGCCCATTCTACCACCATATACCGGGCTCCATTCTGAGGAATCGGGGATTTTCAGTCCGTAGCGCTCAATAAGAGGGACCACCGTGTCCAACCATATTTTTTGCAATGTTTCCTCCCCTGCAAAAATTCCGGCTTCGATGAGCACTTCTTCATGTGGACCTTTTTCAAAAATACCCAAGGCGTAGTTCCAGGTATTGTTCAGAGCACTTTGCATGCGCAAATGACTCTCTTCATTGCCCTCGGCCAACTGCTTTAGCCAGGTATTGGCATGCATGGTATGGTATTTAATCTCACCCCTGAATTTTTTGGCAATTTGAGCCAAGTCTTCATAACTTGAATTGGCGAGCATATCGAAACGCAATGCTTCAGCAAAGTCGAATAAAAAATGCCTCACCGTACTGAAGTCATATTCGCCGATGGGCAACTCAACCAGCTGACAATTATGAAACTGCTGTTCATTTCGGGTGAAAGCCAGTGTGTCAGGGTCAGACTCTCCTAATTGGTGCAATAATTCATAAATATGCTGCGATTGGCCAATCTTATCCTGTGCCATGGAAGAAAAAGCTATGTCCTCCTCCAAAATAGGGCCCAAACCGGTCCATTCAGAATTGCGGTGACCAATGATCAGTTGATCATCTGCAATTTTATACAACAGCTCTTTAGCTGCATTGATGTGTTGTTCGTTAAAGAAATCCATGCTCAGGCTTTTGATTGTTCTTCTTTGAATTTTTTGATGCGATCCATCACTTTGTAAGAAGATGGGTCGCGGTGCAATTTTTCAGGGGTGGTTTCGAAAATGTCTTCATCGAAATATTCAGTGGCAAAGACACAATTGCTAGGAACAACCCAAATATTGGCTGTTTCTCCACGACGGCTGTACTGTTCTTTAGCGTACAACAGTGCCATATCGGGGTTTGGAGCATGAACAATGCCTACGTGCACATGTTGCTGACCTCTTTTTCTTTGATGAAAAACTTCATAGGTCTGAAATTGATCCAAATGTTCAAGTGGATCAATCTGCTGGTTCGCATCTATGCCTGCGCGGCTTATTCTAGGATCGAGTGATTTGATCATATTTTCATTGAATTGTTGGTTGTAATAAAATGCCTCCGACGATTCGTTTAGGCAAATGGCCTTACGTAAGCTGCATCTTTGCTCAGGATGGCCTTGCGAACCCAACGGCCTTTTTCTTCTGCCATTCTCCTCACTGCCAAACGTTCCGCATTGCAAGGGCCATCGCCATTGATGACGCGCTTAAACTCATCCCAATCGGGTTCAGTATACTCCCAAAGGCCTGTTTCGGTGTTTTTGTGCAATTTCGGATCTGGAATGGTTAAACCGATATCCCAGATTTTAGGCACATACATATCTAGAAACTGCTGACGCATTTCATCATTTGTTGCCATTTTCACCTTCCATTTCATGAGGGTTTTGGTATGAACGGAAATCTTGTCGCTCGGCCCAAAGAAATGCATGATTGGCGGCCACCAACGGTTAAGGGCTTCCTGCACCATTTCTCTTTGCTTTTTGGTTCCGGTAGCCAAATGCACCACATTGTCGTGCCCATATTTCAGGTGAAATGACTCTTCATAACAAATGCGCTCAAGTGCACGCACATACGGGCCATACGAGCCCTTGCTGTTGGTGAGCTGGTTGATGATCGCTCCGGCATCAATCAGCCATGCTATAACGGCCGAATCAGCCCAGGTAACCGCAGGATAGTTGAATACGTTGGAGTATTTCGACTTGCCGGTAATCAAGTCATTGATCATGTCTTCGCGACTTTTTCCCAAGGTTTCAGCTGCCGAGTATAACAATTGGGCATGACCCACCTCATCCTGAACTTTTGCCATCAAAGCAAGCTTCCTTCTAAATCCCGGAGCACGGGTAATCCAAGTACCTTCTGGCAAAGCACCTATGATTTCGGAATGTGCGTGCTGCTCAATCATCCTGATCAATTGCTTACGGTATTGTTGGGGCATCCAATCTTGGGGCTCAATTTTTTCTCCGGCCTCAATTCTCGCTTCAAATTCTGCCAACTTCACCGGGTCTTCACCTTCGGTAAGCTTGTTGGTCTCTTTTGGATCTACATATGCGTTTCCGTACATAACTATTCTGATTTATGGTAATGTTGTTTTTTTCAGTCCTTTTAAAATAAAATTGCTCAGGCGTTCGGCCACTTCTTCTGGACTCAATTTGCCATCCGGTCTGTACCATTCGGTAATCCAGTTAACGGACGACAATATGGTTAAAGCAGCAAACTGCAAATCTGTTTCGTTGAATAAGCCTTCGTCAATGCCGGTTTGAACAATTCTTCGAATGCCCATTTCATAAGCATTCCTTTTTTCGATGAAAGCTTTTTTCAGATCGGGGCTGAGGTTTCGCCAATCGCGCACAAAAACGACCGAGGCAGGCAGATTTTCCGTGAGGATTTCTACGTGCATTTTTACTGCCATCCGCAATTTTTGCTCGGCATCAAAGTAAATGTCATTTACTTCCTGCTCAGCGTTCAAAAGTTTTTCAGCCAAATCGAAACAGGTCATTTCAAGCAAATCTTCTTTGGTTTTGATATGACTGTATAGACTTGCCGGCTCAATATTCAGCTCACGGGCAATGTCTCTCACTGAAGTGCCGGCATATCCCTGATTCATGAACAAGCGCTGCGCCGCACTTAAGACTTCGATTTTTCTATTTGTTGTGGCAACCAAAACTAACGTTCGTTAGGCAAAAATAATTGCTGTGTTTGAATTAATCAAATTCAGCCACGAACTCTTCATCTACAGATGGTCTATGTCAGAACCAAATCCATTGTGGCTTGGCCCAAAACGCTTAATACTCATTTAACACGGAGTAAACCTTATGCTTAAGAGCGATTTCAACCTTTGCAGCCAATCAAAAAAACAAGCATTATGAAAAAACTGTACATGGCATTTGCTTTGATCGTCGCAGCCGCGGGCTTGCGAGCTCAAGAGCTGGAACTAAATTATCTATCGACCTATCGCACAATGTTGTTTGATGAGGCTGCCGCAGAAATTGTTACTTACGACAAGGATACAAAGCGTCTTTATTTTACAAACTCAAGTGACAATTCGTTAAAGATCCTCGATTTCAGCAATCCCTCAGATCTGAAATTGGTCAACAGCATTGACCTTTCTTCTTATGGCGGTGGTATCAATAGTGCATCTGCCCACAATGGATTTGTTGCTTGCGCCATCGAGGCCAGCCCAAAAACCGAACCCGGAAAAGTAGTTTTCTTCGATAAAGACGGCGCTTTTGTGGCTGAGGTAACCGTTGGTACATTGCCTGATATGTTAACTTTCTCTCCTGATGGAAAGCTTGTGATCACTGCAAATGAGGGTGAGCCGAGCAATGACTACATGACCGACCCCGAAGGAAGCGTAAGTATCATTGATGTTTCAGGCGGAATCAACGCTGTTAATCAGTCGAATGTTACCACTTTAACCTTTGATGGAATCAACCTCACTGGAGATGTGCGCATTTTCGGACAATACGAAGGACCTAAAACCGCAGATGATCTTTTCTTTAGCGAATATGCCGAAGGAAGTTCCAACCATAAGTACATGGAAATTTACAACGGAACAGGGCAGGAAGTAAGTCTGGCAGATTACGCTTTTCCCAACTCCAGCAACGGTTCAGACGGCAACTGGGAGTTTTGGCAGGAGTTTCCCGATACAGCAGTAGTTGCAGCCGGAGATGTGTACATCATTGCACACCCAAGTGCAGATTCGAGCATCATCGCAAAAGCTGATCTTCTGTTCACATACCTCAGCAATGGAGATGATGGGTTTGCACTTGTAAAAGGCGGCACATGGGATGATGCCGATATGGACAGCCGTGTTGATCCGGGAGAAATGACCGGTTTTACCATCATTGACCGCATTGGCGACTGGGGGCCTGATCCAGGAAGTGGATGGGATGTTGGAGGCACCGCCAACGGCACACAAGATCATACCCTAATCAGAAAAGGAAACATCACTTCCGGTAATGAAGATTGGGATGCATCCAGAGGTACTGATGATGCAACTTCTGAATGGATTGTCATGCCCAAAGATGACTGGAACGGTCTGGGAGCTCATGCGATCACTGAAATGGAGCTGAAAAAAGCCAGCCAGGCACAGGATCTCGAACCGGAATATGTTGCTGTTTCTGATGATTCAAGAACCGCCTATGTGACTCTTCAGGAAAACAATGCCCTCGCAGTTATTAATCTTGAAACCAAAACTGTTGGAGGCATTGTTGGGTTGGGTTATAAAGATCACAACGCCCTTGGCAATGGATTGGATGCCAGTGATCGTGACGATGCAGTAAATATTGCCAATTGGCCTGTTTATGGCATGTACATGCCAGATGCCATCACCTATTACGGCACCAACAGCAAAGGGTACATTCTTTCTGCCAACGAAGGCGATGC
The DNA here is from genome assembly GCA_964647785.1 of uncultured Chitinophagaceae bacterium. Taxonomy (GTDB): domain Bacteria; phylum Bacteroidota; class Bacteroidia; order NS11-12g; family UBA9320; genus CAZYJD01. The sequence continues at coordinate 19,037 of CAZYJD010000029.1, forward strand.
CCGCGATTACGATGCTTATGCAGAGGAAGAAAGGATAAAAGATCTCACCTTAGATGCTACTGCTTTCCCTAACGCTTCCGATTTGCAAAAGAACGAACAGATTGGTCGCCTCACGGTAACCACCAGCCAGGGTGATACCGATAATGATGGTGATTTTGATGAGCTTTATGCCTTTGGCGCTCGCTCTTTCAGCGTATGGAATGCTGCAGATGGAAGCTTGATCTGGGATAGTGGCGATGAGTTTGAACAAAAACTCAGCACCATTTACCCAAATGACTTCAATTCAACCAATGATGAGAATGGGTCATTTGATAACCGTTCCGACAACAAAGGCCCAGAACCCGAAGCAATTGAAATTGCCAGTTTAAATGGCAAAGATTACGCACTGATTGGTCTGGAAAGAATTGGTGGCATCATGGTTTACGACCTCAGCAATCCTGAAATGCCATCTTATGTAACCTATTCCAACAACCGTGATTTTGACGTGGTGAATGCTTCCATCAATGGCGAATCCAATGATAGCATTGGTGACCTCGGAGTCGAAGATATTCTCTTCATCGGAACGGATGTCAGTCCTGATGGAAAAGCATATGTGATTACAAGCAATGAAATAAGCGGTACCATTTCAGTTTTTGAAATGACTGAAACCACGAACTCAATCAAAGATCTGACTGCCAATAGTGCTTTAAAAGCATACCCGAACCCGCTGAGCGGCAACACCCTTCAATTGAATGTTGCCGGAGATTACGAAGTGCTTGATGTACAGGGAAGAGTTGTTGCCAGCTTTAGCAATACCCAAACCCTTGATATGACAGAGGTAAGCAAGGGAAGCTATTTCATCCGCAGTTCCGATGGAAGAACCCTCCCCTTCATTCGCCTTTAAGGAACGAACCATATTCAAAAGATCAAAGGCTCCGGAAACGGGGCCTTTTTGTTTTAGATCATTGGTATGCGTTATTTCTTGGTCTCTTTAAACTCCAGCCCATCATTTGCTCGGATGAAATTCTTGCTCATGTTGGGTAAGATAATCATCGCAGACACCCCTGTGCTTCAATCTTATTGATGTGCGGTTGATGATAGCGACATTTTACACGCAGGCGGCAAAATATCCTTAACATTCACCTAACATTAGCTTAACATTTAATTCATCATTCGCTTCATGTAATTGTGCATTTTTGCGGTCAAAACAAAAGTCTATGAAAAAACTTTACACCTTAGCTCTACTGGTATTTGCTGCGTTTGCTGCAAATGCGCAATGTTCAGAGCCTTATTTCTCTGAGTACATCGAGGGCGGCGGAAACAACAAAGCCGTAGAAATTTACAACCCAACAAATGCAAGCATTACGTTAAGTGATTATGTCATTTTCAGGTACAACAATGGGTCATCTACCCCATCAGACTCTTTCGTTCCACAAGGTACCCTTGCACCTTACGATGTTTTTGTGATTAGCAACTCAGGTGCCAGTGAGGCAGGAATCACCTCAAATTCAGACACCACTCATTCCCTCACTTTTTACAATGGGGATGATGCAATTGTTCTATTGAAAGCCGCAACCAGAGACACCTTGGATATCATTGGTGTTGTTGGTGTTGATCCTGGTTCTGGATGGACTGTCGGAAGCGGTGCTACCAATGAATTCACGCTTGTAAGAAAATCTACTATTGAAGGAGGTACCACAAACTGGGCAAACGCTTCAAATGAGTGGGATGTTTATCCTCAAAATGAATCTTCTTACATTGGTTCTCATACCTCTACATGCGATAAAAGCAATGAACCTGCAACTGCAGCTGCAGACCCAACGGACGATGAAACGGATGTGATTTCGTTGTTCAGCGGAGTATATACCGATGTGGCTGTAACCACTTGGAGAACATCTTGGTCTGCCGCTACTCTAGAAGACGTACAAGTTGACGGAAACGATGTAAAGAAATACTCTTCTCTTGATTTTGTAGGAATTGAAGCCACCGGCACCAACTCGATTGATGTGTCTGGAATGGATTATTTAACCTTTGATGTTTGGACTCCTAATGCTACCCTCTATAGAATTAAAGTAGTAGACTTCGGTGCAGACAATGCCTTTGGTGGAGGTGACGATACGGAAGCTGAGGTGGAGTTTACCAGCCCAGCACAAAAGACATGGAACAACCACAGAATCAATCTTGCTGATTTGGCTTCACTCACAGGTAGAGAGCACATTTCTCAAATCATTTTCTCTGCTCAACCAATAGGTTTAGCAACACTATACATCGACAATATTTACTTCTCTAGAGAAAAACCATACGTAGTTGCAGATATCGCAGATGCCATTCAATTAGATGCTGACTTAGCACCGACAAACAAAGGTGCTCGCTACGAGCTTACCGGAATTGTTTACGGTATTGATTTCGACGGAAACGCGGGTCTTTCTTTTACCCTCATTGACGAAACTGCAGGCATTAACATTTTCAACTTTAACGATGTAAACGATTATGTGGTTAACGAAGGGGATGAAATTCTCGCAAGAGGAGAGATTGACTTTTACAACGGATTATTGGAGTTGGTGGTAGACAGCATTTCTGTAATTAGTCAAGGCAACGACCTTGCTGAACCAACAGAAATTAGTGCTCCAAGTGAAGAAACAGAAAGTGAATATGTTAAATTGGTTAAAGTTTGGATTGCAGACACAACCACTGTTTGGCCAAGCAACGGAAACGTTTTATTCACCAACGATAACCAAGACACTTTCCAAGTAAGAATTGACAGAGATGCTTCTGAAATAGCCGGCACACCCGTTCTTTACGACACCATGAATATCGTAGGAATTGGTGGCCAGTTTGATAGAGATGCTCCATATAACGAAGGCTACCAGGTATTTCCATACAAGTTGTCTGATATTACCGAGTACATTACACTCATCGGTAATGTAAGAAACGTTGTTAATGTGGTGAAAACATATCCTAACCCTGCAAACGCAGTGTTGAACATTCAAAGCAACCAAAAATGGAATACATTCGAAGTATACAGCTTGGATGGCGTTAAGCAATTGGAAGGAAACTTATTCGATAATGCTGTGAACGTAAATGCACTGATCGGAGGCAACTATATTTTAAAACTATACGGCGATAATACCGTAGGTGTATCTCGCTTTGTTGTTGTGAAATAATCGACACAATAAAATCTTTTGAAAAGAGGGGGCCTATGGCTCCCTTTTTTTATGCATAGCCAGCAACAAGATTGTTGGTGGCTTTTTTTATCTCAAGCTGCTAGGTGATAACTGTCACCCTTTTTTATGAAGAAATGATGCCATCTTTGTGGTTCAAAATCAACG
>CAZYJD010000030.1:0-21392 GCA_964647785.1 uncultured Chitinophagaceae bacterium
AGCGTTATGAAGTGAGTGAAGAAGATGTTGCCGAGGTAATTGCCATGATGACCGGTGTACCAACCAGAAGAATTGCCCAAAGTGAAGGCAACAAACTTCTGCACATGGCTGATGATTTAAAAGCCAGTGTGATTGGACAGGATGCTGCTGTAGAAAAACTCACAAAAGCAATCCAGCGAACACGAGCCGGGCTGAAAGATCCTAATAGACCCATTGGGTCATTCATTTTCCTCGGCCCTACAGGGGTAGGTAAAACCGAAATGGCTAAAACAATGGCGCAATACCTCTTCGACAGTAAAGAATCCTTGATTCGAATAGACATGAGCGAATACATGGAAAAATTTGCGGTAAGCCGCTTGGTTGGAGCTCCTCCGGGTTACATTGGCTATGAAGAAGGGGGGCTGCTTACAGAAAAGGTTCGTCGCAAACCTTATTCCGTAATTCTGTTCGATGAAATTGAAAAAGCCCATCCCGATGTGTTCAACATCATGCTTCAGGTGTTGGATGAAGGACATATCACTGACAGTTTGGGCCGAAAAGTTGACTTTCGAAACACCATCATCATCATGACCTCCAATATCGGTTCTCGTCAATTGAAGGATTTTGGAACTGGAATGGGCTTTTCCACAAATGCCAAGAAAGGCTCTTTCGATATGGAAAGCAAAAGCGTCATTGAAAATGCACTCAAGAAATTTTTCTCACCTGAATTTTTGAATCGTATCGATGATGTAATCGTATTCAACTCGCTGGAAAAAGAAGACATCTCGCGCATACTTGATTTGGCCGTTATTAAACTTGAAAAACGCATCCAAAATGCAGGATTTCATGTTAAACTGAACAAGGCAGCTCGAAATTTTCTGGCAGAAAAAGGATACGACAAAGACTTTGGTGCAAGGCCCCTCAATAGAGCCATTCAAAAACATTTAGAGGATCCACTTGCGGAAGAAATACTCAAAGCCGAAGTTACAGAAGGTGACACCATAGAAGTGGATTGTGATCAAAAGAATGACAAACTGAAATTTAAAATCATTAAGGCTCCAAAAAAGCCCATTGAAGAGAAGCAATAAATAGAAGCACCTTCCGGGGTGCTTTTTTATTTTTGTAGCCTTATCAGAAACTATGGAGATCGGAGAAAAACTGTTCAATTTCAGCCTTCCTGCAACCAATGGAAGCGAAGTCAATAACTTCACCTTTGCTGACAGGCATGCATTGCTCATCATTGTGTCTTGCAATCATTGTCCTTATGCCCGGGCATATTGGAGCAGAATAAAAAAATTGCACAACAAATATGAACAAGACAATTTAGGTTTATTGGTGATCAGCGGCAATGATGCCGATCAATATCCTGAAGACTCTTTTGAAAATATGAAGGAACTTGCCCAACAGCAAGGTGATTGGCTCCTGTATTTATATGACGATAACCAGGATGTAATTAAAAAGCTAGGTGCGGAACGAACACCCGAAGCCTTCCTCTTCAATTCCAAAAGAGAACTCGTTTACCGCGGTGCCCTCGACGATAGTTGGGAGAACGAACATATGGTGACCCGGGTGTACCTTGAAGACGCAATTGAGTATACCCTCGATGGACTAGAAGTGGACTTTCCTGAAGTTCCTGCCGTTGGATGCTCCATCAAATGGAAGCCGGGTAATGAGCCTGCCTGATGAACGCCATTCACCATAAGGTAATCGTCTTTACCAGAGTCTCCTCCGCAATTGACTGTGAATGGGCCCGTCATCTCTCGAAAAAGCCCTGTCAAAGAGTGCTGGCTTCGGTCTTTCCACAAATCACGAACCAATCATTTTGAGGATAAAAAATCTAAGAAAATAAAGCAACGAGAGACCATTTACGCTTTTTCTCCTCTCCCCTTACCTCAGCAACAAAACAAACTAGAGTAAACCATTTAAAGTACCACCATCACTACGGCATTGATATGAGCGCAATAGAACAATTGTTAACCTTACAAATTTCACAGGCACTGCAAATCCTTTATGGGCTGCCCGAAAACACGGAAACAAAAGTTGAGCACACCAATAAAGACTACAAAGGTGATTACACGTTTGTTGTTTTCCCCTACCTGCGCTACAGTAAAAAAAAACCACAAGAAACGGCTCAAGAAATTGGTGAGCATTTGATAAGGCATTGCCCCGAAGTTGTAGCCTATGAAGTGGTTCAGGGATTTCTCAATCTGAGCATCGGCAATAACTATTGGTTGGAGGCATTGCAAACGGCAGCAAATACAACCAATTACGGCCAGAACCAAAGCGGAAATGGTCAAAAGGTTATGCTGGAATACAGCTCACCAAATACCAATAAACCCCTGCATCTGGGTCACATTCGAAACAATTTGCTTGGCTTCTCACTGGCCAATATTCTTCAATTCAATGGTTATCATGTGATCAAAGCAAACTTGATCAATGATCGTGGAATTCACATCTGCAAGAGCATGCTCGCTTGGAAAAAATTTGGCCATGGCGAAACACCTGAAAGCAGTGGCCTCAAAGGAGACCATCTCGTTGGAAAATACTACGTTATTTTCGATAAAGCATACAAAGAAGAAGTGAGCAAACGCATTGCCTCGGGTATAAGTGAGGAAGATGCGTCAAAAGAGGCCCCCTTGCTTAAAGAAGCCCAGGAAATGCTCAGAAACTGGGAAGCAGGTGATCCTGAAGTGCGACAACTTTGGGAGGAAATGAATCAGTGGGTGTATAACGGATTTGAGAAAACCTATGAGCGATTAGGGGTTGATTTTGATCAGTACTACTATGAAAGCAATACCTATTTACTCGGTAAAAAATTGGTTCAGGAAGGTCTGAACCTCGGTGAATTTTATGCAAAAGAAGACGGGAGTGTATGGGCCAATCTTGAGGAATACGGATTGGACGAAAAATTACTTTTAAGGGCCGATGGCACTTCTGTGTATATCACACAAGATCTGGGCACAGCCGAATTAAAATATGAAGACCACGGTGCTGAAAAAAGCATTTATGTGGTGGGCAATGAGCAAGACTATCACTTTAAAGTGTTGCAACTTCTGCTAAAAAAGCTCAAAAAAACATACGCCGATGGAATCCACCATATGAGTTACGGAATGGTTGATCTGCCCAGCGGTAAAATGAAATCGAGAGAGGGAACTGTTGTGGATGCTGATGACTTGATGGATGAGATGCGTGATACTGCAAAAAAACGCACCGATGAGCTCGGTAAAACAGAAGGCATGGATGCTGTTGAGCTGAGCAATTTGTACGAAATGCTAGGACAGGGGGCGTTAAAATACTTCATCTTAAAGGTAGATCCCGTGAAACGCATGTTATTCAACCCAGAAGAGTCCATCGATTTTCAAGGCGATACAGGTCCATTTATACAATACACCCACGCCCGAATAAGGTCAATCTTAAGAAATGCTGAATTGCCTGATACGCTCAACGGAGCTATTGAATTAAACGAGGCTGAAAAGGAACTGATCCGCAGCATACATGACTATCCGGCCGAAGTTCATGCAGCCGGAAAACTAATGAGTCCGGCAGTGATTGCTCATTATGCACATGAACTTGCAAGAACCTACAACCGTTTCTACCATGATTGCCCAATTCTGCATGAGAAAAACGCCGATTTAAAGGCATTGAGGATCATGCTGAGTTATGCAAGCGGACAAATCCTGAAAAGTGCGTGTACGCTCCTGGGCATTCAGGTTCCTGAAAGGATGTAATGGTCAGCTTTTTAGAAGAAAACGAAAAGGAAGCAATTCAGATAAACCTGAGGCCCGATAAACTTCGTCCTTTCCTGCCATCATCCAAATTTCGAAATCGGCATTTTGCCTTTGAACCTGCTCACTCATAACCTGCAGGCAGGCTCCGCAAGGGCTGAGTATTGGAGGCATGGCATACTTGCTGCTCCGGGCAGTGATGGCCATTTTTAATATGCGTCTTTCAGGCTGGGTATGCCCCAGATAAAATAACAATGTTCGCTCGGCACAAAGCCCTGAGGGGTAAGCGGCATTTTCCTGATTGCTTCCACTGATATAACTACCATCATCCAGCAATGCTACCGCCCCTACTTTAAATGCACTGTGAGGGGCATAAGCTTGGCCTGCGGCTTCTTCTGCCAGCTCCAATAAATGACGCAGATCTTCACTCAAATCATGCAACTTAAAATGCGCTAAACAAACGGTTTTTTCGATTTTCATTTTTCAATATGCAATTTAACCCAGTTGATGCCAATAATAACAGAACTGCAAGTAACGGCATACCATACAACCCACCAAACACCATCGGAATAAGCTATTACTTGCCTAACTTTCCGCCATGAAGAAAATACTGCTGATTGGCGCTGGTCGGTCAACTCCTTATTTCATCAAATACTTTGGAGCTCATCACGAAGAAGAGTTTCTTCTAATAATAGCTGATTTAAACTTGGATGTTGCCCGTGCACACTGCAACTACCCCAATACGCTACCCATGAAACTCGACATTCATGATTCTGAAGCGTTGGGCAAAGCCATTGATCAAACCGACTTGGTGGTAAGTATGCTTCCGCCCCAATTGCACCACCACATCGCAGAATGGTGCGTATTTAGAAGAAAAAGTTTAATCACTGCGAGTTATCAGAGTCAAGAAATTGAAAATCTTCATCAAAAGGCATTGGATGCAGGTATTTTCATCTTAAGTGAAATGGGAGTTGATCCCGGCATTGACCATATGTCTGCCATGCAGGTAATCAACCAAATAAAATCACAAGAGGGTAAAATTACCGCCTTTGAAAGCTTTACAGGTGGCTTGCCAGCACCTCAAAGCGAGAATAATCCTTGGAAATACAAATTCACCTGGAACCCGCGAAATGTGGTACTTGCCGGACAAGGAGGCGCCGTAAAATTCATTCAGGAAGGACAATACAAATACATCCCCTACCACAAATTATTTAGAAGAACAGAAATCATCGATATTCCCGAGCACGGGAAATTTGAAGGATATGCCAATCGCGATTCTCTGAAATACAGGAAGATCTATGGCCTTGAAAACATCAAAACCATGTACCGCGGTACGTTAAGAAAGCCGGGGTTCTGCAGGGCATGGAATTGTTTTGTAGAACTGGGACTAACCGACGATAGTTTCGAGTTGGAAAACTCTGAGTCAATGACTGCACGTGAACTGATCAATACCTTCCTCGCTTACAACCCACATGACTCAGTGGAACTAAAGCTGCGACAATACCTGAAAATTGATCAAGACGACAATGAACTGTGGGAAAGGCTTGAATGGCTGGGACTCTTCAGCAATTTCCGCCCTGGAATAGCCAAGGCAAGTCCCGCCCGTATGCTTCAAGCCATATTGGAAGAAAAATGGAAAATGGAAGAAGAAGATCGCGATATGATTGTGATGTGGCACTTGTTCAGATACAGCATTGCCAATGAAGAGAAAAGTCTCGTAAGTAGCATGGTTTGCATGGGTGAAGATCAAAAACATACCGCAATGGCAAAAACCGTTGGCTTGCCAATGGCCATATTTGCGCGACTCTTTCTTCAAAACAAACTCTCCAAAGAGATCAAGGGTTGTGTACTGCCCTTATCATCCAAAATTTACGAACCCGTGCTTCGTGAGTTGAAAGATTTTGGCATCTATTTCAAAGAATTCAGCGCTCCGAAAGCCTGATTCCCTGCTTTCGCACAGCACTTGCAGATAAAATGCCCAAACCATTCACCACGTTGCTATATAAATTCGCACTACTGCCCAATGAGCTTCCTATGTAAACGCTGTTCTCCTGAACTGAGAGCAAATAGCGATAGGTATCTTTAGACACAGAACTGAAAAGCAAACTCACAGAATCGACCGAAAAGGTATCAGTGGAAATCAAGTGTTCAATCGGAATGCTCAGATTTACTCGCTGCTCTTCGCCATTGAACAATGCATCTTTAAAAAGAGCAAAACTTTGTTGTTCTCCCGAAAAACTTTGCAAGCTCACCAGGCGTAGATCATCGCGATTGCTATTGAAATTCAATGGAATAGACCGGTATTGCGAGTCTTTTTTAAATTCTCCTTCCAAATCATACCACCAGCCTGAGCCCAATAATTCCATGAGATAAAAGTTTTCCTCGGAAGGATCAGTCAAATCGAAATAAAGCAAAAGATTCGATGCCGTTTTGAAGGTATCAAGTTCGCCAATATTGGGAAAGTGTGGAATGGTACATCGCGCATGAAGGGGCGCAAAGTCCTGCCACCGAACCTCTATTTCATAGTCATTGCCCGCAAAAAGCTGATAAGCAGTCGGCAATTCATAGATACCCGGGCTTGTTTCGGTAAAGTTAACTGCCACTCCTCCTACCTCGAATAAGCGAATGTCGGCATTGCTTAGATCTCTGTTTTCAGGTGATGCAAAAAGATCAAAGCTTTGTCCTAATCGCACTTTTACTGAACTATCTGCTGAAAAGTCTGCATTCAGAACAAGACGGGCGGGCTCTTTAAATTGCTCCTTCAAATCCTGATTGCAGGAAACACCCAGCATCCAAAACCATATGGCATATTTAAAAGTGAACTTCATAATACAATACGGGTAAAAGTGGAAGAATGCCTACCGGAACAGCCTGAATTCTTTGTTGCGCATCGTTCTGTAAACTAATGAATACCGGGTTGAGGTGGTTGTAAACGTTGTACAGACCTATTTGCCAGGTATGATCTGCATTTTTACCATCCTTGTGAAAGGAATAACTCACATCCAAACGATGGTAATCGGGCATGCGGTAGTTATTAACCCTTGAATAATGATCACGCAAAACCTGCGAGCCCAAGAAATCAGTCCAGTATCGGCTGGTAGGAAGGCTAACCATGCCTCCGGAATTGTACCACCAGCTGATGCTGAGCATTTGATTTTTTCGTGTCTTTCTCAACAAATTCAACTTGAGATCATGCGGCTTGTCGTAAACAGAACTGTACCAATCGCCTTCATTGATTTGCGTCGTTTTCTGTTGAAAATTCAAATATGCATACGAGAATAAAAATCGCCAGTTTTTCATTCGCAACTCAGCCATGCATTCTGCACCCCACGATCGACCTGCACCTTGTGCCAGCCCATCTTCCAAATCATTTGTTGATATAAAACTACTGCCTGGCCTATATTCATAAAGGCCACTGAATTGGCGATAAAACACCTCTGTGGCTATTCTCCCCCAAAGGGGTTCATGGTTCCATCCCAGAGCCCACTGCTCTCCCAAGACCGGTGTAATGCTACCCGTGGATGGCAACCAGATATTGATAGGGATGCTTGTTTGCCTGTTGGGTAAGGACTGAAGGTATTGCGCTTGTCGGTTGAATGAGAAGTGCAGCCAAGAAAAAGTATCAATCTTCAACTGGATGCGAAAACGCGGCAATAAATTGTGATATTGGTTGTTGAATGAACTCCATAGCACTCCGCTATTCATGCTCCATCTCTGATTAGCTGATTTCCATTCAAACGCTGCATGAAGCTCAAATTCAGGAATTAACTCTGCCGAGTTGCCACTTTGAGTATCGCGCAATACGATGCCATTGAGTTCATTGTAAATCAAACTCGCTCCACGGTTAATGCGATGTACGTTTGCCTGCCCACCTGATTTCAGCAACACCCCCTTTGCCAGCTGCCATCGCATTCGGCTTTTCACCCCAAAATCTGCAATCCCTGCTCTGTATAGCAGTTGCTGGCTGCTGATGTAGGTGTTTGAGTCGCGGCTTTCTTGTTCAAGATCATACACATCTCCCGTTCTAATGCCATATGCGGTATGGAAGACAGTGCTGCTGAGGGTAAATCGGGGATTCAATGGCTGCCATTTCCAATGCATAGCCAGTTGGCGGTTTCCCCATGAAAATCTTCGCCGACTGCTTTCTGTAAATGAGGGAAAATCATTCGATTCATTTTTAAATCCATAACTTCCCTGGTCTCGGCCATTGTAGGCCGTAAGAAATAAATCGTTTCGCTCTGAAGTTTTCAAATCCAAGCGTAAATGCGCATCGTAAAAAATATAGTTGAGGGCATTCACGGTGAATGGCGAATCCTTTATCAATGGGCGAGCCAACGGAGATAAAAGCCAGTCAACATTGCTTCGTCTTAAATGCAGCGCATATGAAGATGCGCCTTTTTTCATCGGTCCACTCAAGCCCAACTGGGTGCTTAAAAATCCCATTTCAAGCATTTGTGTGTGTTCAAACTTATTGCCCTCTTTCATATGAAAATGAAGCACACCGGATACCCTCCCTCCATACTCAGCAGGAATATGGTTTTTGAACAGCTCTGCATCCTTAAATGCATTGGCTGAAAAAACCGACGTAAAACCAAATAAATGATTGCTTTTGTAAAGAGGGACATCATCTACCAATACCAAATTTTGATCGGGTGAGTTTCCTCGAATAATCAAGCCCGGAACATTTTCACCTCCTCCTTGTATCCCAGGCAACATGCGCAATGATTGCACTGGATCGTGTTCTCCCAGTAAACTCATAAAATTACCATTCGGTACAATTTGTTCTGACCCCATTTGGCGATTCGAGTGTAACCATTGATAATCGCGCAGAGCAGTTTGTTTGAATTCTCTTAGCAAGCCAGACTCATGCAAGCTCAGTTCTTTGCTGGCATAGAGCTCTTTTGATGATAATTTCATCACTTCAAAACCAGGTGAATAGATGTGTATGCTATCAAAGGAGTAGAGTCCGGATGGTAACCGAAAATAGCCGGCAACCAGCTGCAAAGGAATGATTTCAGTACCCGTACGAATCCAGGCGAGCAACAAAGGCTCTCCTGTTTCGGCAGATGTTAGACGAATTTTATTCACCCTTGATGAACCCAGTGTAACAAATGGGGCATCAATTTCATACATCACCCCTGCTGAATTGAGCAGATGCCTGTAACTGCGTTCGGCATCGGGGTAGATTTTTAAACGGAAGGTTTTTTGATTGCCCCCCTCAAGTTCCTCTGATGAGTAATTCGTATACCACCCATAGTGACGATCAAGGGTATCCAAAGCGTTTCGGAGCCCCAGCACCCTAAAAACAGAGGTCTGCGCCATTGCACTCGAAACAATGATCACCAAAAACAAGAAGCAAACTGGCTTAATGGGGCGCACTGCCCTCAAAGCTAAGGCTTCAGTTCATAAGTTGTATCATTCTTCTTAATCACTTGCAAACTGGTGAGTTCTGAGATCAATTCAAGCGAACGTTCAAGATTATCAATGGGAATGTTCAGGGTATATTTCCTTGCCTTTTCAACTTCAGCTAATTGAAGCAATACACCATAGTGGGAGCCAATTTGCTGCACAATACTTGCCAGTTTTTGATCTTTGAATTGCAAGACTCCTGATGCCTCTGTAGGCAATGGACCCTGGCCAAATCGGTTTTCTTTTAAATAGAACGTAACATAAGATCCACTTTTGAGTACTCTTGTATTTTGTCCAAATGCTATATTTAATAACCCTTCATACAAACCAATGTGCACAGAATCAGTGGATTGTTCTACTTCAAACTTTGTACCTAGCACTTTGATTTGTACACCTGAGGCATATATGATTAAAGGGGTTTCTTTTTGGCGAGGCACCTCAAACAAGGCATTTCCGCTGAGCTTTAATTGATGTTGATTCAATGTACGAATCTCAGCACCTGGACTTAGTTCAACCATTGCTCCGCTGTTGTCATGTGTCCACTGCAAAGTAGTTTCAGAAGGGGCCACCACTTTTTGCCCGGCATTTTGATACTGACGCAGGCTAAAATTCACTGCCAAAATGAAAGCTAACGAAGCTGCCAATGCGGCCATGCGGTACATAAAACGCTTCCTAAGTGGGCGTTCAGCCCTTTTAACTACATCGTCCCAGTTTCCGCCATTCAATTCAGCACGGCTCAATTCATCATCCACTTTCGCCAAAACCTCTGAATATTTTGCCGCTTCAGCGTTCATTTCTTCCAGCAAGCTTTGTTCTTCAGCCGATAATGCTTCACCTTCGAGCCACCTCAATAAGATATGTTTTTGAGATGGGCTCATTTATGCAACCACTGCTTCTCTAATATCCAATAAATTCTTCATGTACTGGTAGGTAAACTTGTTATTGCCTTCGTCCAACCATTTCTCCATAAAATGTTGTTCTTCTTCATTGCAATCTCCAAGAATATGCCTTACCAATAAACTTCCTTCTGCGTATGCCATGACTCTTCTTTATTAAAAGACAGACCAAAAACCTGATACCCCTATTCGGAATGAAAATTTTTTCTTAGCATTTGCAAAGCCAATATCATCTGATTCTCTACCGTTTTGACGGAAATGTCCATCAATTCAGCTATTTCACGATACTTCAGACCTGCTTCGCGATGGAGTAGAAAAATACTTCGCCGTCTCGGGGGCATGAGACGAATCAATTCCAGCATTTGCAAACGGGTCTCTGAGAACTCCAATTCGCGCAGAGGATCTTCAGTAGATTCGTGATTCAGGAGGGCATCAAGTGTCTGAACTGATTTCTGTTTTTCAAGTTCATTCAAAGCTCTGTTTTTAACCGCTCTGAATAAATATGCCTTTGCATTTTTTACTTCTTTGGGGTCTTGTAAAAGCGAAGCAAAAACCTCTTGAACTGCCTCGAATGCCAAATCTTCCCTTCCGGTGATTAGAACGGCGATGTGCATCAGTGGTCTGAACCACTCCTCATAAGCATCTTTTACTTCTTGCTTGTTCAAGGCTGCAAAGGTAATTTCATAGACATGCCATCGCACAAAACCCTAGCGGCCTCTTTCACACGCCATAGGATGCATTGCACAATATCATTGACACTTAAGGGCGGGCGTGATGCGTGGATAAAGGTCAAAAAAAATCCCCATGATGGGGGATTTATCAGAGGTCGCGAGCGGATTCGAACCGCTGTAGAGGGTTTTGCAGACCCGTGCCTAGCCACTCGGCCACGCGACCTTTTAGGGCTGCAAAAATAACACTTTCAAAAAAATAACCCACTTCTTGAATGATATTTCAACAAGTGATTCCGTATCACAGTAGCTTTGGTTATGCATTGGATTGATCAGGTTCTATATTCGACCAAAAGAATTGATTATGGCAAGACATCCTTTTTTTAAATCTGATATACGCGTAGGAACCATCATTGAAGTTCAAGACCTTCCGAATGCGAGAAAACCTGCGTATGTTTTATGGATTGATTTCGGAGAAGAATTGGGCGTGCGAAAATCTTCTGCACAACTCACGAGTAACTATGTGCCTCCATTTTTAAAAGGAAAGCAAATCATTGCCGTGGTCAACATGCCAGCGAAGCAAATCGGCAACCTCATGAGCGAATGCCTGGTTTTGGGTGTCCATGATAACAAGGTGGGTGTTGTACTTTTGCAACCCGAACAACGCTGTGAAAACGGTTCAAAAATTTCATGATGATTCAAATCTTTAAACGTGTTGCCATTGCAGAAGCATGGTCTTTTTTACTGCTTGTTGGCATTGCCATGCCGCTTAAGTATTTCATGGATATGCCTCAGGCGGTTCAGATACTGGGGTGGATGCATGGATTGTTGTTCGTTGCGTATTTAGCTTTATTGGTTATTGTTTGGCAGGAAGAAAAATGGCCCTTCAAAAAAGCCTTTCTGGGTGGCATTGCGGCATTGATACCACTGGGCCCGTTTTGGTTCGATAAAAAATACCTGTCTTCAGGCCGTTAATTTCTTAACGATATGTCCGCAAATATGAATACCGAATAAAGCGGGGATGTAGGATATTGTGCCGTAATAGCTCTTTTTATAACGCCCCTCTGCAAGTGCCATGGATGAAGGCAATGGCATCTCGGTAGAAAAAACCACATGAATTCTATTTAAGAAATAGCCCTCTTTTTTGAGACGCTTTTTCATGTGCTGGGCCATGACGCAGTTAAATGTTTTTGATAATCGGTCTGTTTTCACCTTGGACGGATCCGTTACGCCTCCTGCTCCCATGCTACTGATGAAGGGTATTTTACCGGCAATACAAATACGAATGAGATTCATTTTAGGACTAATGGTATCAATACAATCTGCAACATAATCAACCCCTCCCTGCAATACCATTTTCACATCTTCCGGCTCTAGAAATCGATCGTGCACATGCAAAACCAAATCGGGGTTGATATCTAACAAACGCTCTTTCATCAGGAGCGCTTTTGATTTTCCAATGGTCGAGTGCAATGCGGGCAATTGCCTATTTCTATTGGTGCTGTCAACCGTATCGCCATCAACAATGGTCATTTCCCCTACCCCTGCGCGACATAAGAACTCAGCGGCAAAACTGCCTACCCCACCGAGCCCAACCACACATACATGAGACTTTTCCAGTTTATTCAGCGATTCATCGCCCAAAAGCAACTCGGTTCGTTCGAGCCATGTTCGGTCAGCTTTCTTTTGTCCAGGTGTCATAATTCAACTTTATTCTCTGCTGTAATTCCGGCAAAGATAGGTTCCTTGCATCAGCGGCACTTTGGTAAATCATTTCTATTGGCAAACCACTGTTATCTGTTTCCAGAAAGAATGCATCTTCCGGAACTGCCCGTAGGCTTTTGAGTGCGGCATCGTTATGCATAATGGCATGACCAAATGAAATAAAGCCTCCCAACTTTAGATATGCTTCCATGGCTGCAGGTTTGCGGTTAAATCCATGAATACAGAAGCGCAGACCTTGGTAGTCGCGTAATATCTTTAGGCACAGATCATCTGATTTAACATTGTGGATGATCACAGAAAGCCTGCTCTCAATAGCAAGTTCAATTTGACGTCGGAACACGCGCTCCTGTCTTGAAACCTCTCCTCCTCTTAATCGATCCAAACCGCATTCACCAATGGCCACTGCCCGCTGGTTATATAACAAAGTGCGCAACTTTTCTAATAGCTGGTCACATTGCTCATCGGTCAACTCTTCTAGCCACCAAGGATGGATGCCCAATGAGTTAAAATCGTGTTTCGGCCATATCTCCGATCGCAGATCAACATTGAGTATACTGCAAATGATATCATGCCGATTCAATGGTATTGAATGGGTGTGGATGTCTATGAAAGCACAATGCGTAGAAAGTTTCACGATTCACAGAATAGAGTAGCAAGTTTAGACTTATTCACTTATTTTTGCATCCTTTTTTACATAAACAAGTATTAACACATTTCAACATGAGTATGAGTCAGTATGAGTCTGTGATCATATTTACACCCGTGCTGAGTGAAAAGCAGATGACCGATGCGGTTACTGCCTACAAGCAGCTGATCATAGACAACGGTGGCGAAATTGTCCACGAAGAAAACTGGGGGCTTACCAAATTGGCCTATCCTATCCAGAAAAAGTCAACGGGTTTTTATCACATTTTCGAATTTAAGGGAGGAAACGATCTGATTTCCAAATTGGAACTTGCTTACAGGCGAGATGATCAGGTAATGCGCTACCTTACCATTAAACTTGACAAACACGCCTTGGCATTCAATGAAAAGCGCAGGAGCGGTGCATTTGACAAGAAAGAAAGTACAACAGAAAAGGAGGCCGTATCATGAGCAAAAGAGGAAACAGCCAATTCATGTTCGTATCTGAACCCATTGGTGCCAACAAAAAGAAGTATTGCCGTTTTAAGAAAAGCGGTATCAAGTACATCGATTACAAGAATGCAGACTTCTTGCTGAAGTTCGTAAACGAGCAAGGCAAGATTTTGCCACGAAGAATTACCGGTACATCACTCAAGTATCAAAGAAAGGTATCACAGGCGGTGAAAAGAGCCCGCCACCTTGCTTTGTTGCCTTTTGTTACGGACGAATTGAAATAAGGAGGATCTATCATGAAAATTATTCTAAAAGAAGACATAAAGAACCTCGGTTACAAGGATGACCTGGTAGAGGTTAAAAACGGTTATGGCAGAAACTTCTTGATCCCTAAAGGGAAAGCAGTCCTTGCCACTCCTTCCGCCATTAAAATGATGGAAGAGAATATCCGTCAAGCGCAGTTTAAGCAAGAGCGCATCAAAAACGAAGCACAAGATACTGCTGTAAAAATGGAGAATCTTTCGCTTTCTATAGGAACCAAAGCCGGATCAAATGGTAAGATCTTTGGTTCAGTAACCAGCATTCAGATTGCTCAGGCCCTTAAAGAGAAAGGTTTTGATGTAGATCGGAGAAGAATTGTTCTTGACGGGGACATCAAATTTCTTGGTGAGTACGCGGCCACTATCAATCTTCACAAAGAGGTTTCAGTAGAGATTAAACTGGAAGTAATCAACGAATAATCGAATCATTCATATTTGAGAAAAGCCCGGCATCCAACCGGGCTTTTTTTATTCATAGCGAAGGGCTTCTATTGGATCTACTCTTGCTGCTTTCCGAGCTGGCAGCAATCCTGAAATAACACCCACCATTACACAAACCACGACCGAGAGAAACATCCAGGCCCAGGGTACGATAAATGTGCCGCCTATCTGGGTACTGACGAGATTGCCAATTAAAATACCGAGTATGATTCCTAACACTCCACCGAATTGGCAAATCAACAAGGCTTCTGTTAAAAACTGCCACATGATTCCCTTACTTCGGGCACCAATGGCTTTGCGAAGGCCTATTTCGCGTGTGCGCTCCGTTACACTTACTAACATGATATTCATCAAACCCACCGCTGCACCCGTGAGGGTTATTAAAGCAATAAGACCGGCAGCAAATGTTACGTAATACAAGTTTTCAATCAGCTTATTGGTTACGCTCACACTGCTTATGATGCTAAAATTATCTTCTTCTTTGACCCGTAAACGTCGGATATTTCTAAACCAGATTCGAGCCCTTTCAGAGCTGGGTTCAAGAGATTGAACATCACTGACAGCCACTCCTAAATTGAATGATGCCCCCGGGCCAAGAAAACTTCTGGCCCTGCTAACCGGTATCAATAAGAGTCGATTGCCACCGAAATCAAAAGCACTTCCCTTTTCTTTAAGAACGCCTACCACATTGAAGCGCACCCCTTTAATGCGTATATCCTTGTTCAATGCACTCTCATTTCCAAACAAAAGCCTCGCCACTTCATCGCCAATTACCACCACGGGTAGTGCCCGCTCAACATCAAATAAAGAAAGGTTTCGCCCTTGATTTAATTCATAACCTGCCACCCGAAGATAATTTTCATCACCACCTGTAAGCACGCAATTTGGATTGCTCTGTTGATCCTGAAATTTTGCAACCGTATTGAATGAAACAGAAGTGTTCACAGAAATCAGAACATCTTCCGGGAAACTCGATTTAAACTTTGATGCCTCCCGATAGCTGATAAAACGGTAATCAACTTTTTTCCTTCCTCCACCACCAAAGAAAACATTCGACGCACGGTTTTGAATATTGAACGAATTGGCTCCCATGCTACTAAAATTGCGGGTGATGCTTGACTCAATGCCATCAATGGCGGTTAATATTCCCACCAGCGCCATGATACCAATGGCAATGATCAAACAGGTAATAATGCTCCTTAAAAGGTTCTCCCTAATTGCGTAAAAAGCTGTCTGTATATAAATGAATGGATTCAAAAGAAGCCTATAATTATTTAGGCAAATTAAGCTTCTTTGGCCTTTAGAAGTGCAATGGTTCTTTGATCTGCAACTTCTGTTCGATAAAAATTAGGCGGCAAATGAAGTGCCACACCCACAAGTTTCCTTTGCATTTGGGTTGTTGAAAGTAAACCCTCTTGAATCAAGGCCCTGCTGGTAGTCTATTTCCATGCCCAAAACATACATGACATGTGCCGGCTCCATGATTACCTCTAGCCCTTGTATTTCAAATAGTCGGTCTTTATCGGTTGCTTGATCAAATGCCAATAGATATGAAAGACCGCTGCAACCGCCTCCTTTCACCCCTACCCTTAACTTCTGATCCTCTACATGAAGGGATTTTTTCAAACGTATCAGCTCTTCTAAAGCACCCTTTGTAAAACACACGGGTTGTGACTCTAAATCTCTTTCGACCATAGCACGAAGATACAAAATTTCACAGGCTCTTTTTTAAGCCTTAAGCTTTGAAAGCTAAATTCGCAGCCATATGAATCAGTTGTTTATCATCTTGGAAATCGACCTTGCACAATTTGGCATACAGGTATTTCAATTCCTTATACCCGCATTGATCGTTTTTGGGGTCACCTATACCCTGATCAAGAAATTTCTCGAAGAAGACTACCGAAACAAGCTGCTGGATATAAAAAAAGAGAGCCAACCTCACGTTCTGCCCGCTCGTTTGCAGGCCTATGAACGCTTAACCATCTTTCTTGAACGAATAAGCCCTGAAAATTTGGTACTCCGACAGGCGAGAGCCGGAGAAAGTGCTGCTAATTTCCGTCTTAGACTTATTCAAAGCATCAATGAAGAATACAACCATAACATTGCCCAGCAATTGTATGTAAGCAATCAGGCTTGGACCCTCATTAAAGCAGTAAAGGAGCAAATCATTGGTATCATAGAAAATGCATATAAAGACATGAATGAATCATCAAAAGGCCCTGAACTTGGCACTCAAATCATGAAAGATATGATGCATAGGAAAGAAAATGTTTGCCAAATTGCCATTGAATTCTTAAAGAAAGAAATCGAGATTCAGCTGTAAATAAAAATTGACATCTGCCGCTCGTTTTTTATCCAAGACCAACACTTATTCACAGGAACGAAAAGATTTTTTTTCATTCAAAAATTAAGACATTCAGCCTCATCTTCTGATTTTAAAGCAGATAGAACTCAGGCGGTCAAAAGGCTCAGAGTTTTGTTAAAATTTTGTTAAAATTCAAGTGTTAAATCTTTTTTTTTCAACCTTTATTTGAACAACTTTACAACCAGAAGGAAAAAAGTCCTGAAGGGAGTATTTATTCACCTAACCAAAAGATAGATTAACGAGGATATGACCGAAAACTTTGAAGAAGTATGGAGCAGTTGTCTTAAAATTATCAGGGATAATATTTCAGCTCAGAGCTATAAAACATGGTTCGAGCCTATTAAGCCAGTAAAACTGGAAACCAAAGTCCTCACCATTCAGGTTCCCAGCCAGTTTTTCTACGAATGGTTAGAAGAACACTATGTATCTCTTCTCAAAAAGACATTAGAAAAAGTGCTTGGGGCAGGATCTAAGTTGGAGTATAACATCATTGTTGAAAACAGCAGTGCCGCCCGTTCACCGATGATTATTCAAATGCCGGGCAAAGGCTCACAGCGATCTGCAAGCAATGAAGTTGGAGTGCCGCTTAAACTTGGGAAAGAAATTCCCAACCCATTCATCATACCGGGTCTGAAGAAAATCAACATCGATTCTCAACTGAACCCGAACTACACATTTGATTCTTTTGTAGAAGGTGACTGCAATCGCCTCGCTCGATCGGCCGGTTATGCTGTATCAGGTAAACCGGGTGGAACCGCATTCAACCCATTGATGGTATTTGGAGGTACTGGTTTAGGGAAAACACATCTTGTGCATGCCATTGGCAACCGCATTAAAGAAAATTTTCCGAACAAAACTGTTCTCTATGTATCTGCTGATAAGTTCATGAATCAGTATATCGATAGCTGCAAAACGGGTAGCAACAATGATTTTGTGAACTTCTACCAATTGATTGATGTACTCATCGTAGACGATGTACATATTTTCTCCGGAAAAGGAAAAACTCAGGATATTTTCTTCCAAATTTTCAATCACCTTCATCAGGCCGGCAAACAAATTATACTTACTTGTGACCGCCCGCCTAAAGACCTCAAAGATTTGGATGAGAGATTATTATCCAGGTTTAAATGGGGCTTGAGTGCCGATATACAAGCACCTGATTTTGAAACGAGAGTAGCCATTCTGGAACACAAGATGTATGCCGATGGAATTACGCTTCCATCTGAAGTGGTAGAATATGTGGCTCACAACATTGAATCGAATGTGCGAGAGATGGAAGGGGCACTTATTTCCCTGCTTGCACAAGCAAGCTTGAATCGCAAAGAAGTGGATCTCGATATGGCCAAGAAAATGATGAAGAACTTCATCAAGAACTCTAATCGAGAAATTTCCATCGATTATATCCAAAAAATTGTTTCGGCTTATTACAACATCGGCATCGATCAAATGAAGTCGAAGACCAGAAAAAGAGAAATTGTTCAGGCCAGGCAAATCTCCATGTTCTTTGCAAAACAACTAACCAAGTCCAGCCTTAAGAACATTGGAATGTACTTTGGAGGTCGTGACCACAGCACAGTTATTCATGCTTGCCAAACCGTAAACGACCTGATTGACACCGATAAGAAGTTCAAAGCAGATGTAGAGGAAATCAGTAAACGAATTAAACTCAGCACCCTCTAATTTATTGCTGCCAAAGATTGAAAAGCCATCGCTATAGTGATGGCTTTTTTTATGCGCCTCAAAAACAACAAGGACAAAAAAAAACCACCTGTTTTGCAGGTGGCTTTTTTTATCAATCAATTTGGTATTATTTCTTCTTGCGAATAAAATCTGTAACAATTGGGGTGGCAATACAAACGGATGAATAAGTACCCACTGCTACCCCTACCAGCAAGGCAAAAGTAAATCCTTTAAGCCCTTCACCACCGAAGAGGAAGAGAACCAAAATAACCAAGAGTGTGGTCAGTGAGGTAACAAGTGTTCTGCTCAAGGTTTGATTAATCGCATTGTTAACAACCATCGGACTATCAGTTTCGTGCTTGTGCAATGAGAGGAATTCACGCACACGATCGAAAACAACCACTGTATCATTGATGGAGTAACCCACCACCGTGAGTATGGCTGCAATAAATGCTTGATCAATATCCATTGCAAAAGGGAAAATGCCCCAGAAAATGGAATAGATAGAGAACACAATTAAAACATCATGAAACAATGCTGCAGTAGCACCCAAGCCGAAGCCCCACTTTCTGAATCGTAATACGATGTAAGCAAACATCCCGATGATGGCTAGAATAACAGCCCAGGTAGATGCCAACTTGATATCTTCTGCGATGGTGGGCCCCACCTTGCTGCTGGATAAAATGTCGCTCTTCTCAACACCAAAATCAGCCAATGTGGTTAAAACAGCACTTTCAACCTGCTCACTGGCATCGGCATCTTTGCTATCTATCAAATAAGAGGTGGTAATCTTAAATTGATTATCTGTACCATAGCTTTTTACTTCTGAGTTGGCTTGCAATCCACTACTCAAAGCGTTCTTAATATCGGTGCTGTTGGTGTTATCTTCGAACTGCATCACATAAGTCCATCCTCCTTTGAAATCAACCCCGGTTGATAGGCCTTTGGTAAACAATGAGACAAGTCCAATTACGATAATCACCGAAGAAACAATGTAGAATTTCTTACGATTGCCAATAAAGTTCAAATTGATATTGCTGAACAATTCCTTGCTGAACCCAGTTGAGAAGGTGGTATCTACGCCATTTTTCAAATCTCTTTCCACCAACATTCTTGTTAGCAGGATGGCGGTAAACAGAGAACTCAGAATTCCTATTACAAGAATCACGGCGAAGCCCTTCACCGGACCTTCACCAAGACTCCAAAGCAGCATACCTGCGATGAGCGTGGTAATATTCGCATCGATGATTGAAGAGAATGCGGCTTCATAACCTTTCTTAACGGCTTGTTTCAAACTAATCCCTGAAGACAATTCTTCCCGCACCCTTTCAAAGATCAGTACGTTGGCGTCCACCGCCATACCGATGGTCAATACAAGACCTGCCATACCCGGCAATGTCAAGGCAGCTCCAAGACCGGAAAGCACACCGATGATGAAGATCATGTTGGCGAGCAGTGCAATTACCGAGTAAACACCAGCTCTCGCATAATAAGACATCATGAAAATGATGACCAAAACAAATCCAACAAGGAGAGAAATCAATCCTGCACGGATGGCTTTCTGTCCCAAGGTAGGCCCGACAACACTTTCCTCTACGATACGCGCAGGTGCTGGAAGCTTACCTGCTTTGAGGATATTTGAAAGGTCATTGGCCTCCTGTTGGGTAAATCCACCCGAAATCTCTGAAATGCCATTGGGTATTTCTCCTTGAACCGTCGGAGCAGAATACACCAGATCATCCAATACAATGGCAACACATTCTTTGAAAGGCTGTGCCTGCGAAGCTTTGGCTGTGATTCTTTTCCAATCTTTAGCCCCTTCTGCGTTCATGCTCATGGTTACCTTCACTTCTCCCGTGGTTTCAAGAACCGGTCTAGCATCTGTTACCACATCTCCCTCGAGAACAGGTCTGTCATCGCGATTTGATTTCAGGGCATAGAGCATGTAAAATCTTCCCTCTTTATCACTCGGCTTAAAGCTCCATCTGAATTTCACATTCGCCGGAATCACCGCTTGCACTTCTGGAAGTGCCAAATAGTCTTCAATCAACTTGCGATCCTTAGTCATCACAAAACCGACAATCGCGGACTCCTGCCAGCGACCATCTTCGCGAAGGTTTGGATACAAACGCGATAATACCGGATTTTCCTTGGCCAACTGCTCAGGACTTTTATTGGCATTGGCGGCTGAATCGCTCAGGCTGCCTGCACTATCATTGCCGGCAAGCAATCCCATATCTGAACTGTCATTCGAATTTTCTTCTGCACTCAGTGCAAGCTCATTTTCTTCAACGGGTTCATCGGACTCTCCTAAACTGCTCAATTCAGAAATCGCTTCAACGCTTTCAGAGGTATCATTCAACTCCTGAATCTTACGCACAACTTTATTGGCCTCCTCCAAAAATTTGAATGCTTCAAAGTTTTGATAGGTGTTCCAAAACTCAAGTTTTGCAGAGCTCTGAAGAATCTTACGAATACGTTCAGGGTTATCAACACCCGGAAGTTCAACCGAAATGCGTCCGCCGTCCAAACGCTGAACATTCGGTTGTGAAACGCCAAACTCATCAACACGGGTATTGATGATTTGGTATGCACGCGCCACGGACTTACCGCTTTCCTCACGCAGGTATTTGTAAACCTCTTCATTGTCTGAATCAAAATTGATTACACCTTTCAGTTCTCTGCGCATGAAAACCTCAGCAAGCCCCTTGGAAGGTGAAAGTTGTTCGTATTCTTCACGGAACAGTGAAACAAAATCTTGCTCCCCAACATTTCGTTCCACCGCTTTTTCCATTGCAGCTTTGAACTTTGGGTCTTCAGGGTACTCAGCCAATGCTCTTAAAATATCCGGCACACTTACTTCGAGTGTTACGTTCATTCCTCCCTGTAGGTCCAGCCCAAGGTTCAATTCGCGCTTTTTACATTCTTGGTAAGAAAACTTGGTAATACCCAGGTTATAAACAATTTCGGGATTTAGTGAGTCAAGAACCTGACGTACTGAAATTCCTTTTTCCTGAGCCTCTGCCCAGGCTTTCTTCTCCACTTGCCTGGTTTTCCAGGTAAATGAAAGTTGATACAGACTCACCAAAAACAGAAGTGCGGTGAAT
>CAZYJD010000031.1:0-21348 GCA_964647785.1 uncultured Chitinophagaceae bacterium
TATGCCGTTCTCTAGGCTCAAGGGTCAATGCCGAACCCATGGAACAGCTTGGCAACCGAATAGATCTCAACAAAATCGATAAACTCTCCAATCAAAAGCAAATAGAGGCCATATTATTTGGGCTTTCAGGGCTGCTGAATGCTTCAGCAGAGCAGGATGAATACTGCAAAGAGCTGATGCAGGAGTTTGAGTTTTACCGCTTAAAATGGTCCATGGAGAGCATGCCTGCCGTTCAATGGAAATATTTGCGCATGCGGCCAATATCATTTCCTGATATGCGCATCGCCATGCTGGCATCCTTGCTTTTTAATAATGCCAGGTTGTTTGCGAGCATAAAAGAAGTGAATGACCCCATGCAACTGAAGGCTATGTTTCAGGTAGAGGCAAGTCATTATTGGAGCGAGCATTATCGATTGGGTCAAGCATCAGCAACGCACGCAGTAAGGCTGGGAGATGATGCCATTCAACTCGTTTTGATCAATGCTGTTGCCCCGGTTTTATACACCTATGGCCAAATGCACCGTTTGCCTGCATATTGCGATCGTGCTGTGCGTTTATTAAGAGCTTTGGGCGGCGAGAACAATGCCCTCAGCAGGGAGTGGTCAAGCATTGGTTTGAAACCTGCAAATGCACTCGAATCTCAAGGAATTTTGCATCTCAACAGGCAATTTTGTACCTTTAAACATTGTTTGAATTGTGAAATAGGTCAATCAATCCTCAAGAATTATGGCAGAAATTAAACTGGAAGAAGTTCGGCATCATGTTGAAAAACAGGTTTTTGGAGTCTGTTCCTACTTTGGAGATCGACTGGGAATCAGCACTTCACGCATCAGATTGTATTTCATTTATACCAGTTTCCTTACACTAGGATCTCCAGTTGTCATCTATTTAGTCATGGCATTTTGGCTCAATATTCGCTTGTATAAAAAGGAAAACAAACGCTCAATATGGAACCTTTAACACCTTATAATCAGCGGTTTAAACTTTTTTAATTTGCTTTTGTTTTCATTTTGTTGATTGGAAAAAACCAAGCTGTGGCAGAGCAAATTGTACTTCGGCTTGCTTGGAATGATTGAAACAAGAGTGTTTTTTTTAATAGACACATCCACAGTCCTGTGAACGCAGAGGCCTTTTTGCTGCTCTATCTTCGTCACAAATTAAACGTTTATGCAGCAACACCTCGATTTTTTCCAATTAAGAACAACCAAAGGCTACAAAAGAAACCACAAAACAACAGAGCTGATTTGTGAGCATTGTGAGAATATATTTTTGGCCAACAGAAACAATGCGCGATTTTGTTCATCATCTTGCCGTTCTCAGTTTTGGCTGAAGAAAAAGAACATGAAGGTGATTACTATAACGGTACCGGCCGATATGAGCGACGACCAAATTGAAGCGCTCAAAAATGCGTTTTTGCATCCTGAGAAGCCCATGGGCAGGGAAATGCCAAGGCAGGCCGAAGTGAGAAAGGTTGAGGGTCCGCAGGTGATTAAACTCAGTGCACCAGAAACACATATGTTTGAAAGCTCCAATGAGTTGGAGGAATACCTCAATTCATGTGGCTTCTATGACTTTAAAGTACCGCGTTTCGACAGTGGTGTTTATTACGACGACGGTTTAACCATCAAGAAAATAGAAGGTGGCTGGGAAACGGTTGTAACGAAAAAGGCCTCCTAATTGCGGCTTATTCGTAGACCAGGTCTACGTCGTCTGTTGTGGGATGCGATTGGCAGGTGAGAATGTATCCCTGATCAATTTCTGCATCGCTTAAACCTTCGCGTTCATCCATTGAAACTTTGCCACTTTTCAATCTGGCTCGGCAAGTGGTACAAACCCCAACGGTACACGAATAGGGAGGATCCAATCCGGCGTCTTGAGCTGCTTCCAAGATGGTTTGACCCGGTTTAACCGTGATTTCGCTGTTCATGCCAAACAGTTCTACTTTCACCCTGCGGTCGCTTGCAGGTATAAGGGCATCCAACTCGTCGGCTTCCTGCTGCATATTATCATCGCTGCT
Organism: uncultured Chitinophagaceae bacterium; assembly: GCA_964647785.1. Taxonomy (GTDB): domain Bacteria; phylum Bacteroidota; class Bacteroidia; order NS11-12g; family UBA9320; genus CAZYJD01. The sequence goes on from CAZYJD010000031.1 coordinate 2,018, forward strand.
TTCTTTCACCACTGCAGTGAAGTACTCAGTATGGATTTTTTCATCTGCAATGTTGAGCAGCTTTAACCCGTTTTTAACGACATCCATCATTCCTGAAGGGCCACAGATGTAATATTCTGCATCATTGGGGTGATTCACTGCATATTGTTGCACCGCTGCCTTTATTTTATCAGGATTGAGCATCCCTTGCATACCGCTCCAGTTTTCAGGAGCTTCATCATAAGACCAGATGATTTGGAATCGGCTGGAAAATTCTTGTTCAAGTGCTTCGAGTTCTTTTTTGAAGATCACGGAAGCCTCATTGCGGTTGGCATAAAGCAATGTTGCCGTGCTATTGGGTTCTTGCCCAAGCAGGGTGAGCAAGATGCTTTTCAGCGGGGTGATACCACTTCCACCACCAAAAAGAAAATAGTGTTGTGCACTTTCGGCATCAGGTTCAAGGATGAATTTACCCATGGGAGGCATGACATCCAGCAAGTCGCCCTCCTTCAGATTACGGTTGAGGTAAGTACTCATCTTTCCTCCCGGAACCTCCTTAACGGCTATGTTCGGCATTGGATCTTCGAATGGGCTGCTACAAACAGAATAAGATCGGCGAACCTCTTCTCCGTTAATCAGTATGCTAAAAGTGAGATATTGACCTGCTTTGTACTCGAACTGCTTTTTAAAAGGCGGCGGAACCATCAGGGCAATGCTCACCGCATCGGCAGTTTCCCTGTTTATCTTTCCTACTTTGAGTTTATAAAATCCGCTTGGCATAATCAATTAACATTAAAAGAGACAGTTCAAATTAGTTTTGGTTTTGGATGTAGCCTTTGTTTACGAGTAGCTCCGCAATTTGAACTGCATTGGTAGCAGCGCCTTTGCGAAGGTTGTCCGCCACGATCCACATATTAAGGCCGTTATCGACCGATTCATCTTTTCTGATTCTTCCCACAAAGACCTCATCTTTTCCATGGCTCAGCAAGGGCATGGGATATTTAAGCTGGTCAGGTTCATCGAGTACAATCACCCCTTTGGTGTTTGCCAGTATGTCCCGTACTTTTTGCGGGTTCAGATTTTTTTCAAATTCGATGTTCACCGACTCACTGTGACCTCCCACCACTGGAACACGCACTGCGGTGGCTGTGATTCTGATGCTCTGGTCATTGAGGATTTTTTTGGTTTCGTTCACCAGTTTCATTTCCTCCTTAGTGTACCCATTGTCCAGGAACACATCGCATTGGGGGATACAATTCTTATCAATGGGGTAGGGATATACTTTTTCAGCGGACACCCCCGCGCGCTCGTCCTCCATTTGTTGTACGGCCTTGTAACCGGTGCCGGTAACGGATTGATAGGTACTTACAATCAGCCGTTTAACGCCAAATTCTTTGTGCAGAGGACCGATGGCCATTATCATTTGAATGGTGCTGCAATTCGGGTTGGCAATGATGAAGTCGTCTTCATTGAGGTCGTCTCCATTGATTTCAGGAACGATTAATTTCTTGGAGGGATCCATTCTCCATGCCGAAGAATTATCGATGACCCTGCAACCCGTTTCTGCAAAAATTGGAGCGTATTTTATGGAGAGTTCAGAGCCGGCAGAGAAAAGTGCCACATCTGGTTTCCATTGCACAGCTTCCTCGATGGTGCCCACTTCATAAGTGGACCCTTTCAGTAAAATTTTTTTCCCTTTTGAAGCCTGAGAGGCAACTGGAAAAAAACCGCTGATGTTCAATGGAGATCTCTCCAAAACACGTATCATTTCTGAACCTACGAGGCCTGTGGCGCCTATCAATGCTATTCTCATCATGCTAATTGGCTCATTCCTTTAGAACGGCTGCAAAGAAACAATTTTAAGGCTGGATTTCGACTTTTTCTTCCATCACCGGATTCGTTGTGTCCTGTTTCCAGTGAAGCTTACCTGCCCATTTCAGCAGACCTTCCAAGCGCATAAGCAGTTGATCAAATTGCTCGGGATACAAGCTCTGTGGACCATCACTCAAAGCGGTTTCGGGTTCATTGTGCACTTCTATCATGAGACCTTGGGCACCTGCAGCAACGGCGGCCATGCTCGCGGCTTCAACAAGTTGTCTGTTACCCGTTCCCTGCGAAGGATCGGCAATAACGGGCAGATGACTGAGACTTTGCACCAAGGGAATCGATACGGTATCAAAGGTATTGCGAACAGAATCATCGAAAGTTCTGATGCCCCTTTCACAAAGAATAACCTGTTGGTTGCCTCCGAGTAGAATATATTCGGCAGCCAGCAACCATTCTTCAATGGTGGCGTCCATGCCGCGTTTGAGCAAAATGGGTTTATCGGTGCCCCCCAATAATTTAAGGAAGTGGTAGTTCTTCATGTTTCTGGCGCCCACCTGAAGGATATCAGCATAGGCATACACTTCGTCAATGAGGCTGTAATCCATGATCTCTGTTACCACTTGCAGCCCGTAGGTGTCGGCTACCTCTCGCATGAGTTTAAGTCCGTCTAAACCCAATCCTTGAAAGCGATATGGGCTGGTTCTAGGTTTGTAAGCACCCCCCCTCAAAAAGGGTACATCATGTTTTTTAAGGAGCGCGCCTATTCGGTGCATCTGTTCCTCATTTTCAACCGCACAGGGTCCGGCAATGAGGGCAAAATTGCGACCACCAATTTTTAAACCGCCCGATTCAATGATGGTATCTTGCGGATGGTTTCCTCTGGAGGCCAAGTCAAATGGGTGAGACATCAATCAATTAACACTAAAGATTTAATTCAGTTCAGTATAAACCACTTCAAGGCTCATTTTACCGCTTGACGAAGTATCGGTATCAAAAACCACCCTTCCTGGAAACAGCGGAAAATCTGCAGGTAGGGTTACATAAAAGCCGCGATTTACCTGTTCTTCACCTGCGCGTTTTCTTCGGATCATTTCTTGCAAATGCCGGTTGAAACGAAAAATGTAGGCCTCTTCTTCCTGGCTATAAACACCCCCATAAACAGGAAAGTTCACATTGGGATTAAGGAAGTCCAAATAGTCTAATATCACCTGATTTCTACCGTCATCCGGATGGGGTTGAAAAAGGTTCAATCTACCGGGAAGACCAAAGTTATCTGAGATGCTTGACTGTTCAGGATAGAAGCGCAAGATGGCTTCATTGATGAGAACATCTTTATTCTCAGGAACAAAGTCCAACAAGTTTGTAATGTCAACCTTCATTTTACAACCGCCCAGTGATTGTACAAAGGTCTTATTGAAGTGGGATCCGCTCTGATTGAGTTGTTGTTCCAATTCAGAAGGCCGCTCGGCTTGTTCATAGTGATTGAACTTGCGGGCAGGAGCACTGAATTCGAAATTTTTCAGAAGGGAGTCGTTGTAATAAACGGTTAATCTCGAGAAGGCCGAATTGAGGTTAAAGGTGCTCAACCCTCCTTCAGAATTTGACAAAGTGCTGGCATCCGGTTCAATCACCAGCCCTTTTAAATAATCAAAGAACGCCTCATTTGAAGTAAAAACAGAAGCAGGAGCATTGAGCAATTCTGTTCCAAAAGAATTGGATAGGCGTATCCTGAGCTGTGCAGGGTCATTGTAGGTGCGATTTTGTTCAACAATGATCACACTGTCGGTGGTATTGAAAGAACCGCTCCAGCTGCCGATTAAATCGCCTTTGCTGTAAGGGCTGTTTGAATAATATTTGTTTTCAGCAATCAGATCTTCAGCAAGCTTGTAGATGTTGAATTTCTGAACACTATTTGGGCCATAAACCTCTGCTCCGCTTGAATACCTCAAGGCGAGAACCACCGAATCAATTTGTGCCCCTGCTCCAAAGCTGAAATTAAATTCTCTCAATCCGATTTGCGAAACAATGGAAGCTTGATTGAGCCCAAAAAGAGGATCGTTCAAGGCTCCCAAGGCATAAACCGAAAGCGAGTCTGTTGCAAAACTATCTTCAGCCAGGGTGTAGGTAGCAATGTTAAAATCTGAGACACTGATGGTATTGAAAGCACCGCCATCAGCACGCAGATCCAACCCTATGTCTGTTTCTTTGTTCTGACATGAAAGCGCCAGAACCCCAAAAAACAGCAGGAGGTTCAGCCAATTAGTTATGCGACAAAACGCTGTCGTAGAAGTTGAGGTATTCACGGGCATACTCATCGGAGTTGTGCTCCAACACGGGCTTTTTCCTTTCACTAATGAATTGCTCAATTTCAGGAGCAATTTCAGTTTCACATTTCACTACGGCATCTGCATGGGCCACACCCCCGAGGTGCAAACTGGTGCAATCGGCATTTCCGAATGGAGCAAGGGCTTCATCAGAAATATGATTGAGGCTGGCTTTGCGAGCGAAATCTTCGCCCAGATTTTCTGAGAATGTATTGTTGAATACAGAGTAAATTACTTTCGCACTCTGGAATACCGGCTCATCCTTGTACATGGTTTTGAGATACATCGGAATCAAGGAAGTCATCCAACCCTGACAGTGAATGATGTCTGGATACCAACCCAGTTTTTTAACGGTTTCCAACGCTCCTTTGCAAAAGAAGATGGTGCGTTCATCATTGTCATTGAAGAAGTTGTTTTCATCATCTGCATACAATGCTTTTCGGTGGAAGTAGTCTTCGTTATCCAGGAAATACACCTGCATTTTCGTGCTTGGGATAGAGGCTACCTTGATGGTGAGCGGGTTGTCATTGTCGTCAATGGTGATATTCATACCGGACAAACGCACCACTTCGTGAAGCCTGTTTCTGCGCTCATTGATTAAACCAAAACGAGGAACCAATATCCTTACCTCGTTGTCATCTTCTTGCACAGCCTGTGGAAGGATGCGTGCAAGGTCTAGTAGGGTTGAGTCGCCATCGATAAATGGCCTCATCTCTGAACTAATGAAAAGAACTTTTTTTCTGGAATTTTCCATAGATGATTTGGATTGAATTGAAAAAGGAATGCAAAGGTACCACCCAAATTCCTGATTTTTATTAGCATTGCCACTTGCATTTTAACTAATTTTCCTGTATATGAATGTATTTCAGGAGGCTGAAAAACTAAGCACGTATTTAAGAAAACGCCGAGAAGAAGGAATTCATTGCGTGGGATTTGTTCCAACCATGGGTGCGCTTCATCAGGGACACCTCACGCTTGTAAAGCAGGCCATGGAAGAGTCCGATTTGGTGGTGGTAAGCATTTTTGTGAACCCCACCCAGTTCAATGATCCATCCGATCTTGAGAAGTATCCGAGACCCATCGGGCGGGATATGGAACTCTTGTTAGAAAGTGGGGTCGATGCCCTCTTCTTTCCTCAGGTTGAAGAAATGTATGGTTCGAATTATACCTCTACCCAAATTGATTTAGGCGGATTGGATGAAATACTTGAAGGGGCTCAGCGCCCGGGTCACTTTCAGGGAGTTGCCAATGTGGTGAGGCGACTATTCGATATTGTTGAAGCCGATCGTGCCTACTTTGGTCAAAAAGATTTTCAGCAAACACGGGTGATTCACCAAATGAAAGCCCATTACCATCCGAAAGTGGAATTGCGCATCGTACCCATTGTTCGAGAAGCAAATGGCCTTGCCATGAGCAGCAGAAACGAACGTTTGTCGTCTGAGCTGCGAGATCGCGCTGGCTTTATTTACCGCTGCTTATTAAAATTGAAAGCAGATATTCCTTTAAACGGATTGGATGAGGCCCTGTTTCAAGCGAGGAGATGCCTTAAAAAAGAAGAAGGTTGTGTGCTGGAATATCTCGATGTGGTGCATCAGGAAAACCTTCAACCCTTGGATCAAATGAAGGAGGGCCAAAAAGCGGTTGTATTGGTGGCAGTGCTTTATGGTGGCGTTCGTTTGCTCGACAACCTGTTGCTGTGAAATAAAAAAGGCGAAGGTGAACCACCTCCGCCTTCCCGGTTTTTAGTTGAGAAGCCTTATTGGCGAATGAATTTGCCCTGATACAGGCTGTTCTCAGTTTGAATGCTGATCAGGTAGAGGCCCTGTGGAAGGTCCTGTACAGAAATAATTTCGTTGGCTGCACCGCGCTGCATGATCTGGCCCTGCATGTTTTGCAACACATAGCTTCCTTCTCCGGTCCATGCCAGTTTCAGAAAGTTGTTCGCAGGATTCGGGAAGATTTCCAGATCGCGAACATTCAAGCTGTTTTCGATTGAATTCAATCCGGGTTGTAGCACACCACCTATTACGTGCACCACACCATTTTCTGAAGTGAGATCGGCCTGATCGACTGCAATGCCATTCACCAGCACCCCATTGTCGGTATTAATATCGAGGGTTTGGCCGGTGGCGAGGGTATTCACAGTGCCATTGCTCAGTTCACCTGATTCAAGGCTCTCACCCACAACATGGTAGAGCAAAATGTCCTTCAGGTTTGGCAGGGCGAGCACCTCTTCAAGGCTGAGATTCAAATCAGTAGCCAGTTGAGTAAATGCATCATTGGTGGGTGCAAATACGGTATAGTCTGCAAAAGGGTCGGTCAATGCAGGAAGAAGTTCTTCCTGAACTACGGCTGCTACCAGGGTGGTAAATCCATTGTCGATGGCAATGTCAGCCACCGTTTTTCCGGGAAGCACCACGTCATTCAATACATGTACTACCCCGTTACCGGCTTCCAGATCGGTGCTACCGATGGTGGCCTGATTGAGGAATACACCATTGTTGGAGGTAATGGTTACCTTGAGGCTATTGGCGGTGTTGAGCGGATTCAACAAAGCACCATTGGAAAGATCTGCTGCCATGCTTTTCTCACCGAGCACGTGATAAAGCAGCACATCGCTGAGATTTGGCAGGGCGAGCAATCCGTTGAGATCGGTATTGAGTCTCGCTGCCAGTGAATCAAAAGCTTCATTGGAAGGAGCGAATACGGTAAGTTGTGCGAAAGGATTCGTCAATGCAGGAAGAAGTTCTGCCTGCACTACGGCTGCTACCAGGGTGCTAAATCCATTGTCGATGGCAATATCAGCTACGGTTTTAGATGGAAGTACAACCGCATTCAGCACATGAACCAGACCGTTGTCTGCTTGTAAATCAGCCGTTGTTACCATGGCCTGATTAACATACACCTCATTGTTTCCGGTCAGTGTCAGTTTCAGACTATTGGCGGTGTTGAGCGGATTGGCCAACTGTCCGTTGCTGATATCTGCCGAAGCAACGGTGCTTCCCAACACGTGGTAAAGAAGAATATCGCGCAGGTTGGGAAGAGCCAACAAGCCATTCAAATCTGTGTTCAGGGCTGTAGCAAGAGCGCTAAAGGCATCATCTGTAGGAGCAAATACGGTGAGAGTTGCATTGTTGTCGCGCAGGGCAGCTTCCAAACCTTCCTGTTCGAGGGCAGCTTTTAAAGCCGTGTGATTGGGACTGCTAGCAATGATGTCGTCGAATACATTGGATTGTGCGGAGAGCCCATTGGCAATCATTAGACAGAAAGCCAGCGCAGTGGTGCGAAGCATTTGCTGAATGGAAAAACTGAAGTGAATGTGAGTCATAATTTTTTGTTTAATATTTTGTTATAAAGATTAAACAAGAAGTGCTTTTATGAGTTTTGTCTCATTGTCATCAGATTGCCACAAGAGTATCATACTCTTATCAGTTTCATAAACATCATGAATGGTTATTAGCCGGCTTGTTCAAGCAAGGTAATTCCCTCCTGAAATGCCTTAATTTGCACCAAATCTTCCGCATGAGTAAAGGAGACGCGAAATTTCATTCCAATTCAATCGTAAACATAGATGTATTGCGAAAGGCATACCGCCTGATGTGCAGGGCCAGGGCCATGGCAGACATATATGACGAAAACCGACCCATCACCAAGTATGTGCATTCCACCAGCAAGGGTCATGAAGCCATTCAGCTGGCAACGGCCTTTTTGTTAAAGCCACACGACTGGGTAGCGCCTTATTACCGTGATGAATCCATTTTGTTGGGAATTGGTATGGAGCCCTATGAGCTCATGTTGCAGCTTCTTGCAAAAGATGGCGATCCGTTTAGCGGAGGTCGTTCGTATTATTCACACCCATCGCTGCAAAGGGATGACATGCCCAAAATTGCGCATCAGAGCAGTGCAACGGGCATGCAGGCCATACCAACCACCGGCATTGCCCATGGCTTGAAATACCTCGAAGAGCATAAACTGTATGAAGGCGAAGAGAAAGCCGTGGTCATTTGTTCATTGGGAGACGGATCGGTAACCGAAGGAGAAGTGAGTGAAGCCATGCAAATGGCTGTTTTGCATGAGTTGCCCATCATCTTTTTGGTGCAGGACAACGATTGGGGCATTTCTGCAAGCGGTGATGAAATGCGCGCCATGGATGCCTATGAGTTTGCAGCAGGATTCAAGGGCATGAAGCGTATACGCATTGATGGCTCGGAGTTTCCGGAGAGTTATGAGTTGATGAACGACAGCATTGAATGGGTGCGTAAGAACAGAAAACCCATGTTGGTGCATGCCATGGTTCCATTGCTGGGTCATCATACATCTGGGGTTCGCAGCGAATGGTATCGCGACGATCTGGAAGAACACAAAATGAGCGATCCTTTCCCAAAATTGCGCGAGCTGCTGCATGAAATGGGAGAGAGCGAAGAGGAACTGCAGCGCGTAAAAGCCGAAGCCAGGGCCGATATGGAGCAGGCATTTCAGAATGCGGTTGACGCGCCTGAACCGAATGCCGACACCTTGATGGAGAATGTGATTGCGCCAAGCGAGGTTTTAGAAGAAGTGGGTGAACGAACCCCGACAGGAGCCACCGAAAAAATCATCATGGTGGATGCAGCTCTTCACGCAATGGACGAAATCCTCAGGAAACATCCCGAAGCCTTGCTTTATGGGCAAGATGTAGGATACAGGCTGGGAGGTGTGTTTAGAGAGGCGGCCACCCTTGCGGGAAAGTACGGTAAAAACCGCGTGTTCAACACCCCCATTCAGGAGGCGTATATCATCGGCTCTACTGCCGGAATGAGTGCTGTTGGATGCAAGCCCATCGTGGAAATACAATTCGCCGATTACATTTGGCCGGGCATCAACCAATTGGTTACGGAGTTGAGCAAAAGCTGTTATCTGAGCCGCGGGAAATATCCGGTGCAGAGCTTAATACGTGTTCCTACGGGCGCCTATGGAGGAGGAGGTCCTTACCACAGCGGTACAGTTGAGTCGAGTATTTTGCCGATCAAGGGCATTAAAGTGGTTTACCCCAGCAATGCCGCCGATATGAAGGGCTTGATGAAAGCTGCATTTTACGATCCCAATCCGGTGGTGATGTTCGAGCACAAGGGCATTTACTGGAGCAAGGTACCCGGCACGGAAGGCGCCAAAACCATCGAGCCGGATGCGGATTACATGATTCCATTGGGCAAAGCCAGAGTCCATCTCGAGGCTTCAGAACAAGAGTTAGATGCTGGCAGCACGCTGACCATCATTACCTACGGCATGGGCGTTTGGTGGGCCAGTGCAGCGGCCAAATCATTCCCTGGCAGTGTGGAGATCCTGGATTTAAGAACCCTCAATCCCTGTGACGATGAAGCGGTTTTTGAAAGCGTGAAGCGCCACGGAAAGGCCATTGTTTTGACCGAAGAGACTTTGAACAACAGCTTTGCCGAAGCCCTTGCGGGAAGAATTTCGCGCACGTGTTTCCAATTCCTTGATGCTCCGGTGCAAACCATTGGCAGTGCCAATTTGCCGGCTGTACCCCTGAATATGGGGCTGGAGAAAGAAATGTTGCCCAATGCCGAGAAAGTGGCAGAAGCCATCGATGAGTTGTTGAGTTATTGATGTACGATTTAGGATGTATGATTTAGGACGGCTTTGTCGGTGGTTTGGGGGCTGAAGAAAGACACCACAGGACACATGACTCAAGACGCATGACTCATTGAACTTGCCTGATTTTGGTTGACAACACGAAAGCAAGAAGACGTTATACTTTCTAGCATAGTAGAGATGGAAGTCCCGGCGGGACGACATTCTTGTAGCAATATAAGGTGGTAGGTAAACCAGCTCCGTAGGAGCGACACATGTACATAGCTGATTTAGGATATAGGATGTAAGATGTAGGACTGCTTTGCAGGTGGTTTGGTGGCTGAAGAAAGACGCATGACGCAATGAACCTAACTGATTTTGGATTTGGGACGGCTACCGAATCCACCTTACCTGCAAGGGAGGTTGAGCTATTTGAGCACAGAATGATTTGGGAAAATATCATACATCCTAAATCGTATATCATACATCTTATATCGTACATCCCACATCACGATCTCCCATAACGATAATGGCCAATGATGGTATAGCTAAAGAGCACATCTTCAATCACCTGTCCGCCGCCGATGTTGTGCAGAATGAGCGGCCTTTTGCCATCAGAACTGAGGGCGTGCATGACCAGGCCGATGTGGGTGATGCCTCCACCCAAATTCCAGCAAACGATATCTCCGGCGCGGTAATCAACGGCTTGTTGGCTGATGGCTAAGGCTTGCCCCTTTCTGCCAAAAAAGGTCATTAAATTGGGCACCCGGCGGTGGTCGATGTTTTTATCGGTGCTTTTCAGCCCCCATATTTTGGGGTATTTCTCGAAATGCTTTTGCATGTCTTCATGCACTTCTTTTTGCAGGTCGATGCCCATGAGGCGATAGGCGCGTATGATCACATCGGTGCAAACGCCTTTGTGGGCGGGCACGTCTCCACCCGGATACGCAATGCGGAAATAAGTTGGATCGTATTGCACCTTTTGACGACTTAAGACGATGGCCTTCTTGGCCAGGCTATCGGCGAAAGTTTGCGCCTGAAGAGGCACAGAAAGGCTCAGTAGGAAGAAAAGGGCTGATGTTAGGATTGTTTGCTTGTTCAACACTTAAAGAACGCCGGTACAGCCGTTTTGGTATTGTTTTAGAAGCGGATGACCACATTGCCCTTAACGGCAAAGGGCCTTACCCCCGGGTGTTCCAAATAGCTAAGGCGGTGGATGAAATCGACCCGCAATACCTTGAGGATGTTCTCAATGCCATAACCCACTTCTGCATACACCCGATGATCGAAGGTGTTCACACCCAGGCTGCTTCTGAGGTCGGCGGGAATAAGCCGGGCATTGGCATCCGTGAGGCTGCCGTAAATGGCCTTGGCATTCACAAAGCTTCTCCATTTCCATCGCTGTAGGAGCGGAACGCGGTTCATGATCAATCCGTTGAACTGGTGTTCGTAATGCCCCATGATGTAGGCATCGGCGATAAACTCGTAGAAGTTCATCATATTGAAGCCGTCTTTGATGGAGAAGGGGCTTTGGTTTCCTCGGATGACTTCCAGTGCAGGGAAGGGCAGGGTGCCAAATGTTCTTCCTACCCTGAAGTTGTATTCAAAGGTCCCCAGGTTTGCCAGGCTGTTGAATTGCCAAACGTGGAGTCCCCATTTCTGAAAGTGAAAATCGCTCATGAGCAGGTCGCGAAAGCCATGGGTGTAGCTAAGGGTTACCACAGGTGCTTTGTAGTTTCCAAGGCTCACCCGTTTGTTTTTGCGGATCACGTAAAGCTCTTTGTACGACCAGCGGCCTTCGAGCTGCAGGGTGGTGGTTCTGAAACTGCTGCTGAGGGGAGAGGCATCACCCAGTTCCGGTGCTGTTCGGTATTGGAAATTGAAGCCTTGCTGGGGTTCGAATATGAAGTTTTTAGTGCCAAAGGATAGTTTTTGGGTGTAGCCCTTAATCAACTCCCTTTCGGCTCTGAACTGGTATTCGATGGCCCGGTTGAGCCGGTTGGAACCAAAGGTGCTAAAAGCATCGAACATGGCAGAGGTTCCGTAATCGCGATCGGTTAATCCGATGAGTTCCACATCTCTTCGTGCGGTGATGCCGAGGGTGGTCCATTTTTTACGGGAAAGGATGTAGTCGGCTTTCAGTCCGTATTTGAATTGTTGGTCGCCAAAACCATAGGCACCATAACCTTGAAACACCCATTTCTTGCTGAAGTCTTCATTGGTGCGCAGGCCGATGCGGGTTCTGAATCCTTCCATTGGGTTCCAGCCCGCCAGAAACCAGTAGGGTCCGACATCAATCTTGCCCATTGGTCGGTAGCCATCCACCAGAACTTCCACCAGATCTACATAAGATTTGATGATGGGTTTATTTTTCAGGCTGTCGACCATGCCATAAATGCGGATATCTTCAGCCGATATTTTCTCATGACGGGAGCTGTCCCAGAAGCTTTGATCGCGGTTGTAGATATCGGGGTCGATGCTGATTTTTTCTTCGAAAAAACTCAGTCCACGTTCCTGGTTCACACGGTGGTTGCGGTTGCTGTTGTAGTACAGGCCCACGATGCCCAGCATATCTCCTGTGAAGTCGGCCACATCGAGCAGCACCCTGGTTTTGGCAGGCAGCCATGCACCCTCGCCCACTTCCACCAGTTCCTGTTGAATCTTTAGTTTTTCTACAAAGTTGATGTTGGCTTGATCCGTGATTTCCAAGGCCAGACGTTTCAGGGCATAGCTGCTGTCGGCAATCCAGATGGTTCCTCTGAACACCAGGTCTTTTTCGTTTTTGGGTTCCACCCTGATTTCAAAGCACTTTTTTCCGTCGAGGTACACGCTGTCTTGCAGAATAAAAACGTAGTACGACAGGCTCTGAACCGATAAGGGGCTGATGAAGTCCTTATCGAGTATGTAGAGGTTGTTTTCGTTGAAATTGTACTGCTGAAAGGTGGCGCCCAGCACCTGTGAGATGTAGCTGTCGTCGCCCACGCCCACGCCACTTACTTTGGTGGCAATGATTTCCTCTTTGGTGCGCCGAGGATCTTTGCGGAAGTAATATTTGCTGAGGCTTTCAGAAACAAATACAGGAAGTACTTTGGCCTGCCCGCTTTCATCAAAAGCGCTCATGGTATCGAAAAGGGGGGCGATTTCCTGATAAACCTTTCTTTCTTTCAGTGCATCGGTGATATTATCTACTGCCAGTTGCACCCGATTGTAACTTTCATACTCGTAAGCCTCCAGTTTTTCGATGTTGTACAGCTTTTTGTTTCGCTGGGCGCGTTTAATGATGATGTTGGCGGGGTTGATACCCGGTTTGATCACAAACTCGCGCAATTCTGCCGATGAGGCTTTCAGTTGTACATTGATGGTTTGGCTCTGACCCTGTTCCACGGCCCGGATGATTTTGTCGTATCCCACATAGCTAAAGATGATGGAATCTACCCTTTGGGTGGTCTCAAGAATGTAATAGCCGTCGAAATCGGTGGTGGTACCGGTTTTGATGCCTGCAAAGATCACATTCACAAAAGGCAGGGATTCACCGGTTTCCGCATCCGTAATTCTCCCCTGCACACGGGTGCTTTGTGCGCTGCTAAGCAGGGAACTCAACAGCAGAATGGGCATCAGAAAAGCCTTGAGCTGGCGTGGCATGTCAGATATTGCTCAAAAATAATTCCAGCGCATCGATAAAACCATTGGGATTTTCAGCATGCACCCAATGGCCCGAATTGGGGATTCTCACAAATTCGGCTTCCGGAAAACTTTGCAGGATGGCACCTTCATCTGAGGATTTGACATAGGGGGAGCGATCACCCAGAATAAAGAGGGTTGGCAAGGCCACCGGCCATCCGATTTCCACTTCACCGCTGATTTTGTCATAGGCCTGATGGATGGCCTGAAGGTTCATTTTAAAGGCGTAGCCCTCTTCACCTGTTTTGCGAATGAGGTTTTTCATGAGAAACAGGCGGATGCCATTGTCGGATATATGTCGGCTGAGGCGCTCTTCCAGTTCGTTGCGGCTTTGACAGGTTTCGGGATGCAGATCGAACAGTGCATCAAAGATGAAATCGTGGCCTCGTCCGTAGGCTTTGGGAGCGATATCCACCACGATGAGGCTTTTCAGTTTTTCAGGATGCAAGGCCGCAAAAGTCATGGCTGTTTTACCGCCCATGCTATGCCCCATTAGATGGCACTGATCGATGTGCAGCTCGTTCATCAGTTCGAGCAAGTCAATGGCCATAAGGATGTAGTTCATCTCATCGCTATGGGGAGAGTAGCCGTGGTTTCTTTGGTCAACGGCAATCACCCTCAACCCCAGATCTTCACTGAGTCTGGAGGCAATCATGTGCCAGTTGTCAAGCATGCCAAACAGTCCGTGGAGGATGAAGAGCGTTTCAGGCCCCTCGCCATAAAGCTTGTGGTGCAACTTCATGGGGCAAGGATATTAAAGTTGCGGGATTAAATGACCATGGAAGACTAGATTTCTGGATTGCTAGTGGCGAGACTTTTAGAAGCAAGAGACAAGAGGTCAGAAGTCAGAAGTCAGAGGCACGAGGCAAGAGGCAGCTTTCCTGAGTTTGTTGGCTTTCCTATTTGGATAGTAAGAGGCAAAGGAACCGGGTCTTTTGTCAGTGAATAGTTCTTAGTTAATAGTTGATAGTTGGCATCTTTTCTCTTAAAATTTGAAGATAAGCCTAATCAGGCAAGTTCACTGCGTCATGCGCCCTCTATCCACTAAAAACTATCAACTATTCACTCCTTCTTACACCAAAAACTCTTCCACCTGGCTGTAGGGCAGATTGAAAGCATCGGCTACCGGTTTGTAAACGATCTTTCCGTCGATTACATTCAGACCGAGTTTCAGCTCGTTGTTTTCACGGCAAGCCGCTTTCCAGCCTTTGTTGGCCAGTTCGATGGCATAAGGCAGGGTGGCGTTGGTGAGGGCGAGGGTAGAGGTATAAGGTACTGCACCCGGCATGTTTGCCACGCAATAGTGCACAATGTCGTCAATGACGAAAGTGGGGTTTTCGTGGGTAGTGGGTTTGCAGGTTTCAATGCAACCACCCTGATCCACGGCCACATCAACCAAAACGGTTCCGGGGCGCATGTCTTTCAGCATTTCGCGGGTAATGAGGTGTGGAGCCTTGGCACCGGGAATGAGCACAGCACCTACAATCAAGTCATGGCTTGGCAGGAGCTCGCGAATGTTGTACTCATTGCTCATGAACGTATTCACATTGGCGGGCATTACATCATCGAGGTAGCGCAAACGAGGCAGGCTGAGGTCGAGTATGGTTACATCGGCTCCCATACCGGCGGCCATTTTGGCTGCATTGGTTCCAACCACTCCTCCGCCGAGGATCATCACCTTGGCTGGGCGCACACCCGGAACACCTCCGAGAAGGATTCCTCGTCCACCCATGGGTTTCTCAAGATATTTTGCTCCTTCC
Organism: uncultured Chitinophagaceae bacterium; assembly: GCA_964647785.1. Taxonomy (GTDB): domain Bacteria; phylum Bacteroidota; class Bacteroidia; order NS11-12g; family UBA9320; genus CAZYJD01. The sequence goes on from CAZYJD010000031.1 coordinate 17,160, forward strand.
TGAATGGCCATGCGGCCTGCAACTTCACTCATCGGCACAAGCAACGGAAGGCTGCGATCGGCTTTCTCAACGGTTTCGTAAGCCAAACAAACAGCGCCGCTCTCCATCATGGCGTGGGTAAGCGGTTCGTAACTGGCAAAGTGGAAATAGGTGAACACCAACTGATCTTTTTTAATGAGCTTGTACTCAGGCTCGATGGGTTCTTTTACTTTGATGATCATTTCAGCAATTCCGTACACCTCTTCGATGCTGGGAAGTATCTGGGCACCTGCTGCAACATATTCTTCATCGCTGAAGCCGCTGCCGTTGCCGGCTGTGCTTTGAACATAAAGGGTGTGACCGTGCTTGATCAGCTCTTGAGCACCTGCAGGAGTAACCGCTACGCGATTCTCGTTGTTCTTGATTTCCTTGGGAACGCCTATTATCATGTCAGTTTTTTAATAAGAGTGCAAAAATACTTCTTTCGTCATTTTAATCCGCTCATAAAACAAGCCATAACAACAGGACTGAAGCTTTCGTTTAGTTTTGCAATCATGTCTCCTATAATCAAGCGCATTTTTATGGCCATCGTGCTGATGGCAGCATTGTTCTCGTGCAGAAGGGAGATTCCACTCTTTTCAGGGAACAACGCCATGCTTGAACTAAGGAGCGATACGGTGTATTTCGATACGGTATTCACCCAAAGTGGCGGAAATTATCCCATGTCAGTTACCAAGCAGTTGGTGATTGTGAATCCATATGACGAGAAGGTTCGCACAGATATTCGTTTGGGTGCCGGAGAACAAAGTTTTTTCCGACTGAATGCCGATGGAATCCCCGGAAAGATCATTGAAGGACTGGAAATTCTGCCCCGCGACAGTGTATTTGTTTTCGTGGAATTGAGTCTTCCTCCCAATGGCGATCCGCAATCGCGTCCGCTCATTATTCGCGATTCCATTGAATTTCTTACCCATGGCGCCCGACAGTATGTGCATTTGGCCGCATGGGGACAGGATGCGCACTATTTTCTTCGTGATACCCTGTGCAATGTGGTATGGGATGATGTGAGTAAGCCCTATGTGGTTGCAGGATATGTTTATGTGCCCGAAGGCTGCACCTTTACCATACAAAAAGGGGTGAAAGTGCATACCTCAGCCAGAAGCTGGATTTATGTAGAAGGGCAGTTGCGCGTGAATGGCACGGCAGATGAACCGGTGGAATTTCAGGCCGACCGCTTGGAGCCCGCTTATGAAGAAATTCCCGGTCAGTGGGGCGGGATTTGGCTGGCATGGCCGAGCACCAATAACGTCATCCGGCATGCGTTGATCAAAAATGGAACCGTGGGCATTTACATGGATTCGAGCAGCAGCAATGGCAATCCCAATGCGCTGGTTTACAACACCATGGTAAGAAATATGTCGTTTGATGGAATGGCGGGCAAAGGCAGTACGGTTTATGCCGAAAACAGCGTATTTGCCAACTGTGGGCGCTTTAGTTTTCTGGCCCAACAAGGAGGCAATTACGATTTGCGCCACTGCACTTTTGCCACCTATGGAGGTAGTTTTTCGAGAAGAGATCCCGGTTTGGCGGTATTGAATATTGAGCGGGATGAGCTGCTCAGGCCCATTGCCTCTTTCGATTTGAATTTCAGTTTGCAAAACAGCATCGTAGATGGGGTGCTGGAAGAAGAAATTGGCTGGGACATCGACCCCTCCAAACTGGGCACCTTCTATTTTGGCCATAACCTGCTAAGAAGCAAGCGAAACGAACTGGCAGAAGGCAGTTTGAAAAATGTGCTGAACCAACCTGCCCGTTTTAAAAATGTACAGGCCTATGATTTTCAAATCGACTCGGCCAGCTCTGCCATCGACATAGGTGCCGTGTTATCGCCTCCCATACAGAGCGATTTTGAAGGAAAAGCCCGCGATTCCAAGCCGGATGCAGGTGCGTTTGAGCGGCAGTAGATGAAAAGCGAAGCTGATTCTGAGTGATTATCGACATCATTGAGAAATCCAGTGCAGCACTGAGCTCCCCCGTCCTCCCGTCCTCCCCTCCTCCCGCCCTCCCTTCTTCTCTCCATGCAACATATTCTGTGTTCAGACTATCTTTGATACATGCAGCCCAAGAAAATTATTTTTGGCTTATGCTCGCTACTGCTCTCGGATGTTGCCGCATTTGCTCAGTACAACAGGCCTTACCGCATCACAAGAGAGGCAAGCAGCTTTTATATCAGCAATCAGGGCAATGGCAGCATCAGCCGGCTGGATTCGACTTTTAACCATCGCACAGTCATCACCGGCCTGTACCGTCCATATGACGTGCTATTCGGCACCTATGCAGGCAGCAAGGCGCTGATCGTTGTCGACAGCAATCAATTGAAATTCTATGATCCGGGCAAATTCAATGCCCTGGGCTCGGTGGCCATTGGCGGGGCAGTGGAAGCGCATGATGCGGTTTTCAACCCAAACAATGCCAATGAAATGTTCATCAGCGATCGGGGGGGAAGCCAAATCATCAAGGCAAGCATTGGTTCTGCGCCTTTTTATTCCATCAGCTTCAGCACAATCAATCAAAGCATTCAGCGACCGGCAGGCATGATGTTCGACCGGGAGGGAAGGTTGCTCGTGTTAAGTGATACCACAGGAGGCAATGTGTATCAATTGAATCCTACGAACGGCAATGACAGTCTGATCGTGCGCACAGGACTCGATTTTCCCAACGACCTGGTACAGGATGCCCAGGGCAATTTCTACCTCTCGAACTGGGGCGATGATTTTGTTTATCGCGCTCCTTCCGGTCTGGATACCTTTACATTTCTTTCCGGTTTCAACACCCCATCAGGTTTGTATGCCAATGTAGAAGATGATTATCTGGTGGTGGTGTGCACCGAATGCAACAAACTGGAGTTCCTCTCCCTGCATATGCTCATCCCCGAAGGAGACCTCATCAGCTGCAGCAACGACAGCAGCACGGTTTATGTTGATCAGCGCTATAAAGGTGTAGGCACTTACGAAAGTGCCAACCGATTCAAAGTGGTATTGTCAGACAGCAAAGGAGATTTTACCAACGGAATGGAAATCGGATCCGTGAATGGCACCGAAGTACCAGACAGCATCCGGGTTTGGATACCTTTTGGATTGCCTTCCTCACCCAATTATCGCTACCGATTGGAGGCGAGTCATCCTGGGGTGAAAGGAGCACTTGACAAACGGGCGGCTTTCATTCAGGCCCCTGAGGCCTTTATTTCTGACAAAACCGAAGATGGTGGATGCCAGATGACACCGAGATGGTTGGGAAAAGCAGCATCAGCACATGTAACATACCGTTGGTCCGGTATCAAGGGCATGAATGGAAACGACAGTTCAGCCATTCAGTATGCAGCAGACTCAACAGGACGGAGAAGTATTTCTTTGCTTGCGGTTGATACGATGAGCGGATGCCGCTCGTTTTCAAGCTTGGACTATGAAGTGGTGAAACCCCTCACCTACAATGACTTAGGCATAATTACACAGGAAGATTGGCATTACTGCCCGGGTGAAATAGCAACCCTAGGGAACGACAGCCTTGAACGAGTTTTTCGCTGGTACGGCAATAATTACAAGGATACATTGAGTGAAGAAGCTGTTTACAGTTTTCAAGTTCCTCTTCCGTACTGGAAGGAAGGCAGTTGGTTGTCTCACCAATTGGAGTCCTGGGACAGTTCAGCTTTCTGCACAAGCAGACTGAATGTGTCTATTTATATCGATTCGGTTCCAGATCGGTATGTTTTTACAGGAGATTATTGTGCTTGTTTCAGACTATGTAGAGATGAAAAAACATTGACACTCAATAAACCTGAATGGGATACGCTGTATGGGTTTGGCTATAAAACCACACTTCCTGTAATTGAAGAAGGCAACGACTATGTGATATTAGATGTTCGAAATGGCGTAGATGGTGATCCGGTATACACCCTTCGAATGGATAAAAATACCGGCTGTGCGGATACATTGAAAGAAGAGGTCTATTTCGGAAATCCTGCAGATACGGTCATCATTGTTCCATCTGCCACCCAATACGGTCATCGGGCAGTAGGGGTTACAGACGATTACACTTTGTATTGGTACGTCAACGGAAAAACAGTTTATGCCAGACTACCTCTTCCGATGAGCATGCTGAAGCTTGGAGATAGCATTCAGGCCATCATCGGCACCAAATACTGCTGGGATTC